>NZ_JNWJ01000024.1:0-125614 GCF_000716805.1 Streptomyces yerevanensis | reverse complement strand
GAGATCGAGGAACGCCTGCTGTACGGGGTGCAGTTGCTCGCCCTCGGCGACGCCTTCGATGGTGGTGATCTCGCGCCCCTCGGCGGCCACCGCGAGCTGAAGGCAGGCCACAGTCCGGCGACCATCGAGCAGAACGGTGCAGGCACCGCACTGCCCCTGGTCGCAGCCCTTCTTGGTGCCGGTCAGATCGAGGCGCTCACGCAGGACGTCGAGCACGGTGGTGCGGTGGTCGACGCACAGCGCGTACCTCTCGCCGTTGATGTCCAAGGTGACGGCGCTGGTCGTCGATGGGGCCATGATCAGCCTTCTTTCACGGATCCGGAGTGTCGGGGGGCGATCTGGCCGGCAGAAGAGTCCGGAGTCAGGAGGCGTATCCGGGGGGTGGCCGGCGGGTCCCGCGAAGAGGGTCCGAGGTCGACGTTCAGGAGAGGTGTTTCGCCTGCTTCATCCGCGCCTGTGCCTGCCGCCTTGCCGCGTCCGGTGCTTGATGTGTTGGGGGGCCCTTGTGTGCCTGCGCGGCGAGTTCGTCGATCTCGGTGCGGTACGGCATGGCGGCCGAGGCCCCCGGCCGCTGGACGGAGAGCGCGGCCGCGGCCGATGCCCAGGCGAGCGCGTCCGGCATCGGCCGGCCCTCACCGAGCGCCAAGGAAAGGGTGCCCACGAACGTGTCACCTGCGCCGGTCGAGTCCACGGCGGTCACGTGCGGCGCGGGGACTGTGATCTTCTCGGCGCCCCGGGCGGCGTAGAGACTGCCCGCCGAGCCCAGTGTGATCACCACCTCCCGTACCTGGTCCAGCAGGGCGTCTGCCGCCTGGTACGGGTCGCCGATGCCGGTGAGCGCGGCGGCCTCGTGCTCGTTCGGTATGAGGAGGTCGGTGGCGGCGAGCAGCCCGGCGGGCAGGGGCTGGGCGGGCGAGGGAGTCAGGACGGTGCGTACGCCGTGCCGACGCGCGGCCTCCGCAGCGGCCAGGACTCCCTCCACAGGGATCTCCAGCTGGAGCAGCAGACAGTCCGCGAGCGCGATGAGAGCCTCGTCGCCGGGGGTGAGGGCGGTGACGGTGCCGTTGGCGCCGGGGATGACGACGATCGCGTTGCCACCCTCGTCGTCGACGACGATGTGTGCGGTACCGGAGGGGCCTTCTGTGGTGCGTAGCAGGCCGGTGTGCACGCCCGACTCCTCGAGCGCGGCCCGCAACCGGGTGCCGAAGGCGTCGGCGCCCACCGCCCCGATCATCGACACCGTGCCGCCCGCGCGGGCCGCGGCCACCGCCTGGTTGGCGCCCTTGCCGCCCGGGACCGTACGGAACTCGCGTCCGTTGACGGTCTCTCCGCGCTGCGGGGCCTTGTCGACGTACGCGACGAGGTCCATGTTCGTGCTTCCGAGCACGACGATGCGGGTCATGGGTGACAGGCCTCCCGGTAGGTGACTCGGGTGTGGGTGAGCTGGGCGGACGTGTCGAAGCCGATGCCGTCGAAAACCCGGCGACGGATGTGGCGGGGCGGTTGGTGAGCGGGTCGATCCGTCCCGGCATCGGTTACCGCACGCCCCGGGTGCCGCAGCAAGCCGGCCCTTCGGTCAGGGAAGCAGGTCGGCCCGCGGCGGGACGAAGAAGTCGATGTTCACGCAGGGGGCCTCGGTCGGCTCCACGTAGTGCTCGCTGCCGCGGGGAACCAGCAGGAACGACCCCGCACGCATGTCGTGCGCGACACCGTCCACGTAGTAGTTCGCACGCCCTTCGGCGATATGGACCAGCTGGTCGAAGTCCTCGTGCCGGTGCGGGTTGAGCGTCATACCGACGTCGAGTTCGTGGTGGCAGATCATCATCTCGTCCGTCGCGTAGACGCGACGCCGGACTCCCGGACGCACCTGGGTCACCGGCAGCTCGTCCCAGTTGAGGACGGTGTGGAACAGCGCCGCGTTGCGTGTGGTCACTGGTTTTCCTCTCCGGCGGCCGCGCGCAGGGCGGCCGCCAACATCTGCAGGTCCGAGCCGACGACCAGGTAGTCGGCGTCACTCAGGCCCAGGTCCGCTGCGGCACCCCGGGCCGGCACCCAGCCGCCGAACGCCACCGCCGCCGAGCGGGCGGCCTCGCGCACGCGGTCCACCGCGGCGCGCAGCACCTCCGGGTCAGCCGGCAGGCCCAGGTCGACGGCGAGGTCGGTACTGCCGACGAAGCACACGTCGAGGGCGGCGACCAGATCCGGCAGAGGATCGGTCACCGCCGTCTCGATCTGGCCCACCAGCACCGGCGGGTCGTCCTCCTCGGCGCGGAGGAAGGCGGCCAGCGGGAGTGCGCCGAAGCGGGCGGCCCGGTTGGCCAGGCTGACCGAGCGGCGGCCGGCGGGCGCGAACCGGGTCGCCGCCACGAGTGCCTCGGCCTGGGCGACGCGGGTGAGCATGGACAGCTGGATCCCCACCGCCCCGGCCTCCAGCAGCCGGTTGACGACGGCGGCGTCCACCTCGGGAACCCGGACCAGGGCCGGCAGGCCGCACGCGTGCGCGTGGCGCACCAGGTCGACGGCGTTCTGCTCGGTGAGGGTGGAGTGTTCGAGGTCGACGACCACGAACGCGAACCCTGCCGCCGCGGCCAGTTCCACCACGTCGGGCGACGCCAGCTTGACGAACGTACCGACGGCGGGTCGCCCGGTGGCCAGGACCGCGCGCAGTCGGCGCCGCAGCAGGTGGACGTCACCGACGCTCATCGTGTCCTCCCCTGGACGGGCGGGCGTGTCACGCCGCCGGCAGACCGCGCCACGGCACGATGTCGACCTCGGCGCCGCCGTGCAGCACGACGGTCGGCTCCAGGCGCGGCGCGACGATCGTGTTGCCCGCGGCGTCGGGCAGGGTGACCTCGTCGGTCCAGGTGACGACCGTGACATCGGCCCGCCCGCCGACCGCCAGGCGCCCGTAGCCCTCGGTGTCGAGCCCGAGCAGCTGTGCGGGGGCGACGGTGGCCCGCCGGATGCACTCCTCCAGCGGCGCGCCGAGCGCGACCAGCTTGGAGATGCTGGTGAGCAGGTCGAACACCGGGCCGCGCCAGTTGCGGGCGCTGGTGTCGGAGCTGAGGATGTCGGGCAGGAATCCGTCGGCGATCGCCCGGCGCGCCACCTCGAAGCTGAGGTTGCTCTTGCCGTGGGCGGAGTCGAACAGCACGCCGCGCTCGCGGGCCGCCATGACTGCGGGGTGCACCTGGTCGCCGTCGAGGATGCCGTTCGGCTTGCCGGTGTAGCAGTGCGCCACGATGTCGCCGGGGCGCAGGTAGTCCAGGACGACGGGCACCGGCTCCTCGGTCTCGCCGATGTGCACCATCAGCGGGAGGGACGCCTGTTCGGCCAGCGCCACGGACTTCTTCAGCAGCGACTCCCAGTTCTCGCCGACGACGTCCTCGGACAGGCGGATCTTGAAGCCGCGCACGATGTCGGGGTGGGCCTCGGCGGTCGCGAGCGCGTCCTCGGGGACCAGGGTGTCGGGGTTGAGCAGCTCGCCGAACCTGAAGTCGATCAGGCCGAGCACCGAGACGTTGAGGAAGTTGACGATGCGCAGCGGGTTCGCCTCGACCACCAGCTTGCGGAAGGCCGCGAACGTGGAGGCGCCGGCCGTGCCGGCGTCCGCCGCGGCGACGACACCGCGCCGCAGGTGGGCCTCCTCGGCGGGGGCGCCGACGGCGGAGACGTACTGGAAGATGTGGGTGTGGCCCTCGACGAGGCCCGGCAACACGGTGGAGCCGGTGACGTCGATCGTGCGGGCCGCGCCCGCCGCCAGCCCTTCCCCGATCGCGGCGATGCGGTCACCGGTGACCGCCACGTCGAGCCGGGCGTGGGTGCCCGACGCCGGATCGATGACGGTGCCGCCGGCCAGGACGAGGTCGTAGGACGACGGGGAGGAGTTGGGCATCGGTGTGTGCTCCAGGGTGAGGGGCGGTCAGCTGACCGGTTCGGTCAGCCGGTGGTCGTGCGGTGAGGCGTCCGTGGGACGCACGATGTGGGTGACGAGGGACAGCACGCCGTCCACCTCGACCCGTACCTCGTCGCCGTCGGCAAGGAAGCACGCGCGGTCCTGGCCGGTGCCGGCCGGGGTTCCGGTGAGGACGACGTCGCCGGGTTCGAGGGCGGTGAACCACGACAGCCGGCTGAGCAGGTCGGTGACCGCGAAGATCATCCCGGTGCTCGTGTCGTCCTGTACGAGTTCGCCGTTGACCCGGGTCCGTACGCGGATGGCGTCGCGGTCGGCGAGGTCGTCGGGGGTGCAGATCGAGGCGCCGAGCGGCGTGAACCCTGGGAAGCTCTTGGCGAGGGCCGGCACCGCCGTGGTGCGCATGACGTCACGTGCCGTCATGTCGTTGGCCGCGGTGATGCCGGCGATCGCGGGCCAGATCTCCGACTCGGACGCCTGGTACAGCCGGCGCCCGACGACGACCGCGATCTCCCCTTCGTAGTCGGGTTCGGTCGCGGCGCGCGGGATCACCGCCTGCGCGCCGGGTGCCAGGACGCCGGACGACGCGGCCAGGTACAGGATCGGCTGCTCGGGCAGTCCCCGGCCGGCCCGGGCCGCCTTCGACACGTAGTTGAGTCCGACACCCCACACCGCGCGGGGACGGCCCAGCGGCGCCAACAGCGTGGCCTGGTCGAGCGGGATCCGCCGACGCACCGCGCAGGACGCCAGGCCCTGCAGCGAGCCGTCCTGCTCGAGGACCGCGCCGACGTGCGGAAAAGCCGTGTCCAGCAGGGCGATGGCCCCGTCCTCGATCCGGCCCAGGCCGACCTGTGTTGTTACCAGTCGCATGACGGCATCTTTCAATGCGAGACGGCACAGTGTCAAGCGATACGAGATGGCGTCATGCGAAGCGATATGGATGTTCGGGGTGCGCATAGGTCGACACCCCGTCCGCACGAGGGGTGGACGGGGTGTCATGGGATGATTCGGGGCTGTCGGCCGGGTGATTCGGGGCCGTCGGCCGGGGGTGTCACGCGAGCTGCCGCTGCACCTCGCCGCTGTCCCAGTAGTCCGTGCGGCGCGTGATGAGGCCGCCGGCGACGGTGAACATGAAGACGCCGCGCACGCGTACGGGGCGGTCGCCCGCCGAACGCATCCGGAACGTCATGACGTACGGCACCGCGGCCGACTCGCCGTCGACCAGGATGCACTCGGGGACGTAGTGCAGGTCCCCGAAGTTCTCGAGGAACCCGGTCAGCGCGGCGCGGTACTCGGCGCGACCCCTGCGGCTCTGTCCCGTCGACGACGTGTGCTCGTTGACGAAGTCCTCGGCCACGCAGGCGGCCACGGCGTCAGCGTCGTGCGCGTTCAGCGCCGCGAGGTAGGTCTCGACGGCGGCGCGGGTGTCCTTCAGGACGAACCCCACTTCGCCCGGACCGAGTCGAACACCCGCTGGTCGTGGGAGATCTCGACGACGTTGCCGTCGGGATCCTTCAGAGCGCAGATGTAGCCGACGGGCTCGGGCATCTGCCGGGGCTCCCAGTGCAGGCAGCCGAGCTCGCGGGCCCGGTCCGCGAGCGCGTCGACGTCCTCCCGCGTCGGCACCTCGATGCCGAGGTGCGCGAACGGGTGCAGCAGGCCCAGCTGATTGCCCTTGTCCTTGTTGAACGACACCAGGACGAGCACGAACGGCGTCTCGGCCTGCTGGTCGTTGGAGAGCCAGACGCTCTCGCCGTCGGCGTCCTTGAACCGCTCGACCACGACCAGCGGAGTCAGTGTGGTGTAGAACGCGATCGCCTTGTCGAGATCGCCGGTCGGCAGCGCGACGTGAGTCCAGCGTGCCGAGGTGAGACCGGTGGCCACGGTACCTCCATGGTGAGTGGTTCGGATTTCTTTTGAGCCTAGGTGCGCCCGCACTCGCGGGTCGATGTGCTGCGGACACAACACGCAGGCCAGGGATGCTGGCCCCGCGCGACATCGGATTCCGGCCTGCCGCCGTGCGAGCCTGCGAGAAGACAGCGACAGGGCGTCCGCTGGGAGACGAGGGCAAGCGTGCACTACCGGATTCTGGGTGGGACGGGCATCGAGGTGAGTCAGCTGTGCCTGGGGTCGATGATGTTCGGCGCCTGGGGCAACACCGACGAGGCGGAGTGCCACCGCATGGTGGCGACGGCGCTGGACGCCGGGGTCAACATCATCGACACCGCCGACGTGTACGCCTTCGGCGAGTCGGAGGAGATCATCGGCCGGGCGCTGAAGGGACGGCGCGACGACGTCGTCCTGGTGTCGAAGGTCGCGAGCCGGATGCCCGCCGGCCCGCTCGACCGCAACCGGGGCGGCACCTCCCGGCTGTGGATCACACGTGCCGTGGAGGACAGCCTGCGACGGCTCGGGACGGACCACCTGGACGTGTACCTCGTCCACCGCCCGGATCCCCACACCGACGTCGAGGAGACCCTCGGTGCGCTCAGCGACCTGGTGCGGGCGGGCAAGGTGCGGGCGATCGGCACCTCGAGCTTCCCGGCCGAGGAGATCGTGGAGGCACAGTGGGCGGCGCGGCGCGGTGGCCGCGAGCGGTTCACCGTGGAGCAGCTGTCGTATTCGATCCTCGCCCGGCACGCGGAGGCCGCGGCTCTGCCCACCGCGCAACGGCACCGTATGGGCGTCATGGTCTGGAGCCCTCTCAACGGCGGCTGGCTGACGGGCAAGTACCGGGCCGGTGCCGAAGCTGCGGCGGACTCGCGCGCGCTGCGAAACAGCGACCACTTCGACTTCGCCGACGAGCAGATGCGCGAGCGCAAGCTCGCCGTCGTCGAGGAACTCGTGCGCTTGGCCGCCGATGAGGGCTGCACACTCGTCGAGCTGGCGCTGCGGTTCGTGCTCGCCCATCCCGGCGTCACCTCGGCCGTGATGGGCGCGCGCACCCACGACCAGCTCCTGTCGCAGCTCACCGCGGTGGACCGGCCGCTGTCGGCCGAGGCGCTGGACCGGATCGACGCACTCGTCGCGCCGGGCAGCGTGCTCAACCCGCTCGACGTCGGTTACACGCCGCCGGCGCTGGAGACCGCGGCGCTGCGCCGCCGCTGACGGCGGGGTCGCGCACCCACGACGGGCCGACGCCGGGCGGCGACACCGGCGTACCTGTACCCGTACCCGGATGCCGGCCCCGCGTCTTCGCGGAGCCGGCGTCCGTGCTCGCCGGGTCCCGGCCGTCACGTCGACCCGCGCTCGAAGGGCCGGCCGAGTGCGCCGGGCTCCCGGTGCTGAGTGGTGAACAGCAGCATGGCCAGGAGGGCCAGCAGATACGGGGCCGCGACGAGCAGCTGGGCGTTGAGGGTGACGCCGAGCGCCGGGAGCGCCAGGCGCATCGCGTCGGAGAGACCGAACACCAAACAGCCGAGCATGGTCCGGCCGAGCCGCCACGCCCCGAAGATCACCGCTGCGATGACGATGTATCCGCGCCCGGCGGTCATGTTCTGGTTGAACGATCCGACTTCGCCGACCGCGAGGTACGCGCCACCGAGACCGGCCAGTGCGCCGCACCACAGCAGAGCCTGTCGGCGCCGCACGTTCACCTTGATGCCCGTGACGTCGGCGGCCTGCGGGTTCTCCCCCACCGCCCGCAGTTCCAGACCCCAGCGGCTGCGCTCCACCAACCACCAGGTGAGCGGCACCAGCAGGATCAGCAGGAAGGCGGGCCAGCGTTCGGAGAACAGCGGCTTGCCGATGAGCGGGATGTCCTGCAGCAGCGGGATCGACAGCATCCCGACCTGGTGCGAGACGAACTCGTTCGTCGTGATCAGGTAGCTCGTCAGCCCGAGCACCAGCGCGTTCAGCACAAGGCCGACGACGAAGGTGTTGATCTGCGCCCGGTGGGAGAAGTTGCCGTGCACGAAGCCGAGGACGAGGCCGGTCATGACGCCGGCCACGAGGCCGGCGGTGGCGCTGCCGGTCGCGCTGGCGGTGGCGATGGAGGTGAACGCGGCGCCGAGCATCATCGCCTCGACGGAGATGTTCATGGTGCCGGCGCGCTCGGCCACGTACTCACCGCAGGCGGCGAACGCCAGGGGCACGGTCAGCCGGACACCGCTGGCGAGAATGGTGGTGGTGCTGTCCAGAACGCTCACGCGGCTGCCTTCACCTTGGTCGGGACGACGGACAGGTCGGGCACCGCCTGCGGGGTGGCACCGCGACGCCTGCTGAAGAGATCGATGAGTACGGGCGGGGCGACGAACGCGAGGACCAGCAGTGCTTTGACGACATCGACGAGGTAGTACGGCACGCCCGTGGCCGAGAGGAAATCGCCGCCCGCACGCAGCACGGCGAACACCAGCGACACCGGGATCGCGACCAGGGGCCGGTTGCGTGCGACGAGCGCGACGAGCAGGCCGTCCCAGCCGAAGTTGTCCGAGAGCCCGGCCTGCAGGCGGTTGGTGCCGACCGGGCTGACCAGCAACAATCCGCCGGCCAGCCCGGCGAAGGCGCCGGACAGTGCCAGGGTGAAACCGCCGAGCGCGGCCACCCGCACACCGGTGTGCTTGGCCGTCAGCGGATTCAGTCCGAGCATGCGCACCCGAAAGCCCCACCGGCTGCGGGTGAGGATCACAGCGACGCCGGCCGCAGCGATGAGGGCGATGAACAGGCCAATGTTCCACCGCACCGATGGGTACTGCCCGAAGCCGCCGAGCTGGGCGTTGGCCGGCAGGGGGTTGGACGCCGCGTCGGCGATGCCCGAGGAGCCCTGCGCGCTCTCCTGCAGCCAGGGCGTGCTGACCGCGAACGTGACGAGCTGGATGGCGAGGAACGTCATCAGCAGGGTGCTCACCGGAACGTTGACGCCGCGCAGGCGGAGCATCAGAGCGCTGAGCGCGGCCCAGGCGCCACCGCCGACCGCCGCGGCGATCAGCACCACGACGACCAGCATCGGGCCGGGCAGGGCCAGCCGCAGCCCGACCCAGGCTCCGATCAGGCCGCCGATGAGGACCTGCCCCTCCTGGCCGATGTTGAAGGTTCCGGCCGACGCGCAGATGCACGCACCGACCGCGACCAGCAGCAGAGGCGCCGCGTTGAGCAGCGTCGTCGTCCATCCCGTGGCGTCGGCCAGACTCCCGGTCCATATCGCGTCCGCCGAAGCACTCGGCGAACCACCGGTCAGCACGAGCAGCAGCGCGGAGGCGCCCGCGGCGACGGCGACCAGCATGGCGGTCAGGCCCGCCGTCATCCAGCCACCGCGCCCGGGCCGAAGCCGGGCGAGGAAGCGCCGGGCGAGGTCGTCCCCGTTCGTCAGGGAGGCGGCACTCATGCGGCCTCACCGCCGACCAGCATGCCCAGTCGCTCGGGGGTCGCCTCCGAGACGGGGAGTGCTCCGGTGATCCGCCCGGACGAGATCACCGCGATCCAGGTCGCAAGGGCCATGACTTCCTCGAGTTCGGTGGAGATGAGCAGCACTCCGACGCCTTCCGCGGCGGCCTGGCGCAGCCGGGCGTACATGTCCTCGATGGCGCCGACGTCCAGCCCGTGGGTGGGCTGCGCCGCTACCAGGACGCTGGTGTGACCGGACAGTTCCCGGGCGAGCACGACGCGCTGCTGGTTGCCTCCGGACAGGCTGCGCACCGGCGCGTCGAGCGAGGGAGCGATGATGTTGAACTCGTCGGCGAGGCGACGGGCCTCGGCGAGCATCGCGCGTCGGCGCATCAGGAACCGGCCGCTGAGTTTGTCGAGCGACTTCATCGTCAGGTTTTCGGTGACACTCATGTCCAGGACGACGCCGCTTTGGTGGCGGTCCTCCGGCACGATGCCCAGACCGGCCTTCCCGAGCGCGCCGGGCCGACTCACGTCGACCCGGCGCCCGGCGACCTCGACGGTGCCGGCAGTCGGCACGAGCAGCCCGGCCAGGACCTCGCCGAGCACCGCCTGGCCGCTGCCCTCAACGCCGTAGAGGGCGCAGATCTCGCCCTCGCCCACGGTCAGATCGACTCCTTCGAGAACCTTCACCCCGCCTTTTTCGACGGTGAGTCCGGCGAGGCGCAGGACGGGCGGCTGCCGGTCGTGCGCCCCGCCTTCGGCAGTACGTGTCTTCTGCACCGGCAGCAGGCCGAGGGCGGCGGCCTCGTCGTGCAGCGACACGTCCCGGCCCACCATCTGGCGGGCCAGTTCCGGCGCCGTGGTCTCGGCGGTGACCGCCCGGAACGCGACCCGGCCCTTACGCAGGACCGTCACCCGGTCGGTGGCCTGCACGATCTCGGCGAGCTTGTGGCTGATGAGGATGACAGCGCGCCCCTCCTCCTGCACCACCCGGCCGAGCACGGCGAACAGTTCCTGCGACTCGGCCTGGGTCAGCACCGAGGTGGGCTCGTCCAGGATCAGGATCTGAGGGTTGCGCCGCAGACACTTGACCACTTCGACGCGCTGCCGCTCGCCCGCCGAGAGCGCATCGACGCGCGCCTCGGGGTCGACCGGCAGCCCGTACCGTGCGGCGACCTCGGCGATGTCCGCGCAGATGGCCTGCTTGTTCACCGCGCCGGTGTCGCCGAGCGCGACGTTCTCCCACACGGTGAGCCCGCTGATGAGGCTGAAATGCTGGTGCACCATGCCGATGCCCAGCTCGGCCGCTTCCTGCGGGCTGTCCAGCGCGACCTGTTCACCGCGCACCAGAACGGTGCCGGCGTCGCGTCGGATCAGCCCGAGCAGGACCTTCATGAGACTGGACTTGCCCGCCCCGTTCTCGCCCAGGAGACCGTGGATCTCGCCGGCGTCGACGGTGAGGTCCACGGCGTCGCAGGCCGTGACGGACCCGTAGGACTTGGTGATGCCACGCAGCTCGAGGATCCGAGCCGCTGAGGTCGTCGGTGTCATCGCGTGTGAATCTCCTGGGTCGGTGTCGGCACGGTCAGCCGAGGCGCTTGACCTCGGCCTCAGGGTCGATCTCCTTGCTGCCGATCTTCTTCATGAACTCCGCCAGCTGCTGGTCCTCGTCGCCCTGGCCCTTGCAGATCTTGACGGTCGGGTAGGGGTCGACGCCCAGCTGCCACACGCGCGGCGTGCCCATCTTCAGGTCGTCCTTGGCGAAGTCCTCCAGCGCGGCGCGGAAGTAGTCACCCGGGCTGAAGATCACCGAGATGTCGAACTTCGGGCTGGTCGAGTCGCACCGGTCGGTGCCCGGGGTGAGGGTCAGCACCCCCTTGGCGTTCGCCACCTGCGCCGCGGCGTCGGTCGCGCCCCCGAGGTAGGGGTAGATGACCTTGGCACCCTGGCTGATCTGGGCCTGGATGGCCTCCTTGGCCTTCGCCGAGTCGTTGAAGTCACCGGTGTAGGTGCTCACCAGGGTGGCCTTGGGGACAACCTCCCGGATCCCGGCCAGGAAGGCCTTGGCTCCCAGGACACTGAAGTCGGCCTTGATGCCGGTGACGAACCCGGCCTTGGTGTAGCCGGCCGCCTTCATCTTCAGGCCCGCGGCGTAGCCGGCGGCGAGCATCGACTGGTTGGGGTTGTCGGAGGACAGCATGATCCGCGGGGTCTGGTCGATGTTCGCCGACGACGGCACGTACCACGCGGTCTTGGCGCAGACCGGCTCCTCGGAGGCCGGGATGGCGGCCTTGAGCTCGCTGGCGGCGAGCGCGACCATGTCGACCTTCTGCTGGCACAGCGCGCGTGCGGCACTGAGCGCGTCGCTCGCGGGCACGCTGCCGCGCTTGATGACCGTCCAGCCCTTTTCCTTGGCGAAGGCGTCGGCCGAGTCGACGAAACTCTCGTAGTAGCCGCGGTCGTTGATGTCGCCGGGGCTGAGGACACCTATGACGACCTTGCCGTCACCGTTGACGTCGGGCTCGTTGAGGCCCGAGCCGCCGGTGCCGCTCGCCGCGGGGGTCGTCTTGGCTGCCGTCGCCTCGTTGCTGGCGCAGCCGGAGAGCGCGAGGGCTCCGGTGAGGGCGAGGGCGAGGCCGAGCGGGGCCCTGCCACGCCGAAGCGAGCTTCTTGCGGTCATGTGCGTTCCATTCGCTGGGTGGTACCGCCATGTAGAGGCGGTGGCAAAAAAGAGGGGGGTGGGGTCAGTTGGCGGACGTGTCGGCCCGGCCGAGTTCGGCGTAGGCGATCCGCTCCTGGTGGAAGATGGACTCCTCACCGGCGGTGACGAACCACGGGAAACCCATCCGCCCGACTGCTCGGACCTGGGTGGGGTCGATGCGGTCCGGGGCGGACATGATCGAGTCGTCGGTGGTGATGCAGACGACCTCGGCGAGCAGGATGTGCACGCCCGAGAAGCAGGACGTGTGGTCGCCACGGTCGATCACCTCGTGCACACGGCACTCCAGGTGCGCGGGGCTGTCGGCCAGCGACGGCGTGTCGACGACCTGTGAGGGCACCGACCGCCAGTCGGCGACGTCCATCTCGCTGACGCCGCGGGGGTACTCGCGGGCCACCGCCTCGATGTGTTCGGCGATCTCGGCGGTGGTGACGTTGACGACGAACTCACCCGTGCGCTCGATGTTGAGCCAGGTGTCCTTCGGCTGCGAAGTCGCCTCCCGCTGGGCGCCGATGGTGACCGCGATCAGCGGCGGTTCGCCGCTGACCGGCATGTAGTAGCTGTACGGCGCGACGTTGACCCCTCCGTCCGGGTCGAGTGTGGTGATCATCGCGATCGGCCGCGGTACCACGAGTTGCGAGAGCAGGCCCTGTTTGTGGGCCGGGGAGCGTCCGGCCATGTGGATGACGTTCAACGGATGGTCTCCTTTACGGGGTGCCCGCCGGCCGTGTCGGCCAGGTCGGGCGGAGCGTGAGGCCGGCGCGCCGCAGGAGGGCGGCGGATCGCTCGGCGGCGGCCTCGGCGACGGCGGCGAGGTCGATGCCGGTCGGCTGCCGGTCGCGGACGACCACGCGGCCGTCGACCAGCACGTCACGGACGGTGCGCGATACGTGGCCCCATACGAGCTGGCGGGCCAGGTCGCCGCGGGGCATCCAGGCCGGGTCGTTGGTGTCGAGTACGACGAGGTCGGCGGCCTTGCCGACCTCGAGGGAGCCGGTCCGCTCGCCCAGCCCGACCGCCTCGGCGCCGTCGACCGTCGCGAGGGCGAACGCCTGCTCGGCGCGGATCGGGTCGGGCAGGTCACGGTCGCGTTCGAGGCCGGCGAACAGGTAGGCGGCCAGGAGGACGTCCGGGGCGTCGCCGGCGTTGTGGGCGTCGCAGCCCAGTGCCACCCGGCCGCCCCGGCGCACGAGTTCGGCGTGGCGCGAGGCGCGGGTGTATCCCTGGGCGAGACGCAGGTAGGCCCCCGGGCAGGCGGCGACCGCGGTACGGGTCTCGAGGATCGCGTCGACCTCCGCGTCGTCGAGCCACACGGCGTGCCCCAGCAGCAGGCGCGGGCCGAGTACTCCCAGTTCGCCGAAGTGGACCACGGGCCGGCGCCCGCAGCGCTTGGCGTAGGCCTCGACGTCGGCGGGTCCCGGCGAGACGTGCCAGGTCAGTCCGGTGTCGAGGCGCTCGGCCAGGCCCGCCGCTCCGGCGAAGAGCTCGTCGCTCGCGAGGTCGTGGCCCACCAGCGTCACCCACCCGGTGACCGGCCCAGTGGCCGGCAGGGCCCGTACGATCTCCTCCTGCCGGGCGAGTACCTCGTCGGCGGGGGCGCCGAACGGCACGCCCTCGACGTCCCAGCCCCAGCCGCCGACCCGCGCGCGGATACCCGCGGCGACCAGCCCTGCGGCGACCCGTTCCGGGTGGGCCACCGTGCCCGGCTCCAGCACAGTGGTGATGCCCCGGGACAGGCACTCGACGGCGGTGATCGTCGCGGCCAGTTCGTCGTCGTCACCGTCGGCGTGGGCGTGCAGCGGGACGATCCAGTCGAAGATCGACTCCTGCGAGCTGATGTGATCCGGGATCGTGCTGCGCACGAGGGGGTCGACGGTCGTGTGCTGGTGGGCGTCGACGAGGCCCGGGATCACGACACAGCCCGACGCGTCGATCTCCTGTGCACCCGGGAAGCGGGCGCGCAGGTCCTCGGCCGTGCCGAGCGCGGCGATGCTGTCCCCGGACACGGCGACCGTCGCACCGGTGAGGACTCGCCGCGCTGGGTCCATGGTGATGATGTCGCCGCCCACGATCAGTAGGTCGGTCATGGTGCGATCACGACCTTGCCGATGGTGTCGCGGGCGGCGAGCACGTCCCAGGCGTCGGCGAGATCCCCGAGCGGGAACAGGGCGGCGGTAGGCAGGTGCAGGCCGTCGGCGAAGCAGGCTGACGTGGCGGCGACGAAGTCGGCCGAGGTGTAGCCGCCGGCGCCCAGCAGTTTCAGGCCGCGGTGGAAGACCTCTTGGAGCGAGAACGACACCTGGTCGCCGCTGGTGTTGCCCAGCAGCAGCAGACGTCCACGGATGCCGAGGCAGTCCAGTGAGGTGCGCCAGGTGTCGGTGCCGACGTGGTCCAGGACCAGGTCCGCTCCGGCGCCATCGGTGAAGGCCGACACCGCTTTCGCCGGGTCCGGGTCGTCGTTGCGCAGCGCCAGGTCCGCGCCGGCCGCGCGGGCCGCTGCGAGCTTCGCCTCGCTGCCCGCGAACGCGACGACCGAGGCGCCGGCCTGTTTGGCCAGCGCGATGGCCGCCAGGCTGACGGGACTCGCGGCCGCGTGCACGACGAGGGTCTCACCGGCGTCCAGTGCCCCGACGGTGTGCACCGCGTGCCACGCCGTCGCGAAGGCGGTGGGCAGGGTGACCGCTGCGGCGAGCGGCAGGGACTGGGGGACCCGGACGATCGATTCTGCAGATGCCAGGACGTATTCGGCGAGAGCGCCGGGGATGTTGCCGCCGAGGATGCGCGGGCTGACGCAGTACGCACGATCGCCCACCGAGCAGCGCGGGCAATTGCCGCAGCCCTGGGTGGGATCGGCGATGACTCGGTCGCCGGGGACGACCGAGCTGACTGCGGATCCGGTCGCCACCACCGTTCCGGCGAAGTCCATGCCCGGTACGTGCGGAAGGCGGAAGCCGGGGATCAGGCCCGGCCCTCTGCGCTGCAGCAGGTCCAGGCGGTTCAGCCCGCAGTACGCGACCTCGACGACGACGACGTCGCGCGCGCCGCATACCGGCTCCGGGACCTCCTGCAGGGACACGACTTCGGTTCCCCCGAAATCGGTCTGCACCATCGCTCGCACCGCGGCCCTCCTCACCTCAGCCGTCTCGCATTGCGAGGCGGTGGAACGTATTGTGAGGCCACTCTGCCTATGCCGACCAGCGCTGTCAACGCTCCGATGGAACAACTTGGTTTCGTCGACGTTTCGCCCAGTCGTAAGGCTCACGGCGCAGAAAGCGGCGGGCTGGAAGCCGGTGCAGACGCATGCGCCGCGCGCTCCCGGCGGCACAGCGAAGGGCGGTTCAGTGTCCGGCGGAAGCCGGCTCGTCGTCGTCGCGCAACCGCTGGTCGTCGGCGGCGAGCAGGTCAAGCGCCGCGAGCGCCAGGTGCAACTGCGCCGAGGCGGCCGGAAGCAGGGGGTCCGTGCCGAGGAGAGTTTTGATCTGGCGAACCCGGTAACCCACCGAGTTGCGGTGGAGATGGAGCTGTTCGGAGACGCTTTGCCGGCTGCCCCGCTCGGCCAGCCAGGCACGCAGAGTCGCCATCAGCTCCGGACGCTGCCGGATCGGCCCGAGGTGAGCCTCGGCGTACGCCTCGAGCTCCACGCGCGGAAGGGGCAGCAGCACCTGGACCACCCCGCAGCCACCGAAGGTGAGCAGCGGGACGCGCCGGGTGCGGGCCAGGCCGAGCAGCCGTTCGGCCTCGGTGAAGGACCGGGCCAGACCTACGGTTGAGTCGGGGTGGGAGCCACTCGCCGCGACGACGTGGTCACCGGCGGACTCGTCGCCGGTCATGAGGCGCAGCCGGCTTTGCAGGCGGGCGAGCACGACCTCGCCGGGCACCACCGTCCACGCCGTGCGCGCCTCCTGCTGCACAGGGTGTTCCAGCCAGGTGAGGGCGGTGGACCAGGCGCGCAAGCGGGAGCCGCTGTAGTGCAGTACGGCACCGGCCGGCGGTCGCTGCAGATCGATCCCCAGGTGCGCGGCCGCCGCGTACACCGAGGGGCACACCGTCCCGGACCGCAGCGCGGCGACGACGTCGGCCGGTGTGTGCTGCGGTGAGACCTCGGCGGAGCCGTCCCCTCCGCGCACGGCGTCGATGAGCAGCGCGGTGACGGCGGCACCGGCCAGCGCCTGCACGTGCGGATCGCCGGGACCGACGGTCAGCAGCACACCGGCCACTGTCGCCCCTGCACGCACGGGCAGCGCCGTGGCCCGCAGTCCGTCGAGCGTGTCGACCACCGGTCCGGCCACACCCGCGAGCACGCCGTCCGCCACCGTGGCCGGCAGTCCTGAGCCGCCGTCGGTGGACGCCAGCGGCACGCCCTCTGCGGACAGCAGGCGTACATGCCCGCCGGTCGCCCGGCCAAGCGCCCGGAGCACGTCCGAGCGCGCGGCGCCGGCAAGCACGGCCTCGGTCAATTCCCGCTCCAGCACGGCGGGTTCGGCGTCCGGCCCCACCCTCTCCCGGGCCGATCCGGACCGCGCTCCGGCGACGGTTCCCATGATGTCGAGTCTCAGCGGGCCAGCAGCCGGATGGCCACGCCCTTCTCCTGGGTGTACTCGCGCAGCGCTCCGTACCCGCCGCCCCGGCTGAAGCCGCTGTCCTTCTGCATGTTGAACGGGAAGCCGATCACTCCCGCGTCGTGGAACTGGTTGACCGCCACCTGCCCCGAGCGGACATCCTTCGCCAGCCGCAGGGCCCGGGAGACGTCGTTGGTCCAGATGCAGGCCAGCAGGCCGAAGTCCGTCGCGTTCATCAACTCGGTCGCCTCGGCGGAGTCGCGGAACGACTGGACGGCGAGAACCGGGCCGAAGACCTCCTCGCGGGCGACGCGCATGCCCGCGTCCACACGGTCGTACACGGTCGGCTGGACGAACCACCCCTCGCCGGTGGGCGCGCCCCCGGTGACCAGCCGCGCCCCCTCGCGAGGCGCGTCCTCGAGGAAGCCGCTGACGCGGGCGAACTGCGCGGCGCTGACCAGCGGCCCCATGTCCAGGTCGGCTTCCCAGGGTCCGGTCTTGACGGCGGCCATGGCGGCGGCGACCCGCTCCACGACCTCGTCGTGCACCGAGCCCTCCACGAGCAGCCGGGAACCGGCATAGCAGTTCTGTCCCGCGTTCTCGGTGATCGAGGCGACGACCGCCTCGATCACCGTGTCGAGGTCGGCGTCGGCGAACAGCACGTTCGGCGACTTGCCGCCGAGCTCCAGTTTCACCGGTACGAGGTTCTGTGCGGCGGCCGTCATGATCGCCCGCCCGGTGACGGTGGAGCCGACGAAGCTGATGTGGTCGACGTCCGGGTGCGAGGTCAGCGCGACGCCCGCCTCGGGGCCGCCCGCGACGACGTTGATCACTCCTGGCGGGAAGCCGGCGTGGCGGGCTAGTTCAGCGAGGGCGAACGGGGCCAGCGGCGCGATCTCGGACGGCTTGAGGACGACCGAGTTGCCCGCGGCGAGCGCCGGCGCGACGTTCGCGGCCATGAGCACGGCAGGCACGTTCCACGGGATGACGACGGCGCACACGCCGTACGGCTCGGGAACCGTGTAGCCCAGGTAGTCGGGGCTGCGGGTGGGCAGCGTGACCCCGGTGAGCTTGTCGGCCGCGCCAGCGAAGTAGTTGATGATGTCGTGGGCGATGTAGATGTTCGTCCGGCCCCCGGACAGTGGCTTGCCCACGTCCCTCGCCTCGACGGCCGCCAGCGCCTCGACGTCGGCGAGGATCAGGTCGGCCCAGCTCCGGATCAGTGCCCCGCGCTCGGTGGGGCTGGTCGCCGCCCAGGCAGGGAAGGCGCGGCGCGCCGCGGCGACCGCGTCGTCGACATCGGCTCCGCCCGACAGCGCCACCTTGGTGATCACCTGTTGGGAGGCCGGATCGAGGATGTCCAGGGTGCCGCCGTCGCGGGCAGCGACCCACTCGCCGTCGATGAAGTGCTGGGAAGAAGGGAAGTCAACAGCCGCCATAGGTGAACCTTGACCCTCCATGTCACGCATGTCAATATGCGATCTCGCGATGTGAGTCATCGAGGAGATCCTGTGCGCGCCACCGCCGCTCTGCTGGAGCAACCCGGACAGCCCTTCGTTTTGACCGAGGTGGACCTGGACGAACCCCGCCCCGACGAGGTGCTGGTCCGCGTCGCCGGCGTCGGCATCTGCGGCACCGACCTCGAGTTCGCCACCTTCTTCCCCACGCCGGCGCTGCTCGGGCACGAGGGGTCGGGCGTCGTCGAGAAGGTCGGCGCACACGTCACCTCCCTGCGTCCGGGCGACACCGTCACCATGTCCTTCGCGTCGTGCGGCACGTGCACGCTCTGCCGCACCGGCTCGCCCGCCTACTGCCGGAGCTTCGACGCGGTGAACTTCTCCGGCCGCCGGCCCGACGGCTCCACCGCGGTGACCCATGAGGGGCGCGAGGTCAACGCCCACTTCCTCGGCCAGTCGTCGTTCGCGAGCCACGTCGTCGCACCGGAGCGGGCGGTCGTCAAGATCGACCCGTCGTTGGACCTGCTGCGGGCCGGACCCTTCGGCTGCGGCTTCCAGACCGGCGCCGGTGGCGTGCTCAATGTGCTGCAGCCCCGCCCCGGCTCGTCGATCGCGATTTTCGGGGTGGGGGCTGTCGGCGTGGCTGCCGTCATCGCCGCCTCGCTGAGCGGCTGCGCGATCGTCGCCGCCGTCGACGTGAACCCGGCCAAGCTGGAGGCGGCCCGCGGCTTCGGCGCCACGCACACCGTCGACTCCTCCGACTCCTCGGCCGGACCGGCCGCCGAGCAGTTGGCCGCCCTCGTCCCCGAGGGGTTCGACTTCGTGATCGACACGACCGGGCGCGAGGACGTCCTGCGCGTCGCGGTCGAGTCGCTCGGGCCGCTCGGTCGCGCCGGGGTCATCGGCATCGGCGCGAACGAGTCGATGAGCTTCGAATGGCGCAGCATCCTCAACGGGCGCAGCGTCACCGGCATCATCGCCGGGTCGAGCCTGCCGCAGGTGTTCCTGCCCCAACTGCTCGCGCTCAACGCCAAGGGCCAGTTTCCGGTCGAGAAGATGATCACCTACTTCCCGTTCGAGCAGATCAATGAGGCCGTCTTGGCCGTCCGGTCCGGCTCGGTCGGCAAAGCCGTGCTGACCTTCTGAACGTCGTCCAAGAGACGTTGTCCCACACGGCGGCAGCACTTAGTGTGGCCGACGCCGATGAGGCACCAGACATTCCGGTGGCGTGGCCGGACAACACCGCGCAGAAGACACGAGCACGTGGAGCGTGCCCACCATGTCCGCCGACATCGACTTCGATCACCACTCCGACGAGGCCAACGCCGATCCGATCGCGTACTACGCGCGCTTCCGCGAGACCTGCCCGGTAGGCCGCGCTGCCGCCCACGGCGGTTTCAACTACACGACACGGTATGCCGACGTGGCCCGCATCGCCCGCGACGACGAGACGTTCTCCTCGGCCCGCAGCGACCATGGCGGCCAGGGCGTCGGCATCGTCATCCCCAAGGGACCGGGGCTCGACCAGTATCCGATCGAGCTCGACCCGCCGCGGTCGACCGAGTACCGGCACCTGATCAACCCGCTGCTCACCCCGGAGGCGATCGAGCGGCTGGTGCCCATGATCGAACGCCACGCCGCGCGCGTCGTGGACGACTTCGTCGAGCTCGGCTCCTGCGACTTCGTCCGTGACCTCACCAACCCGCTGCCGGCCGCGGTGACCCTGGACTGGCTCGGTTTCCCCGAGGAGGACTGGGCGAAGCTGGCCGGGCCGATCCACGACATCTTCGCCGCGGCGGCCGGCAGCGAGCGCGCCGTGCGCGGGGCCGCCGGGCTGGCCTACATGGATCAGCGCATCCGCGAGCTGATCGCCGAGCGCCGCTCCGCGCCGCGGGCCGACGCGGTCAGCGCTCTGGTGGCCGGCCGGCGTGCCGACGGCAGCGAGTTCGGCGAGGACGAGCTGGTGTCGGTGATCGGCCTGCTCATCGCCGGTGGCGTCGACACCACCACCTCCCTGACCGGATCGACGCTCGTCCACCTCGCTCGCAATCCCGAGCAGCGCCAGAGGCTGATCGACTCCCCCGACCTGCTGGACACCGCGACCGAGGAGTTCCTCCGCGCGTTCGCCCCGTCGCAGTCGATGGCGCGCACGGTCACCCAGGACGCCGAGGTCGGCGGCTGCCCAATGCACGCGGGTGACCGGGTGCTGATCCCGTGGGTCGCCGCGAACCACGACCCCGCGGTGTTCCCCGACCCCGAGCAGGTACGGCTGGACCGCGACGCCAGTCGGCACCTCAGCTTCGGGATCGGCTCGCACCGCTGTGCCGGCGCGCACCTCGCTCGAGCCATGTTCCGCGCGATGATGACGCAGGTCCTGACCCGGCTGCCCGACTACCGGGTGATCGAGGAGGGGCTGGTTCCCTACCCGACGCGCGGCAACCAGTCCGGCTGGGACGCGGTCCCGGCGGTCTTCACGCCCGGTCTCCGGGCGAGTGCGGCGGCAGGCTCGGTCCGCGCGCTGACCACGCCCACCCCGCTGCGGGTGACCGCGGTGCGCGCGGCGGCGCAGGACGTCGTCGCCGTCGACCTCGGCCTGCCGGACGGAGGCGAACTCCCCGCGTGGCGACCCGGCGCGCACGTCGAGCTGCGTCTGCCCTCGGGCAGGCTGCGTCAGTACTCGCTGTGCGGTGACCCCGCCGACGCCACGACGTGGCGCATCGGCGTCCTGCGCGAGTCCGATGGCCGAGGCGGGTCGGCCGAACTCCACGAACTGGCCCGCCCGGGAGCCACCTTCGCGGTACGCGGGCCACGCAACCACTTCCCGCTCGTGCCGGCGGCGTCCTACCTGTTCCTCGCCGGCGGCATCGGCGTCACACCCATCCTCGCCATGGTCCGCGAGGCCGCCGGACGCGGCACGCCCTTCGCCGTCGTGTACGGCGGGCGCACCCGCTCCACGATGGCGTTCGCCGACAAGCTCTCCGCCGTCGCCGGCGACGCGCTCACCCTGCTCCCGCAGGACGAGACCGGGCTGCCGGACCTTCCCCGGGTCCTGGGCGGGCTGGACGCGGACACCGCCATCTACGCGTGCGGGCCGGCGCCGATGCTGGCGGCCGTCGAGCGCGAGTGCGCCCGCCTGGATCTCACCGACCGGCTGCACCTGGAGCGTTTCACCGCCGGCGACGACCTCGAGACGGCGTTCGACGCCGCGGAGAACCGGACCTTCGCGGTCCAGCTCGCGCGCACGGGAGTCACGCTCACCGTGCCGGCCGACCGCCGCCTCATCGAGGTCCTGCGCGACGCCGTGAGCGGCCTGTCCTACGACTGCGAGAAGGGATACTGCGGCGCCTGCGAGACCCGTGTGCTCGCCGGGACGCCGGAGCACCGGGACTCCGTACTCAGCGACGAGGAACGCCTTGCTGGGCGCACGATGATGATCTGTGTCGGCCGGTGTCAGGGCGACCGACTCGTCCTCGACCTCTGAGCCGTCTCCGGCCTGTGCGCCCCCGGCCGGCGGCCGGCTGCCGCATGGGTCCGACAGCGGACGTGACGTTCACCGTTGGACCCGCGCGGTGGCTGGCCTGCACGGCCTGACGATCCACCCCTCTTCGTAGCGCTGGGGTCAGCCGAAGGCGCGGATACCCAGCCAGACGCCGGCCAGCACGCCGAAGCCGACCACGGCGGCACGCAACACCGGCTCGCTCATCCTCGTCGCCAGCCGACCGCCGAGCACTCCGCCAACAAGGGACGACGGCGCGACCACGAGCGCGATCATCCAGTGCACAGGGCCGAGCAACGCGAACACGACGAGCGACACGGTGGCAACGACCAGCTGCAACGTCCCCTTGAGGACGCTCACCTCGGTCAGCGGAGCGGACAGCGTCAGGCCGAGCAGGGCCATCAGGATGACTCCCAGCCCACCTCCGAAGTAACCGCCGTAGACAGCGCCGGCGAGCGTACCGGCGTAGAGCTTCCCGCGGTGGTCGCCGTCAGCGGCGCCGAGCAGTGCCCGCAACTTGGGCTGGAAAGCGAGGAGGGCAGCGGCGCCGAGGACAAGGAACGGCACCGCGACCGAGAAGGCCCGCGACGGAGTGAGCAGCAGCAGCGCACATCCGGCGGCGGCACCCACCGCGGACACGACCGCCAGCGACGTCACGGAAGACGGGCGGGAAGACCCCCGCAGTGCCGCGACATTGCCCAGGTAGCCCGGCCAGAGCGCCACGGAGTTGGTGACGTTGGCGGCCACCGTACCCAGCCCGCCGGCGACCAGGGCGGGGAAGAGGAGCAGCGACCCACCGCCGGCTATGGAGTTGACGAATCCGCCGACAAGGCCGGCACCGCCGATGAGAACAACGTCGCCGACGTCCATCCGGGTCTCCTCCACAACAACTTATGCGAGATGCCATGTTGCCATACGAGACAGCGTTACGGCACGGACCTCGACCGGAAACACCGGGGCAACGCAACGTTCCTAGCGTCGGGCCAGCCCTTCCCCTCCATGAAAGGTCGGCCATGACTGCGATCGACTCGCCCCTTCTCGACATCGCCGCGACCGGCTTCCCGATCCTCCAGCCAGGCCACGGAGCGATCGCGTCGACGGCCTACGTCCCGGCCACGCCCGGGAACACCCTGTGGGGTCGCCTTCCGTGCGAGGCGGACGCACCGTGCGCGGTCGTGCAACCGGGCGCCGTCGTCACGGTCGACACGCTCAGTCACGAGGGAGTTCTCGAGGACCAGGGCCGCGACCCCGCCCAGTTCTTCGGCCGTTACGGCGTCAGCGGCGGCCATGTGCTCGACGACGCCCAGCAGGTGGCGGACTCCGGTATGCCGCACGACTTCGACGACGACGGGCCGCACCTCGTCACCGGCCCGATCGCCGTGGCCGGCGCCCGGCCCGGCGATCTGCTCGCCATCACCGTCCTCGGCCTCACCCCGCGGGTTCCCTACGGCATGGTCTCCGCACGCCACGGCTTCGGCGCACTCCCCGGCGAGATGCCGTCGCTGCCCGGTCCCGTGTTCACCTTCGCCACGGCCCACGCGGATCGCCACGGCGCCTGGGGCCGGATGGCGGTGGATCCGGCGGACCCCTCCCGCGGCTCACTGCGCTTCCCGCTGCGGCCATTCCTCGGCGTGATGGGTGTGGCGGTGCCCGGGGACGAGCGGCCGCACTCGGTGCCGCCGGGGCGCCACGGAGGCAACATCGACATCTCCCTGCTCGGCGAGGGCGCCACGCTGTTCCTGCCAATACAGGTCGACGACGCGCTGGTCTACTTCGGGGACCCCCACTTCGCCCAGGGCGACGGCGAGGTCGCCCTCACCGCGTTCGAGGCGTCGTTGCGCGCCACCGTCAAGCTCGAGGTGGTACCCGGCGGTGCGGCTCTGCGGCCCGGCCACGGCCGCGTCGCCCCGTTCGCCGAGACCGACGACTACCTGGTGCCGATCGGCCTGGACAAGGACCTGAACGAGGCGATGCGCGACTGCGTGCGCTGCGCGCTGGACCTGCTCGCGACCGACTACGGCATCGACCGCCATTTGGCGATGGCGTACCTCAGCGCGGCAGGCGACTTCGCGGTCTCCCAGGTCGTAGACGACGTGAAGGGCGTCCACGCAAGGATCCGCAAGTCGGACTTCCGCGAGATCGGCCGACCGCACTGACCGACGGACGCACCGATTCCCGCCGCGGCACGGCGACACGGACCAGGCGGCGGGTTCAGGTCCAGGAAGAGAGCACTGCGAGCCACACACAGGCGGCAACCGCAGTGAGAATCTGGGCGCAGGCCGGGTTCATGGATCGCAGCATCACCTCGGACTCGCTCCACTCCCGACCGCCCGACGCGGCCCTGCACGCACTCGCCAGTGCGGCCAGCGCGACCGAGCGCTCGGAGGAATCGGCCGCACCGCCAAGAGACCGGACCACGGCATCCCGCCTTTCGCTGCGCAGGACGTCGTAGCGACGAGCCCACCCGGCCGGCAACGGCAACCGTCTCGGCGTGCGAACGAGGACACCCTCAGCGATCAAGCCGGCCGACAGACGCTTGTGCGCACCGGCGCTCAGGGCTCTGACCCACTGCGATGTCGTGCGCAGCTTGCGAGAGGAACGGATCCGCACGAGAACCTCGCCGAGCGCCCGGTCATGCGGCAGTGCTCCATGGACGGCGACAATGTATCCGTCAACGGTGTAAATGAAGCCGCCCAGAGCGAGTTCCATCAGCATCGCGCCGCTCAGGCCAAAGCCGAGACCGCTGCGATACCCGGGAACACGGCCTTGTCCGTCCAGGTACACAGCCAGCATGAAGTCTCCGCCAAGACCGGAGGTGGCATCGGCCTTCATCCCGTTCTCCCCAATACAGCAGTCCGGCTTCAGCTCCGGGTTCTTCCGGACCGGGTTGCCGAACCAGATCCCGAGGAGTATTCGCAGCACTATGGCGGGCCAGAGCCCTTGCGTCAATGCAAGACATCGTCCTGGCATGCGGAACGCGGTTGCCCATGTCGGGCCAGACTCCCAGGTCAACATTTCAGCGGTATGACATGACTCCGAGAGACACATCGGCAGTGACTGCGACCGTTCAGCCGCGATCGCCGCACGGACATCCACCGCTGCGGTGTCCACGATCACCAGCATCTCGATGCCTGCACCCGAAGTGTGCCGTGCGGTCAGCAATCCTCAGGACGGCCTGGTGGTTCGTACGGTGGCGCTGGCCCGGCGGCGCTCACGGTCCGGGCGCTCCCACCCCCAGTCCGTGCTGCGCGCAGACGACCTCACCCGCGACATGGTCAAGACGTACGTCCGGCTGCCCCACGCCCTCCAGCGCACAGCCGTCCGGGCCGCCCACCGGATCGGCCTGCGCACGGCGTCCCACTACCTGTTCGGCCCGCTCGACCTGGGCGCCGACGGAGTCGAGCACATCGGCGGCACCAGCCGCTACGGCCGCCGCCAGAAGGAGACTCACCTCGGCCACAGTTACCAGGACGTCACCGGCCCGCTGGCCGCGAGCGGCATGGCGTTCACGCCCACCTTCGGGCTGTCCGGCCTCGGCCTGTCCGCCGTACGGGCCGCCCTCTACCGCTACGCGGAGTGGGCCCTGGACGACACCCGGCTGACCTCCCTGCTCACCGCCGCCGAGTACGCGGAGCTGCGCGAGGGCATCGAGGCGGCGCTGGCCGAGGAGCCGACCGCCGAACTCGCCTTCGTCGCCCGGCACGGCGAGACCGTACGCCGCCTGGTCGAACAGGGCGCCCACGTCGCCGTCGGCACCGACAGCCCGCTCGTCCCGCCCGGCGTCTACTACCACCTCAACCTGCAGACCATGGTCCGCCACGGCGTCAGCCCCTACGAGGCGCTGCGCTCCGCCACCGTCCAGGGCGCCCGCACCCTGGGCCTGTCCGACCAGCTCGGCACCGTCGAGCCGGGCAAGCTCGCCGACCTCGTCCTGGTCGAGGGCGACCCGACGACGGACATCGCGGCCGCGGCCGCCGTACGCCAGGTCGTCGTCGGCGGCATCCCGCACACCGTCGCGGACCTGACGGCCAATACGAAGCGGAGTCGGACGGCCGTCCACAACGCCGCCCTGCCCGACCTGCCCCAGCAACCGGCCCGCGACCGCTTCTGGTGGCACCGGGAGGAACACATCCACCACTCCTGCTGCTGATGCCGGCCTCGCCGACGGGCCCTTTCGCGGCAGGCAGGCCGTCGCGATGTCCGGGCGATCGAGGACCTGACCGGGCGGCGCGCACCTCCCCATACATCCGATCTCTCGGCGCGTGCGGAGCGGAACTAATTATGGATCACGGCGATCTCCAGCAGAGTTGCCCTTATTCATCGGATGATGTCATGTCACGGGTATTGCCGTCCGCGAGTGACGCTCTTACCGTCCAACAGGTACGCATGTGAACGTCGTTCATCCATGTGATGAGGAGCCGTCATGCACAAACGTACCGTTGGCCTGTTGTCCCTCGGCGTGGCCATCTTGTCGCTGCTCGTCGCCGCGGTCCCGACCGGAGCGGCTGTCCCGGCCGGCACGGTGGTAGCCGAGCAGCGCGTTCCCCGAACCGTCGTGCTCGACGGCAAACGCCTGGTGCACGCGAAACAACGCCTCAACCAGGGCGACCCGGTGCGGCGACGCGCTCTCGCCGACCTGGTCCGGCAGGCCGACAACTGGCTCGGCCAGGGGCCGTGGAGCGTCACCGACAAGGCGCAGACCCCGCCCAGCGGTGACAAGCACGACTACCTGAGTCAGGCCCCGTACTGGTGGCCCAGCCAGCCGAAGACGCCCGACAACCCGTTGGGCTGCCCGTACGTGAGCAAGGACGGCCAGCGCAACCCGGAAGCCGACCTGATCCCCGACCACGCCGAGCGTGCCTACGTCTTCGCATCCACCTACACCCTCAGCCTCGCCTGGCACTACACCGGCGAGGCCGCGTACGCCCGGCACGCGGCCGACATCCTGCGCACCTGGTTCGTCACTCCGGAGACGAGGATGAACCCACGCCTGATCAACGCCCAGTTCGTGCCCTGTGGTGACGACGGCCGGGCGGCCGGTCTCATCGAATTCTCCCTGGGCTTCACGAGCCTGCTCGACGCGGCCGCGATCCTGGACACCGGCGCCCCCGGCTGGACCCCTGCCGACCATGACGGATTCCGCTCCTGGTCCACCCAGTTCCTCGACTGGCTGACCACAAGCGACTTCGGTAAGGCGGAATCCGCGGCCGTCAACAACCACGGCACCTTCGCCGACATGCAGGTGGCCGCCATCGCGCTGGCCGTCGGGCGCCCCCAACTGGCCCGCCAGACCGTCGCCCAGGCGCGGACCACCCGCATCGACCAGGGCATCTCCCCAGACGGCAGCCAGCCGCAGGAGATCCGCCGCACCCGTAGCTACCACTACTCCGCCTTCAACCTGCTCGCCCTGACCCGGCTCGCCGACGTCGGACGGCACGTAGGCATCAACCTCTGGAAGTATCAGGGCCCCGACGGCCAGAGCGTGTTCAAGGCCGTCGACTTCCTCCTCCCGGCCGCTACGGGCACGGTGCCCTGGCCCTACCCCGAGTCGAACTTCGAGATATGGAAGGCGGACGACGTCATCCACGCAGCCGCCGACGCGGGCGACCGCAACGCGCAGGCGGCGCTGCCCCGGCTCACCCCACCGCCCGGCGGCGACCTCTGGACTCTGCGGCCCGCCGCCGAACTACTGTCGTCGGAGTTGTTCTGACCAGCCAGACGTCAGAGGGCTCTCCACCGGCAGAGCGGCACGGAAACTGCTCGCACCCTCAGCCGAGGAACGACAAACGAACCCGCCTGTCCGAATTATCGCGATTCGTATCGACCAGGCACACCGACTGCCAGGTCCCCAACTCCAGGCGGCCCCTCAGGACCGGCAGCGTGGCGTGCGGGGGCACAAGCGCGGGGAGTACGTGGTCGCGGCCGTGGCCGGGGCTGCCGTGGCGGTGCTGCCAGCGGTCGTCGGCGGGGAGCAGGGTGTGGAGGGCGGCGAGGAGGTCGTCGTCGCTGCCGGCTCCGGTCTCGATGATCGCGACTCCGGCGGTGGCGTGCGGCACGAAAATGTTCAGCAGGCCGTCACGGTCGCCCGCCGCCTCCCCGAGGAAGGCCTCGCATTCATGGGTGAGGTCGACGATCCTCTCCGAGGAGCCGGTGGCGACGTTCAGTACGCGGGTGGTGAAGGCATCGGACATGAGTCAATCCTGGCGCATCGGCCGGGTCCCGTGCCCTGGCCGGTCGCCTGACAGGTGATACACGCAGCCCACTTCGCGAGACGCCGCTGACCGTGCACGGTCCATCTGGCTGCTTTCGGCGGCCTGCTGCGTTCAGCCCTGCTCACCACGCGCGGTCACATCGACCTGCAGCGAGTGGCCTCCGCCGCCTGTCGCCGCCCGGGAAGGCGTGCCGCTGTCTGTCACGAGTGGGCGCTGACGGGAAGATCCGGACTCCCCGCCGAGTTAGTAGAAGCGTGAACGAAACCGGGGTACAAGACGCGGCACGAGAAGTCGACGTGGTCGTCATCGGGGCTGGGCAGGCCGGACTGTCCAGCGCCTACCACCTGCGGCGCACCGGCTTCGAGCCGGAGCGGGACTTCGTGGTTCTGGACCACGCGCCACAGCCGGGCGGCGCATGGCAGTTCCGGTGGCCCTCGCTCACGTACGGCAAGGTGCACGGGATGCATTCGCTGCCCGGCATGGAACTGATGGACGCGGACCCGGCCCGCCCGTCCTCCGAGGTCATCGCGGAGTACTTCGACCATTACGAGCAGACCTTCGACCTGCGCGTACGGCGGCCCGTCGACGTACGGACCGTGCGTGAGGGCGACCGAGGGCGCCTGCTCGTGGAGACTTCGGCGGGGACATGGTCGACGCGGGCGCTGATCAATGCGACGGGCACCTGGGACCGGCCGTTCTGGCCCCGCTATCCGGGCCAGGAGACCTTCCGGGGGCGGCAGTTGCACACGGCTCAGTACCCCGGTCCCGAGGAGTTCGCCGGTCAGCGGGTCGTCGTCGTGGGCGGCGGCACCTCCGGCACACAGCATCTGATGGAGATCGCGCCGTACGCGGCCGAGACCACGTGGGTGACGCGGCGACCGCCGGTCTTCCACGAGGGGCCCTTCGACGAGGGCACGGGGCGGGCCGCGGTCGCACTCGTCGAGGAACGGGTCCGGCAGGGGCTTCCGCCCCAGAGTGTCGTGTCGGTGACGGGGCTGCCGCTCAACGACACGATCCGGCGGGCGATCGATGACGGTGTCCTGGACCGACTGCCGATGTTCGACCGGATCACTCCGGACGGCGTGGAATGGGACGACGGGCGCCGTGTTGACGCCGACGTCATCCTGTGGGCGACTGGTTTCCGCGCGGCGATCGACCATCTGGCACCCCTGCGGCTGCGGGAGCCGGGCGGCGGCATCCGGGTCGAGGGGACGCGTGCGGTCGCCGATCCGCGCATCCATCTGGTCGGGTACGGGCCGTCGGCCAGCACGATCGGCGCCAACCGTGCCGGGCGCTCAGCGGTACGGGACATCCGCCGGCTGCTGGCGGGGGTGCCGGTCGCCGCGTGAGGTCCGCTGGGCCACGGCTCAGCGGGACGCGGACGCGCTCCGGCGGTGGCGGTTGAACTCCGCGACGTTCTTCTTGTGTTGCTCGTAGTCGGCCGTGAAACGTGTGTCGCCCGGCTTGACCATGACGAAGTACAGCCAGTCGCCCTGCTCCGGACTGACCGCGGCACGCATCGCGGCCTCGCCGGGGTTGGCGATCGGCGTGGGCGGCAGGCCCATCCGCTGGTACGTGTTGTACGGGCTGCTGAGCTTGGTCTCGCTCTCACTGGTGCGGAGTGTGGTGCGGTTCAGCGCGTAGTTGATCGTCGAGTCCATCTGGAGCGGCATACCGCGGGCGAGGCGGTTGTAGATGACGCGCGCCACCTTGCCCATGTCCGCCTTGGTGTCCGACTCGGCCTGGACCATGCTCGCGACGGTGACCGTCTGATAGACGCTCATCGCGTTCCGCTCGGCCCCGGCCGTGACCGTGCCGCCGCTGAACTTCTTGTTCGCCGTATTGACCATGTACGAGAGCAGGGACGCCGGAGTCGACTTCTCGTCGATCGGATACGTGGCCGGAAAGAGGTAGCCCTCGGGATTGCCGTTCGCGTCCTCGGGGAGCCCCAGACGGGCCGCGCCCATGAACTTCTTGGTGGTGCCCGCGGGCAGGGCGAGGGCCTTGTCGACGGCCTTGTACACCTGGCCGGCGCGCCAGCCCTCCGGGATCACCAGGAGCTCCGGCCCCTCGGCCTCGTCCGTGCTCAGCAGCGGCACCGCCACGGCGGTGGCCGCCACGAAGGCACCGGTCGCGATGAGGGCGATCCGGCCCCGGCGCGTCAGTCGAATCGGTCTCCGTGGCGGAGTGTGGGTCTGCATGCGGGCACGCTAACCCGCATAAGGGAGCAAATCCGGCATATCTTCATCTTGTTGGCTCCAGTTGGGCGTCCCGGCGGACCAGAGCGGCGTAACGGCCCTCGCGCTCCAACAGCTCCTCGTGCGTGCCGCGTTCGACCGTGCGCCCGGAGTCCAGGACCACGATCTGGTCGGCGCCCCGAATGGTGGACAGCCGGTGGGCGATGGCGAGCGTGGTCCGGTTGGCCGAGAGGGCGTCGATGGCCTCCTGCACGGCGCGCTCGGTGCGGGTGTCCAGCGCGCTGGTCGCCTCGTCGAGGATCAGCACGGGCGGGTCGCGCAGGATGGTGCGGGCGATGGCGAGGCGCTGCTTCTCACCCCCGGAGAAGCGATGTCCGCGTTCGCCCACCAACGTGTCGTAGCCGTCGGGCAGGGACGCGATGTGGTCGTGGATCTGGGCGGCCTTCGCAGCGGTGTGCAGCTCCTCGTCGGTGGCGTCCGGCTTGGCGAAGCGCAGGTTGTCGGCGACGGAGGCATGGAAGAGGTACGTCTCCTGGGAGACGACGCCGACCGCGCGCGCGAGCGTGTCGAAGTCCAGGTCCCGCACGTCGACCCCGTCGAGCGTGACGCGGCCCCCGGTGACGTCGTACAGCCGGGGCACGAGATAGCTGAGCGTGGACTTTCCGGCACCGGTGGCGCCGACGACGGCGAGGCTGCCGCCCGCGGGGACGGTGATGTCGATGCCGTCCAGTATCGGCGCGCTCTTGTCGTCGTAGCGGAACTCGACGTCCTCGAAGCGGACTTCGCCCTTGACCTGGTCGAGGTGGACCGGGCGCTCGGGCTCGGTGATGTCGATGGGCAGGTCGAGGTACTCGAAGATGCGCTGGAACAGGGCGAGCGAGGTCTGGATCTGCACACCGGTGGAGAGCAGGCTGACGGTCGGCCGGAACAGGCCCTGCTGGAGCGAGACGAAGGCGACGAGCGTGCCGATGGAGACGGCGGGGCCGCTGAACTGGAGCGCCAGGCCCGCGGTCCAGTAGATGACGGCGGGCATGGCGGCCATGACGATCGAGATGACGGCCATGCGCCAGCGCCCCGCCATGTTCGACCGCACTTCGAGGTCGACGAGACCCTCGGACTCGTCCGCGAAGGACCGGGTGAGCGAGTCGGTGCGGCCCATGGTGCGGCCGAGCAGGATGCCGCCGACGGAGAGCGATTCGGTGACCGTGGCGGCCATCACGGCCATCTGCTTCTGCCGCTGGGTGGTGATCTTCTTGCGTTCGTTGCCGACCCTGCGGCTGATCCATACGAACAGGGGCAGCAGAAGCAGCGAGACGACGGTCAGCCGCCAGTCCAGGGCGACCATCGCGACGATCGTGGCGATGACGCTGGTGAGGTTGGAGACCAGTGAGGTGGCCGTCGAGGTGACCGTGGCCTGCATGCCGCCGATGTCGTTCGCGATACGCGACTGGACCTCGCCCGTGCGCGTTCTGGTGAAGAAGGCGAGCGACATGCGCTGCAGCCGGTCGTAGACGGCGGTGCGCAGGTCGTGCATGACGCGCTGCCCGACCGTCGTGGAGATGAGGGTCTGCAGCACGCCGAAGACGCTGGTGAGTACGGCGCTGAGGATCATCCCGAGCGCGAGCAGGCTCAGCAGGCCGGTGCGGCCCTGCGGGATCGCGGTGTCGAGGACCTCCTTCAGCATGAAGGGCGTGGCGACCGAGACCAGCGACGCGGCGCCGACGAGCAGGCCGACGACGGCGAGCCGGCCGCGGTAGGGATGGAAGAGCTTCAGGATGCGGCGCACCTGCCGCGGTTGTCCGGGTTCGACAGGTGGCGGTGTCCAGGTGACTTCGTCGCGGGGCATGGGCTCCTACGGGGTGTGTGAGGACGATATCTGAGGGAGCGTAGCTCATTGTTACCTATACTCACAATGCACAACGTCCTGATATTGTTCCCGCTATGAACACCCCCGACGCCGACGGCGTGCTCGCCGAGCAGTTGCTGCGGTTGACCCGTCGTGTGCACCGCATCCAGAAGCGTCATCTGGAGCAGCGCGGGCTCGGTATCACCCCGGCCCAGTCACGGCTGTTGCGTACCCTCGCGCCCTACAGTTCGCCGCCGCGCATGACCGATCTGGCCGAGCGTCTGGAGGTGGTGCCCCGGGCCGTGACGACGCTGGTCGACGGTCTGGAGGCGAGCGGCAAGGTGCGTCGCGTACCCGACCCGACCAATCGCCGGGTGATACGGATCGAGCTCACGGACGACGGGCGCCGGGCGCTGCGCGAGCTGCGCGGCGCGCGCCGGGCCGCGGCGGAGGACATCCTGGCCCCCCTGACGGACGAGCAACGCAAGGCGCTCGGGGGGCTGCTGGACACGTTGGTCGACGGGATGCCCGCGGTGGAGGACTGACAGAACGGGGCCCGGCGTGTGGTACGCCGGGCCCCGTTTTTCAACTCGCTTCGCCTGCGGGCTACTTGGCCGACGTCTTGACCTCGGTGCCTTCCGAAGCCGCGCCTTCGGAAGCGGTGTCCTCGGAAGCGGTGTCCTCGGAAGCGGGCGCCTCCGTCTTCGGCGCATCCGCGGCGGTCTCCGTCTTCGGCGTGTCCTCGTCGGCCTCGTCTTCCTCCACGAACGCGATCTCACCGTCGAGCATCTTCTTGGCCCGCTCCGTGTCGAGCGCCCCCTCCCACTTCGACACCGCGAACACGGCGACGCAGTTGCCGAGCAGGTTGGTGACGACGCGCATCGAGTCCATGATGCGGTCGACGCCGAGCAGCAGGGCCACGGCCCCGGCGGGGATGGCGCCGAGCGAGGAGGCGGTCGCCGACAGGGCGAGGAAGGCCGAACCGGGGATGCCGGCCATGCCCTTGCTGGTCAGCATGAGGACCAGGACCACGGTGATCTGCTGGCTCAGGCTGAGGTCCACCCCGACGGCCTGCGCGATGAACAGCGTGCCGATGGAGAGGTAGATGGAGGCGCCGTCGAGGTTGAACGAGTAGCCGGTGGGCAGCACCAGGCCCACGGCGTCGTCGCGGGCGCCCGCCTGGCGCAGCTTCTGCATCATGCGCGGCAGGACGGATTCACTGGAGGCGGTGCCGAGCGCGAGCAGCATCTCCTCGCGCGTGTAGCGCACGAACTTCCACAGGCTGAGCCCGGTGACCAGCTTCAGCGCGACGCCGAGCAGCACGAGGAAGATCGCGGCGACGGCGTAGCAGAGGATGATGAGCTTGCCGTACGTCTTCATCACGCCCAGCCCGTACTCCCCCACCAGGTGGACCATCGCGCCGAACACGGCGAGCGGCGCCAGCTTCATCACGAAGCCGACGATCGCGAAGATGACCTCCTGGGCCTGCTCGATGGCCGGCAGGATCTTGGGAACCTTGGTCTGGCCGAGGTGCAGCAGCGCGGCACCGACGAGGCAGGCCAGCACCAGCACTTGAAGCAGCGAGTTCTCGGCGAAGGCGCCGACCGCGCTCTGCGGCAGCGCTTCCAGGATGAACTCGGTGGTCGACGGCAGTGAACCGCCCGCGGTCTTGTCGTCGACCGCCGAGGTGTCGAGCTGCGACGGGTCGACGTTCATGCCGGAGCCGGGACTGACCACGTTGGCGGCGACCAAGCCGATGATCAACGCGGCCGTAGAGGCGACCTCGAACCAGATCAGGGCCTTGAGCCCGATCCGCCCGAAGGCCTTGAGGTTGCCGGCTTTGGCGATGCCGACGACGACCACGCAGAACACGAGCGGCGAGATCACCGTTTTGATGAGCCGGATGAAACCGTCGCCGAGCGGCTGGAAGGTTGTGGCCGTGTCCGGCCACAACCTTCCGACGACGATTCCGAGCACAAGGGCGACGGCGACCTGCGCGAACAATGAGGTACGCAATATGCGTGCGACGCGTCGCGTTGGGGACGGTACAGGCGGCGGCACGGGCACTCCTCCGAATGGGACTTCTGTGATGCGGAAAAGCACTTCCGCGTCGATCACTATCGGGGGAGTTTGCTACCGCTGACAACGCCCATGTCACGTCCATGTAAATGATGGAGGGTGTGACACGTCACACAGGCTCTGCTCTCAGCAGCCGTCTCGATCCTCGGTGAGCGCCCCCTGCACGGTGACCAGGCTCCGGTCGTAGCAACCGGCCGAGCCGTACATCCGGTAGCGCTCGCTCGTCGTGCCGACCGCACGCCGCTGGTCGCGAGGCACATTCGCCGTATACGTCGCGTCGCCCGCGTAGCTGTCGTCGAGCCGGGACCAGGCTGTGCGCCGGCCTCCCCGCGTCTCCAGGATCATGGCCCGGTCCCCCAGCGACATGACGGTCCGCAGCCGGTCCCCGGCGCCGAGCGTCGTGGTGCCGTCCATCGTGTACGTGCGGTGCATGCGGGTCGACTTGGCCGGTCCGCGCCCGTCGACGGTGATCGTCTCGTCGTCGGTCCAGGTCGCCTTCAGGGCGTCGCTGTTCTCGCCGTCGGTCCACCGGTGCACGGATTTGTTGGCCAGCTTGCGGCTGATGGTGGTCGTCACGCGGCCGTGCGACGTGTCGACATACCCGGACACGGTCAGCCGGTGACCGGCGTCGGTGTCCAGCCGGTGCTCCGAACCGGGCGTGTACGTCGAGGAGTTGGCGAGGTCGCCCGCCTTGTGCGCGGTCAGCTTTCCGGTCACCTGCCTGCTCTTGGCATCCTGCTGGACGAGGACGTTCACCGGGGTGCTCCAGCCGGACTGCCCCTCCGGAACGCCGACCACCGAGACCTCGATCCGGTGCGGACGGCCGTCGTTGAGCAGCCCCGCGAAGGGTGTCAGGTCGTACTCGATGGGCTTGATGTCGAAGGCGCGCGGCCCCGGAATCACGTACCAGAGAAAGGGATTGGACCAGCCGCCGGTCCACACGGTCGGGAACGGCGTGGCGATGCCCGCCAGTTGCCCGTCGACCTTGATCTGCACCTCGCGGTAGGGGCCGTCGTCCGCCTTGCAGGAGTACGGCGCGGTCTCGGGCACCGTCAGATACCAGTACTCCTCGCAGCCACCACCGGATCCAGTGGCGTACACCTCGGCGACGATGCGTTCGCTGTTGCGGGGCGTGGTGAGGGTGCCGTCCTGGAGGGTGAGGACGCGGTCGGGGGTGGTGGCCGCGGGCCTGCCCTCGTAGAAGGTCAGCGTCACCTTGACGTCGATGATGCCCGTGTACGTGTCGTCGACGACGTTCCCGATGAGCATCTCGACGTCCTGGCTCTGCCGGAACGTGTCGCTGTAGCGCGTGACGTCCTTCTCCACCGACCATTCGATGCCGTCCGGCGAGGGCTGCGGGGTGGAGGTGCGGAAGACCTCGACTCCGCCGATGTGCAGATAGCCGAGCCGGTCGAACTGCCGCCCCTTCACCTTGCCGTCGAGCCGCAGCACGACCTTGCTCCATCGGTCGCCGCAGCCGCGCGGGGGTGTGTACGTGCCCTTGTACGGCGTGAAGTCGCGGAACTGAGCTTCGGCAACCGTGATGTCGCAGGACTTCGCGTCGTCGGGTGTGGTGACGGGCGGGGCGGCGGTCAGGGGGTCATGCCAGTCGGTGCCGAACTCGGCGGGCGGGGCGGCGGAATCGGCGGCTGGGGCGTGGGACGGGGCGGCCGGTGCGGGGGCCGCGCCGAGGAGGGTGCTCGCCACGAGGGTTGCTCCGGCGAGCATGGACATGATGATCCGTCTTCTCATGGCCGGAGTTCTACGGGGAGTTGGCGCTGCCCGCAATGAGGCCTCGGGCCAACGTTCGTCAGGCCTTGAGGTTCGCCTTGTCGCCCATCACCACGACCGGGTGCCTGGCCGGGTCGAGGGTGCGCAGGAGGTACTCCATGCCCGACTTGGGCAGGCTCACACAGGCCGACGTACCGCTGCCGTGGTCCATGTGCAGCCAGATGCTGCCGCCCTTGGACTGGCCCTGGGGACGGGTCGGATCGTTGGGCGAGGTGCCCTTGATCCGGTTGTAGTCGATGGCGATGACGTAGTCGAAGTCGTGCCAGTGCGACTTGGCCCAGTAGCGCGGGGCCTGGAAGCCTGCGGACCGCGTGTACGGAAGCTTGGCACCCGGGTCGGGGAGGACACCGCCCGCGTCGCTGAGCGTGAACACTCCGACAGGGCTGCGGTTGTCGCCCTCGCGGTGGTCGGTGGTCCAGCCCTTCTTGCCGTTGTGCCCCTGCCAACTGCGCGCCTGGTCCCAGGTGGAACCGGACTTCGTGTAGAGGACGATCCTGGAGTCCGCCGAGTCCTTGCCCTCGCCGTAGACCGCCACGACCTGGCGGGAGTTGGCCGGGATCTGCTTCCGCAGCCTGTCCCCGACGTCGGGGATGCGCTTGAGGTCGACGGTGCGCGCCTGGGCCTGCCGCGGCCGGTCACTCGACTGCGCGTCGCTCTCGCCACCGCTTCCGCCGTCCGAACCGCCGCAGGCCGTCAGGGACATGAGCAGGACACCACAGGCCGCGGCCGCAGCTGCCGTACGCATCGCACCGCCAATTCGCATGCGATCCATCGTCGCACCGTGTTCCGGATGATTGCGCCCGGCACCGGGGTATCCCGGCCATATGCGGGCGGTCCGGGCCGAATCTTTGCCGGGCGTCGGAAAATCGTTTGCCTTCGGACACTCTGTGGCGCGAACCTTTCACGGTTTGTTGCCTCCCCCCACCCCGTTCTACGAGCCCCTGGGACGTCATGCAGATTCAAGACCTTCCGTATCCCGACCCGGGTGTGCCGGACGCTCGCTCGGGGCCCCGATTCCTGGTGTGGCTCGGCCGGAATCAACTCGGCGGACAGCTGAAGTCCCTGGCCTGGGGACTGCTGCACTTCCTCTCCGTGTGCGGGCTGCCCTTCTGTGTCGGTTTCGCCATCCAGGCCGTCGTGGACCGCTCCGGCGCACGGCTGGCTCTGGCGGGTGGGCTGATCGCGCTGTGCGGGCTCGGTATCGCGGTGGGCGACACCATGCTGCACCGGACCGCGGTCACCAACTGGATCACCGCGGCCGCCCGCGTCCAGCAGCTGCTGGCCCGTAGGACCGCCCAGTTGGGCTCCGCGCTGACGCGGCGCGTGGCGGCCGGTGAGGTGGTCGCCGTGTCCACGGGCGACGTGGAGAAGATCGGCTGGTTCGTGGAGGCCGTGTCGCGGTTCACCGCGGCCGCCGTGACCATCGTCGTCGTCTGCGTCGCCCTGGTCGTGTACGAGCCCGCGCTCGGGATCGTCGTCGCCGTGGGCGTGCCCGTCCTGGCACTCGCGGTGCTGCCACTGCTGCCGCGCGCCACCAGGCGAGCCGACTTCCAGCGCGAGAAGGCGGGCCGCGCCACCGAGCTGGCCTCGGACACGGTCGCGGGTCTGCGCGTGCTGCGCGGCATCGGCGGCGAGGAGCTGTTCCTTGACCGGTACCGCCGGGCCTCGCAGGAGGTACGCCACGCCGCGGTCCGCAGCGCCCGGATGTGGTCGCTGATCGCCGCGGTCCAGGTGCTGCTGCCCGGTCTGCTGCTGATCGCGGTCGTCTGGCACGGCGTGAACCTGGCCCGCGAGGGCCGGATCACCGTCGGCGAGATGATCACCGTGTACAGCGCCGTCATGATCATGTCGTATCCCCTGCACCACTTCGTGGAGATCGCGATGGCGTACTCCTTCTCCCGGCCGTCCGCGAAACGTGCGGCCCGGGTGCTGGCACTGGAGCGCGCGATGGACAGCGAGGGCTCGCGCGCGGCTGTCGCGCCGGCCGGGGATCTGTACGACCCGGCGACCGGGCTGCTCGCTCCGGCCGGCCGGCTCACCGCTGTGGTGTGCGGCGACCCGGACGCTTCGGGTGTGCTGGCCGAGCGGCTCGGCGGACACGCCGCGGCCTCCTCGGATCTGCCCTCCGCGTTCCTCGGCGGCGTACCGCTGGACGAGCTGCCGCTCGACTCCGCCCGCACGGCTGTCCTCGTCCAGGACAAGGACCCGGTGCTGCTGTCCGGAAGCCTTCGCGAACTGCTCGACGTGCCCGCCTCGGGTGGCGTCAGTGCCGAGGACGCGCTGGCCGCCGCGCAGTGCGGTGACGTCCTGGACGCGCTCGCCCAGGGCTCGCTGGACGCCGAGAACCCGATGGACGCCCGGATCACCGAACGCGGTCGCTCCCTGTCGGGAGGCCAGCGCCAGCGCCTCGCGCTGGCGCGGTCCCTGATCACGGACCCGGAGGTGCTCGTCCTGGACGAGCCGACGTCCGCCGTCGACTCGCACACCGAGGCGCGGATCGCCGACGGCATCCGGTCCCTGCGCCAAGGGCGTACGACGGTGGTCTTCACCTCGTCCCCGCTGCTCCTGGACCACGCGGACCGGGTCGTACTCGTCCATGAGGGCGAGGTCGCCGCGGTCGGCGTGCACCGCGAACTGGTGCACAGCGAACCCCGGTACCGAGCCGTGGTGACCCGTGAGACCGACGACGAGGCCGCCGCAGTCGACATGGACCACCTGGAAGCACTCGAAGAGATCGAGGAGACCGCATGATCGGCGTGGCGCCACCGGCCTACGACCCGGCGGCCCCGACGACGGCGAACACCCTGCCCGTCGGCGCACCCGCGACCGTACGCGCCTACGTGGCCGAACTGTTCCAACGGCACCGCCGGGCCTTCCTGCTGCTCATCACCGTCAACACGGTCGCCGTCGTCGCCTCGATGGTGGGCCCCTACCTGCTGGGCTCCCTCGTCGAGCGCGTCTCCGACAGCGCCGGCGCGGCGCGCGAACTGCATCTGGAACGCACCGCCGCGATCTTCGTCCTCGCGCTGGTCGTCCAGGCCGTGTTCGTACGTCAGGTGCGGCTGCGTGGCGCCATGCTCGGCGAGCGCATGCTGGCCGACCTGCGCGAGGACTTCCTCGTACGGTCGGTGGGGCTGCCGCCGGGTGTCCTGGAGCGGGCCGGCACGGGCGATCTGCTGTCCCGGATCACGACGGACATCGACCGGCTCGCCAACGCCATGCGCGAGGCCGTGCCCCAACTGGCCATCGGTGTGGTGTGGGTGGCGCTGCTGCTCGGCGGGCTCGCCGTGACCGCACCGCCGCTCGCACCGGCTGTGCTGGTCGCTGTCCCGCTCCTGGTGGCAGGCTGCCGCTGGTACTTCAAGCGCGCGCCGTCGGCCTACCGCTCCGAGGCCGCCGGTTACGCCGCCGTGGCCGCCGTCCTCGCCGAGACCGTGGATGCCGGGCGCACCGTCGAGGCCCACCGCCTGGGCGAGCGCCGCATCGACCTGTCGGACCAGCGCGTCCAGGAATGGACCGCATGGGAGCGATACACCTTGTGGCTGCGGACGGTGCTCTTCCCGGTCATCAACATCACGCATGTCACGGTCCTCGGTTCGGTCCTGATGATCGGCGGATACTTTGTGCTCCAGGGCTGGATCGGGGTCGGCCAGCTGACGACGGGCGCGCTCATCGCGCAGATGCTCGTCGACCCGGTGGGCCTGATCCTGCGCTGGTACGACGAGTTGCAGGTGGCCCATGTGTCGCTGGCCCGGCTGGTGGGCGTGCGCGACATCGAGCCGGATGCCGGTGACGGGTCGCTGGACCCGGAGGGGCGCGAGGTGCGCGCCGACCGGGTGCACTTCGGTTACCGGGAAGGCATCGACGTCCTGCGCAAGGTCTCGCTGGAGGTCGCGCCGGGCACCCGGCTGGCCCTGGTCGGCCCGTCCGGCGCGGGCAAGTCCACGCTGGGCAGGCTGCTCGCCGGGATCTACGCGCCCCGCGTCGGCCACATCACCCTGGGCGGCGCCGAACTGTCCGAGATGTCCGCCGAACGCGTCCGCTCCCATGTGGCGCTGGTCAACCAGGAACACCACGTCTTCGTGGGGTCCCTGCGCGACAACCTGCTCCTCGCCCGTACAGATGCCGATGACGCCGAACTGTGGGCGGCCCTCGACGCCGTCGACGCCGACGACTGGGCACAGGCGCTGGACGACGGTCTGGACACCGAGGTCGGCTCGGGCGGCCTTGGCCTCACCCCGGCCCAGGCCCAGCAGATCGCGCTGGCCAGGCTGGTGCTCGCCGATCCGCACACACTGGTCCTGGACGAGGCCACCTCGCTCCTCGACCCGCGCGCCGCCCGCCACCTGGAACGCTCCCTGGCCCGCGTCCTCGACGGCCGCACCGTGGTCGCCATCGCCCACCGGCTGCACACCGCCCACGACGCCGACGTCATCGCCGTCGTCGAGAACGGCCGCATCAGCGAACTCGGCAGCCACGACCAACTGGTCACCGCCGACGGCGCGTACGCCGCGCTGTGGCGGTCCTGGCACGGGTGAGTCACCGCTCCGGTGCCAGGTCCGCCTGTGTTCGGGCGGACCGGCACCGCGGCCGTACCGGTGGTCTGGCCAGGGCCCATGCCCTCCCGTGAGGGCGGGCCCGGCCGGCGGTCCGCTCCGTGGCGTTGCGGTGTGTCGGCCAGGGGTGGAAGGGTGGACATGGGCACGGGCTCGGGGAGCGCACCGGCACCGCCCGGTTCCGTATGAGCGAGGCCTGAGCCCGGCGGCCCGCGCGCCTGCCGCCGAACGCGGTGGCAGCGGGTCGGCCCGCATCACCTGGAGGTACCCGTGGACAGCACCGACGGATGGGGAGACGACGTCTACCAGCCCGACCAGTCCGAAGTGCAGGACGACGCGGGGTTGCTCGACGCCGAGGACACCCTGGAATCCGACGGTGTGAACAACCCCTTGGACCGGGGTTGGTCGCCGCCGGAGCGGCCGTGGGCCGTGGAGCGCCGGGATGTGACCGCGGCCGAGCGGCTTCGCGGCGAGACGCTGGACGAACGCCTCGCGGAGGAACTGCCGGAGGTCGCGCCGTCCGACGGGGACGGTATCGGCGACAGCCTCGATTCCGACGGCGAGCCCCTGGACAACGAGGTGGGCGCCATCCGCTCCGGGCGTCTCGTGGCGCCCGACGAAGGTGCGCATGAGGACGAGGAGAGCGGGCTGATCGCCACCGATGTCGGCATCGACGGCGCCGCCGCCTCGGCGGAGGAGGCCGCCATGCACATCGTGGACGAGGACGCCCAGTACGGCTGATCCACAAGTCCCGGCCCCCTGCCCGCGCACCGACTCCCCATGCGAGGAGCACATATGCAGCAGGACAAGCACCCCGACTACCACCCGGTCGTCTTCCGCGACCGTGCCGCCGGCTACGCCTTCCTCACCCGGTCCACCGCGACCAGCGACCAGACGATCGACTGGGACGACGGGCGGACGTACCCCGTCGTCGATGTGGAGATCTCCTCGGAGAGCCACCCCTTCCACACCGGCAAGGCACGCACCGTGGACACGGAAGGTCGGATCGCCCGCTTCGAGAAGCGGTACGGCAGCAGTGGCCCGGCCTCGGGCGGGGACGACGCGGCGTAGACAGCTCAGATGACGTTGAGCGCCGCCGCGCAGCCCACTCCTCCGAGCACCATGAATACCGGCATCAGCACCTTCAGCTCGACCCAGCTGCCCGCCCGGAACCGCATCGCCTTGGGCGGCCCCACCGGGTACCAGCGCTTGCGGCCTATGGGAATCGGCCACAGGATCGGGCAGCCGGACACCGTCAGTGCGTCCCCGATGTCGTGCACCAGCGCGCCGAGGACGACCGGCAGCCCCAGCCACAGGTACTCCTGGCCTGGCGCCGTGAACAGCCAGTCGGAGCCGTTGCCCGGCTGGTCCAGGACTCCCGCGAGGATCCAGGCGCTGGTCGCGGCGAGCAGCCAGACCAGTACGTCGGCGCTCTGGCCACGCGTCGCCCGCCACAGCAGCCCCTCGATGGCGAGCACTATGTGCACGAAGAGGATCGCCAGGACCGCCCAGCGCTCCCCTGTGATCGCGATGGCGGAGGTGCCCGCACCGATCAGCGCCGCCCACAGCCAGGTGTGCGTCAGGGTGCGGTGCCCGCCCGAGCGACGCGGGTCGCCCTGCTTCTTCGTCCCCTTGTAGACGGCGTACGAGAGCTTGTCGACGATCTCGCACAGGCCCCGTGAGAGGGGGCCGAAGGCCGTCGAGATGGTGGCCGCCTTGTGGTCGAGGTCCGGGGCGAGCGCGGCGCCGGCGCAGATCAGCGCGCCGACCAGGAGGACCGGCCAGGGCATCGTGTACCCGGCGGCGGCCGCCGCGGCTCCGACGCCCAGCCAGGCCGCGGCCCCCGACAGTGAGTGTGCTGGTCCCATCATGGCCGTGGCCCGCCCCATTCCTCGTGTACTCGCGCCCGGTCGTCCAGGTGCGCTGATCCCTCGTCGGCGCCACAGCGTAACGTTCGTGATCTTCTGTCCGGCAACCGATTCCCTCATTGCCCGGGATCACAGGCAAGATGGGGACGTGACCCTTATCGATCAGCTGCCGCAGACCGCAGATCCCGACGCCCTCTACGAAGCCTTCGAGTCGTGGACCGGGGAACGCGGTATCGCGCTCTACCCCCACCAGGAGGAGGCGCTGATCGAGGTGGTGTCGGGTGCCAACGTGATCGTGTCGACACCCACGGGCTCCGGCAAGAGTCTGATCGCCGCCGGCGCGCACTTCGCGGCGCTCGCCCGTGACGAGGTCACCTTCTACACGGCACCGATCAAGGCGCTCGTCTCGGAGAAGTTCTTCGAGCTGTGCAAGCTCTTCGGCACCGAGAACGTCGGCATGCTGACCGGCGACGCCTCCGTCAACGCCGATGCCCCCGTCATCTGCTGCACAGCCGAGGTCCTGGCGTCCATCGCGCTGCGCGACGGCAAGCGGGCCGATGTCGGCCAGGTCGTCATGGACGAGTTCCATTTCTACGCCGAGGGCGACCGCGGCTGGGCCTGGCAGATCCCGATCCTCGAACTGCCGCAGGTCCAGTTCATCCTGATGTCGGCCACGCTCGGCGATGTCTCGATGTTCGAGGAGGACCTCACTCGCCGGACCGGCCGCCCCACCTCGGTCGTCCGCTCGGCGACCCGGCCTGTGCCTCTCTCCTACGAGTACCGGCTGACGCCGCTCACGGAGACGCTCACCGAGCTCCTCGAGACCAAGCAGGCTCCCGTCTACATCGTGCACTTCACTCAGGCTCAGGCGGTGGAGCGGGCCCAGGCGCTGATGAGCATCAACATGTGCACGCGTGCGGAGAAGGACCAGATCGCCGAGCTGATCGGCAACTTCCGCTTCACTACCAAGTTCGGCCGCAATCTTTCCCGTTACGTCCGGCACGGCATCGGTGTGCATCACGCCGGGATGCTGCCCAAGTACCGGCGGCTGGTGGAGAAGCTGGCGCAGGCCGGCCTCCTGAAGGTCATCTGCGGCACGGACACCCTCGGTGTCGGCGTCAACGTCCCCATCCGCACGGTGCTGTTCACCGCTCTGGCGAAGTACGACGGCAACCGTGTGCGGACGCTTCGTGCGCGTGAGTTCCACCAGATCGCGGGCCGCGCCGGACGGGCCGGCTTCGACACGGCGGGATTCGTCGTCGCCCAGGCTCCCGAGCACGTCGTCGAGAACGAGAAGGCCCTCGCCAAAGCGGGCGACGATCCGAAGAAGCGTCGCAAGGTGGTCCGCAAGAAGGCTCCCGAGGGGTTCGTCGGCTGGACGGAGAACACCTTCGAGAAGCTCATCTCCTCCGATCCGGAGCCGCTCACCTCCCGCTTCCGCGTCACCCACACGATGCTTCTGTCGGTGATCGCCCGGCCCGGCAACGCCTTCGACGCGATGCGCCATCTGCTGGAGGACAACCACGAGCCGCGCAAGCAGCAGTTGCGGCACATCCGGCGCGCGATCGCCATCTACCGCTCGCTCCTGGACGGCGGCATCGTCGAGAAGCTCGAGGAGCCGGACGCCGAGGGCCGCATCGTGCGCCTGACGGTCGATCTGCAGCAGGACTTCGCGCTCAACCAGCCACTGTCCACCTTCGCCCTCGCCGCGTTCGAGCTTCTGGAACCGGAGTCCCCTTCCTACGCGCTGGACATGGTGTCCGTCGTCGAGTCGACGCTGGACGACCCCCGGCAGATCCTCGCTGCCCAGCAGAACAAGGCCCGCGGCGAGGCTGTCGCGGCGATGAAGGCGGATGGCGTCGAGTACGAGGAGCGGATGGAGCGGCTCCAGGACGTGTCGTACCCCAAGCCGCTGGAGGAGCTCCTCTTCCACGCGTACAACACCTACCGCAAGAGCCACCCGTGGGTCGGTGACCATCCGCTGTCGCCGAAGTCCGTCATCCGTGACATGTACGAACGGGCCATGACCTTCACGGAGTTCGTCTCCCACTACGAACTCGCCCGCACGGAGGGCATCGTGCTGCGCTACCTCGCCAGCGCGTACAAGGCGCTTGATCACACCGTCCCGGACGACCTCAAGTCCGACGATCTGGAGGACCTGATCGCCTGGCTCGGCGAGATGGTGCGGCAGGTCGACTCCAGCCTCCTCGACGAGTGGGAGCAGCTCGCCAACCCGGAGGAGATGACGGCCGAGGAGGCCCAGGAGAAGGCCGACCAGGTCAAGCCGGTCACCTCGAACTCGCGTGCCTTCCGCGTCCTGGTCCGCAACGCCATGTTCCGCCGTGTCGAGCTCGCCGCCCTCGACCAGGTCGGGGAACTCGGGGAGATGGACGCCGAGTCCGGCTGGGACGCCGACGCCTGGGGCGAGGCCATGGACAAGTACTGGGACGAGTACGACGACCTCGGCACCGGCCCCGACGCACGCGGCCCCAAACTGCTGCTCATCGAGGAGGAGCCGCAGAACGGCCTGTGGCGCGTGCGACAGACCTTCGCAGACCCGAACGGCGATCACGACTGGGGCATCAGCGCGGAGATCGACCTCGCTGCCTCCGACGCCGAGGGACGTGCCATCGTCAAGGTCACCGACGTCGGCCAGCTGTGAGCACAGGAGAACGCGACACATGACGAACCCAGCGGAACGACTCGTCGATCTGCTCGACCTGGAGCAGATCGAGGTCAACATCTTCCGTGGCCGCAGCCCGCAGGAGTCCTTGCAGCGGGTCTTCGGCGGGCAGGTGGCGGGCCAGGCCCTGGTCGCCGCCGGCCGCACCACGGACGGGGAGCGGCCTGTGCACTCGCTGCACGCGTACTTCCTGCGCCCGGGCCGCCCGGGTGTGCCGATCGTGTACCAGGTCGAACGGGTCCGCGACGGGCGGTCGTTCACCACGCGCCGCGTCACCGCTGTGCAGCAGGGCCGCACGATCTTCAATCTGACCGCCTCCTTTCACAAGCCTGAAGAAGGGAGCTTCGAGCACCAGTTGCCGCCGGCCCGCGAGGTCCCGGATCCTGAGTCGCTCCCGACCGTCACTCAGGAGATCAAGGAGCATCTGGGCGAGCTCCCCGAGACGTTGGAGCGCATGGCCCGGCGCCAGCCCTTCGACATCCGCTACGTGGACCGGATGCGCTGGACCCCCGAGGAGGTCGAACACGCCGAGCCGCGCAGCGCCGTGTGGATGCGCGCCGTCGGCCCCTTGGGCGACGACCCGCTGGTCCACACCTGCGCGCTCACGTATGCGAGCGACATGACCCTCCTGGACGCCGTCCGCATCCCGGTGGAACCGCTCTGGGGCCCGCGCGGCTTCGACATGGCCTCTCTGGACCACGCCATGTGGTTCCATCGGCCGTTCCGCGCCGACGAGTGGTTCCTGTACGACCAGGAGTCGCCGATCGCCACGGGTGGCCGGGGTCTGGCGCGTGGGCGCATCTACGACCGGGACGGACGGATGCTCGTCTCGGTCGTCCAGGAAGGGCTGTTCCGCAAGCTCGAGGCCTGACAGGTCAGGGGCTTCTGCGGCGCAGCCATCCGAAGAGGCCGCGGGAGCGTTCCGGTTCCCCGACGCTCTGCCGCTCCTCGATCAGCCGTGGTTCCCGACGAGCACACGGTGCCTCGGCTCCCCTCGGTGTCGGACGTGGGGCGGGCCGGTCCTCTCGTGCCTCATCGATCGTGTTCGCCAAGTCGCTGCGGAGCCAGCTGATTTCGTCCGGGTCCTGTGCAGTCGTGATCCGTGCGACGACGTGGGCGGCGGGTGAATCAGGCGCGCCGTGGGCCGGCTGCTCCGGGCGGAAGCGGTTCAGATAGGCGCGTTCGTACGGGTCCTCGATGATCTCCGCGACCTGCACGGGATCCAGCAGGGACGCCACGGCCGCGGCGCGCTCCCAGGGATCCCCGGTCTGCCGCAGCAGAAATCCCACGTGCCGCCCGCGCCAGTTGCGGGCCCGCAGGTCCAGGCCCGCAGGTCCACGCCCGCGTCCAACTGGTCGCGCAGACCCTCGGGCGTACGGCCGCTCAACAGCGGGGCGTTGTCCTCGCTCGCGGCGAACTGCCGTAGTTCCTCGGCCAGATACAGCCAGACCACAGCGCGGTAACGGTTCAAATACCACTTTACGGGCGTGATCAGGCCGAGGCGTGCGAACCGCGTGAACCGGGCTGCCGACACCCCCATGAGGGCCGCGCCCTCCGCGGTGCCCACGGCCTTGACGCGCTCGCGCAGCGCCTCGGGAAAACCGGTTTCGGAACGCACCCGGTCGATCTCCGCGCGGGCGACGCGACTGCCTCCGCCCCCTTCGTCGGGAAGGGTCCTGATGCATCCGAGTCGGACGCCGAGGTCGAACTCGCCTCGTTTCAGGCCCAGTTCCCGCGCCGCGCGGCTCGGCGCGAGCGACGGCCGGACCGCCGCCGTGGCGGCCGGGGTGGTGGGCAGGGCGGACTGCGTGATGGTGTTGCCGGACATGATGGTTCTCCCCCGTACAGCGACATGCGATTGCGTGCCTTTGCCTTGCTTGCGCCGTATGCGTGCGCTCGCTTCGGGAAAAACCGTAGCCGGTTTGCCACGCCCCCGCTCAGCCTGTGGACAACCTGAAGCGGGTCAACGTCTCTGCAGGTCAGGGGTCTATGGCGGGTGCGTGTTCCGGCTGTCGCGCATCGATGTCGAGGTGTTCACCGACGCGGTTGACGAGGAGCGTCATCTCGTAGGCGACCTGGCCGATGTCCGCTTCGGCCGCACTGAGCACGCACAGACAGCTGCCGGTGCCCGCCGCCGTGACGAACAGGACCGCGTCATCGAACTCGATCATCGTCTGCCGGACTCGGCCTGCGCCGAAGTGCCGGCCCGAGCCCTTGGCCAGGCTGTGCAGCCCCGACGAGACGGCGGCGAGGTGTTCGGCGTCCTCGCGCCTGAGTCCCGTACTGGCCGCCGTGACCAGCCCGTCGTTGGACAGCACCAGCGCATGTCGTACGTGTTCGACGCGCTCGGTCAGGTCGTCCAGCAGCCAGCCGAGTCCCTGGTTCGGCTCCATGATCCGTCTCCCCGTGTTGTGAGTCACCTCTGGCCTGAGGATCTGACGAGCCAGCCTTCCCCACAGCCGCCGTCCGGGCAAGCAGGATGGGTGTATGGCACAGAACATGACTGATGAGGAATGGCGGGCGTTCGTCTCGGACGGCACCCGCACCGGCAAGCTGTCGACTGTCCGAGCGGACGGAAGTCCGCATGTGGCACCGATCTGGTTCGTGCTCGACGGGGACGACCTTGTCTTCAACACAGGGAAGGACACCGTCAAGGGGCGCAATCTTGCCCGGGACGGCCGGGTCGCCCTGTGCGTGGACGACGACCGGCCCCCGTACGCCTTCGTGGTCCTGCGAGGGCGCGCCCGGATCTCGGAGGATCTCGATGAGGTCCGGCTGTGGGCCGGGCGGATAGGGGCGCGTTACATGGGCGAGGACCGGGCCGAGGAGTTCGCCGCCCGCAACGGCGTGCCGGGCGAACTCCTCGTGCGGGTGAGCATCGAGAAGGTCCTCGCCCAGGCCGCTGTCTCGGACTGAGCGAGCCGCAGCGTCAGCCGACGGAGTCGAGCAGCCGGGCGGTGTGCATCCGCCCGGCGTACTCGACGAGACGTATCAGCACCTCCTTCCCCGAGTCGCGGTCACGGGCGTCGCAGAGCACCACGGGTGTGCCCTGGTCGAGGTCGAGGGCGCGTGATACCTCGTGGGCTCCGTAAGTACGCGCATCCGCGAAGCAGTTGACGGCCACGACGAACGGGATGCGCCGGTGCTCGAAGTAGTCGACCGCAGGGAAGCAGTCCCCGAGCCGCCGGGTGTCCGCGAGGACGACGGCACCGAGGGCGCCCTGGGACAGTTCGTCCCACAGGAACCAGAACCGGTCCTGTCCCGGTGTGCCGAACAGGTAGAGCGACAGACCGGACCTGATGGTGATGCGGCCGAAGTCCATGGCGACGGTCGTCGTGACCTTCTGGTCCACACCGCCGGTGTCGTCGACCGACTGGCCCACCTCGCTGAGCAGTTCCTCGGTGCGCAGCGGCCTGATCTCGCTGACGGCTCCTACGAGGGTGGTCTTGCCCACGCCGAATCCGCCGGCGACCAGGATCTTCAAGGCCAGTGGGGCCGTCTCACCGTTCGGGGTGTCGGAGTGCTCGGAGACCATCGATCACTTCTCTCGGGAGTGCCGGCCATGGCCGGTGTGGGTTCGGGTCCGTCTTCACAGCGCTCTCAGTCCCTCGATGACCTCGCGCAGGATGCGTTCGTCGGGCAGTTGGGCGGGTGGCACCGGGCGGCTGACCGTGACGCAGCCCAGCTCCAGGAGGTCTCCGAGGAGCACTCGGACCACGCCGACAGGCAGGTCGGCGCCCGCGGCCAGTTCGGCGACGGACTGGGTCTCCGCACGGCAGAGGTCGATGAGGGCCAGGTGTTCCGGGCCGAGTGAGGTGTCGTCGCCGACGTCCGGGGCGCTCATGTCCAGGGTGACGAGTGCGATCAGGTCGAAGCGCACCCCGGTGGGTCCGGGTTTGGTTCGTCCGCCTGTCATCGCGTACGGGCGGACGAGCGGCCCGGCCTCGTCGTCGTACCACTGGCTGCCCGGCTGCTCAGGAGGGCCGGTTCTGTCCTCGGTCATGTCTGGCCGCCCTTCGCTCACCCGGACGGGGCCGGTCGTGCGGCGACCCGCGGCGCCGTGGAGAGGTGCTCGCCCACCCGCTTGACCAGGAGCGCCATCTCGTAGGCGACCAGCCCGATGTCGGCCGTCACGGCGCTGAGGACGGCGAGGCAGGAGCCGTCGCCCGCGGCGGCCACGAACAGGAAGCCATCGTCCATTTCCACCATCGTCTGGCGTACGCCGCCGACGCCGAAGTGGCGGCCCGCGCCCTTGGCCAGGCTGTTGAAGCCCGAGGCGACCGCGGAGAGGTGCTCGGCGTCCTCCCGCGTGAGGCCGCCGGACGCGCCCATCGCGAGCCCGTCGTTGGACAGCACCACGGCATGGCGTACCTCACCGACGCGCATCACCAAGTCGTCCAGCAGCCAGTCGAGTTCACCGGTCCGCTGCGCGGTTCCCATATCCCGGTCGTGGATCATGCGAGGTCTCCTTCGCTGCCGTCGCCGTCCGAGGCGGGGTCGGGAATTGCGCCGAGGCCGGGCGAGCGACCGCCGCCGCGGGCCCAGCCTGCGCGGTAGGCCGCCATACGGTCCCGTACCAGCTCGGGGGTGCGCTCCTCGTCGACCTGAGGGTTCGCCGCTGCCGCGGGCTCGGCGGGGCGCTCCTCACGCAACTGCGGGGCGAGGCTTGCCTGTCGTACGCGCTGTGGGAGCCCTTCGGATTCCTGGGCGTCGTCGGCCGGGCGGTGCAGCCGCAGGGTCGTGACGCCGGGCGGTGGGGCGTCGTGCGGGCCGTTCCCGGAGGCTCCCGGGAGGTTCCCGGAGGCCTGTGTGGCCGCCTGTGCGGGGGCCACCAGAGCGGGCCGTTCGCTCAGGGGCTCCACGGAGTCCTGTTGCGGGGCGGCGGGCACGCGCGCGTACTCGCGTTCCTCGGGCGGTCCGGTCTCCGCCCGGTTGGCACCGGAACGTTCCGCGGCCGTTGTGTGAAGCAGTGCGGTGGGCAGCAGGACGACCGCGGTGGTGCCGCCGTAGGGCGAGGTCCGCAGGTGCACCTTGATGCCGTGCCGGGCGGCGAGCCTGCTCACCACGAAGAGCCCGAGACGGTCGCTGTCGAACAGGTCGAGAGCCTCGGACTGCTCGATGCGGCGGTTCGCTTCGGCGAGGGTCTCCTTGCCCATGCCGAGGCCCCGGTCCTCGATCTCCAGCGCGTAGCCGTTGCCGACCGGCTCGCCGGTGATGCGCACCTTGGTGTGGGGCGGCGAGAACTGGGCGGCGTTCTCGACGATTTCGGCGAGGAGGTGGGTGAGGTCCGCGACCGCGGCTCCGACGACCGACGTCTCCGGGAGGTGTCGTACCTCCACGCGCGCGTAGTCCTCGACTTCGGATACGGCGGCACGGACCACGTTCGCGAGCGACACCGGCATCCGCCAGGCCCGGCCGGGAGCGGCTCCGGAGAGGATGATCAGGCTCTCCGCATGCCGGCGCATACGCGTGGTCAGGTGGTCGAGCCGGAACAGGTCGCTCAGTTCGTCCGGGTCCTCGGACCGGCGCTCCATGCTGTCCAGCAGGTTCAGTTGGCGGTGCACGAGGACCTGGCTGCGGCGGGCGAGGTTGACGAAGACTCCGGAGATGCCGCTGGCGAGTTCCGCGCGTTCGACCGCGGCGCGCAGGGCGGCGCGGTGCACGGTGCCCAGGGCCTCCGCGACCTGGCCTGCCTCGTCCTCCGCGGGCGGGCCGGGAGGGGCCTCGGCGCGGACGTCGATCTCCTCTCCCGCCCGCAGTCTGCGCATGGCGTGCGGGAGTTTGCGACGGGCGATCTCCAGTGCGCTGTTGCGCAGACTCACCAACTCGACGACGAGACCGCGTCCGATACGTACAGAGATCACGAGGGACGCCGCCACAGCGACGAGGCCGAGAAGGACCGCGGCACCGGCCGGTGAGAGCAGGCCGCGCCGGAACGGGTCGGCGCGATCCGCGACGCCGTGACCCGCGCCCGCCTCGATCGTCCGCATGGCGTCCTGCACGCGCGCGTGCGCTGCTTTCCAGTCCTCCTCGGGAGCGGCCTGAACGGCCCTGGAGCCGTTTCGGCTCGCGAGCACCTTGTCCTCGGCGGCGCGTATGCCGGCGTACGCGCTCTCCTCCGCGAGTCCACCCCACGCGGCCCGCTCGGGCCCGCGCAGGTCCGGGACAGCGGATTCGGTGAGCAACCGGCGTGTGTGGACGGCACCGTTGAACAGTCGCAGCCGCTCTCCGTCAAGGGTTCCGGAGAGCCGGGCGCCGGCGAGCACCGCGTCCTCCTGGGCCAGGGCCTCCCCCGCGCGGGCGAACTCGAGCACCACGCGCGCGTCGGAGCCGAGATCGGCGTCCTGGATGCCGGTGAGCGCACCGCCCACCGAGAAGGCCGTCGAAATGGTCTGCGTGTACTGCGCGTACGTCTCTTTCCATCCCGTCCGCCGTTCGAGCACCGCGGTCCGCAGGGAACGCAGTTGCTCGGCCCGGGTGACGAAGGTTTCGAGGCGCTGTGCCACTCCGGAGGGCAGTTCCTGGCTGTCGGCGACGGTGTTGTGCTCCCCGAGCCGCAGCTTCGCCACGGCCCGGTCGGTGCGTGCCGCCAGTTGCTTGAGGTGGCTCTCCTGCTCGGCGGCGGGGTCGGTCGCACGGCGTACGGCGGCCGTGCGCTCGGCCTGGAGCGCGGCGACGGCGGCGGCCACCGGGGTACGTACCTGGGAGTCCACCCGCTGCAACTGCCGCAGCCGTGCGACATCCTGGGCCGTGGTGACGGTGGCGTACGCCCACAGCGCGAGCAAGGAGATGACGGGCACCATCAACAGGCAGACGATCTTCGCCCGTACGGTGCGGGGGCGCGGACTCCAACGTCCCGCGCGCGTGGGTATCTCACTCGGCGCGATACCGGCCTGCTCTTCCGGTGCGGAGTCTTCGTCGGCCGGTGGCCCGGCGTGCGCGCGGCGGCCCCGTGCGGGAGTCGGGGGCGGCGGCTGGGAGCCGCCTGCTGGGGTCCTACGGGGTGTACGCATGGCCTCCTCGCTCGGAGTGGTTCGGGGCGCGCCTGCAGGTCGCGGTCTCTGCGCTAGTGGGCGGCGCTCTCGACGGGTCGCTGGGCCGATGCGGATGCCTCGCGTTCTCCAGCGGTCGGGGAGAGCGCGACGAACGCCGATGTCAGGAAGAGATAGGACCCGAGGCCGACGGCGAGGGGGAAGATGAACTGCATCGCCGTGGCCCCGGGCAGGGCATCGCCCGAAGGGGAGACACGCACGCTGACCGCGATCATCCCGGTGTAGTGCATGCTGCTCACCGCCACTCCCATGACGAGGGAGGCGACGGCGACCGCGATGGGCGACTTGATGTTCAGTGCCGCCCAGAGTGCGGCGGTCGCCGCGACCACGGCGATCACGACGGAGATCCCGACCAGCACCGGGTCGTAGTTCACGTCACCGTGCAGCCGCAGGGCGACCATGCCCAGGTAGTGCATGCTCGCCACGCCGATGCCGGTGGTGAGGCCGCCGAGGACCAGTGCCCTGCCTCGGTCATGGCCGTAGCCGACGGCGAAGACACCCGCGCCGACGACGACCATGGCGACGAGCAGGCTGAGGATGGTCAGTGGCACGTCGTAGCGGATCTCGGTGCCGCTGACGCTGAAGCCGAGCATCGCCACGAAGTGCATGGTCCAGATGCCCGTGCCGATGGCGGAGGCCGCGGTGAGCAGCCAGTTGCGGCGCGACCGCCCCGAGGCGCCCAGCGCACGGACCGTGCAGCGCAGCCCCAGGGCGGCGCCTATGCAGGCCATCACGTACGACAACGCGGGGGTCAGCCAGCCGAAGGTGGCGTGGTCCAGGTGTCCCATGGCTCCGGGACGCTAGCCCGGTCTGGAGTACATGAAGGGGGCGCATTTCGAAAGGTGTTGGAATATGACGCCAAGGTGTACTTGAACGATCGCGTCATGCTCGAACGTGTGCACCGCCTCGCGGTTCACGTCAGTGCCGATCATGCGGCTCGGCGCTGGTACGAAAACATCCGGCTGGGCGCCGGTGCGAGATCATGCGGAGCATGAGCGACGACCACGCACACGTGCAGGAGTTCTTCTCGGCCCGCGCGGCCGAGTGGGACGCCCGGTTTCCCGACGACGGTCCGGCGTACACCGCGGCGGTCGCCGAACTGGGCCTACGGAAGGGCGATCACGTACTGGACGCGGGCTGCGGCACAGGACGGGCCCTGCCGCCGCTGAGGGAGGCCGTGGGACCCTCCGGAGTGGTTCTGGGCGCGGACCTGACTCCCGCCATGCTGGAGGCCGCGGTACGGGCGGGACGGGACCGTGCGGGAAGGCTGCTGCTGGCCGATGTGGCCGCGCTTCCCCTGCGCACGGCCTCGCTCGAGGCGGTCTTCGCGGCGGGCCTCGTCGCACATCTGCCGAACCCTGCCGAGAATCTGCGGGAGTTGGCACGTGTCGTACGGCCCGGCGGGAAGCTGGCGCTCTTCCATCCCATCGGCCGGGCGGCCCTCGCAGCCCGCCAGGGACGGCAGATCACACCGGACGACCTGCGTGCGGAGGCCAACCTCGGCCCGCTTCTGTCCGGCTCCGGCTGGCGTATGACGTCGTACGTCGACGAGGACGCCCGGTTCCTCGCACTCGCTGTACGAGACTCCTGAGGACACTACGGCGAGGCTGCGCCGGTAACCCCGGGTTGCGGCGCCGTGCCGGTTCACCGCACCGTCCCTCTTCTGGTGCCGGGACTTCGTCTCTACGTTGATTACCAGCAGGTGAGCGATCAGCGGTGGCACTCACACAGGGGGAAGGTGGCCCGCATGTCCGGCATGCTAGCCAGACTCCGCAAGTTCCTTTCGCGCCCGGAAGCGGCCGGGTCTCAGGAGGACCGGCGTCCTCAGAAGCGCACTCACAACCTGTTCGAGGCGGCAGCGGCCTACGTGTCGGCGTGCGCCGACGACGACCAGGACCGGATCGACGAGGCCGCGGCCTGGGTGTCGCCGGAGGCGTTGTCGTTCGGCGTGAACGAGCTGGCGTGCCGGGCGGTCATCGCCCTCGCGCGGGAGCGCGACGAGACGCCCACAGCGGTGGCGCGGACGCTCCTCGGTCTGCCTGCCGTCTGACACCGACGCTGGTACCGGACAGAACCCAAGGGACGCGGCGGACGGCCGACCCGGGCCGTGACGGACGGCCGTTTCACCTCTGGCCGGCCGGATACCTGCGGCCTCGCGCGCACCCAGGACCCGTGACAACCGCGGAGCGATCGCACTAAGGTGCGCCGACGGACGGAGCAATGGGGAGGCTGGGATGGCCGGGACGGACGAGACCACCGTCGCCGCCGTGGACGACGACGCGCTGTATGTGCTGACGGCGGTGCTCTTGACGCCCGCGCAGTTCCCCAGCGTGCTGGGGGACGACTACCCGGAGGCCTGCGCGGCGCTCGGACTGGCACCCCTCGCCGACGGATACGGCCTGGTGCTCGGGCAGGACGGGGACGGAGCGCGGTGGACGGTCGTCGTCGACGACGTGTCGCTGGTCGCCGTCGCCATCGCGTCGTGGGACTGCGGCATGGAGTACGACCTCTCGCCCGACGAGCGCTCGATGGTCGCGGCGCTGCCCGGGTGGCCGCTGGCCGTGGCCGTCGCGGCACCCAATGTGCCCGCCCCGCACGACCCCGCGCCCGAAGTCGTCGAACAGGAGCCGCTGTCCCCGCCGGACACCTCGGTCTGGGGACCCGCCCAACGGCGGCTCGGGGCCGACGAGATAGCGCTCCAGTGGGCGGCCTGGCGGGAGCAGATCGACGACGCGGAATTCGTACGTCCGGGCGGCGAGGCTCCCGACGAAGCGGCAGCACAGAGGGACGACGACACGAAGGAGGGCGGCGACGGCGGGAGCAAGCCGCGCAGCGGTGTCCGGCGCGTCCTCGCGGAGGTCCGCGCCTACGTGGACACGCCACCGCCCCTCGGCCGCGTGCGCTCGTCCTTCGCGCCGGGTGACGCTCGGACTCTGCGGGCCGACGGCCCGGGGTGGTCGATGGTGGCCAGGACCGACGACATCGCCTTCGTCCTGCTCGATGAGAAGCCGGGAGAGATCCTGCCCGTGGGTCGCGGACCGGAGCTGCCCGGACTGCTGGCCGCACTGGACAAGATGGCCGTACGCCCGAGCTGATCCGTACGCGCTCATCGCCGGGATGGAGCGCCGCTCGCGAACCGTGCCGTCGGCAGGCCCGCGAGCGGCGGTGTGGTCAACTCCCGTGCACTGGAAGGAAACTGACCCGGTCGGTGAAGTCTCAGCGGCCGAGCTCCTTGCGCGTGACGCGGCGCAGCCTGCGCCGCTGTGAGGGGTCCAGCGTCAGATACGCTGCTGCCGGAACCCCCACGATGATCAGAAAGGCGGCCCACCAGGGCAGCCAGATCAACAGGATGAGCCCGGCCGCCACGCCTCCCGCGGCGATCTTCGCGTTCTTCGACATCTTGTGTCGCCTCCTTCGCGGCCACTGCCGCTCTCTGTCGTGAGAACGGGTCCGTGCCCTTCGCGGTTCCAGGACGCGACCCTGATACAACCCTGAGTCGCGACCCCTACTTGCTCCGGAGTGGCTCCCCGACCTCGTACATGTGGCGCAGGGCCTCACGGTAGGAGTCGACGAGACCCGTCTCCGCGTAAGGGATACCCAACTCTCGGCAGTGGGCGCGCACCAGGGGCTGGGCCAGCCTCAGGTGGGGGCGCGGCATGTTCGGGAACAGGTGGTGCTCGATCTGGTAGTTGAGGCCGCCGAGGAACCAGTCGGTCAGAGCGCCGCCGCGAATGTTGCGGGAGGTGAGCACCTGGCGGCGCAGATGGCCCCAGCGCTCGCCTTCGGGGTCGGGCATTTCCATGCCCTTGTGGTTCGGCGCGAAGGCCATGCCCAGGTGGAGGCCGAAGAGCGCCTGATGGAGTGCGGCGAAGGCAAGGGCCTGGCCGACGGACATGGAGGTGAGCAGTGTTGCGTAGGCGGCGACATGGGCCACCAGCAGGAGGCCCTCCACCGTGCGCTCGCGCGGAGGCTGCCGACGCAGGTCCTGGAAGCCGTAGATCTTCAGGGCAATGCCTTCGAGGAGGGTGAGCGGAAAGAACAGCCAGGCCTGGTTGCGGGTGAGCCAGCGGCGGAAGCCTGCCCGGCTCCTTGCCTGTTCGCTGGTGAAGACCAGGACGTCGGCGGCGACGTCGGGATCCTTGTCGATGTGGTTGGGGTTGGCATGGTGGCGGTTGTGCTTGTCGTTCCACCACGAGTAGCTCATGCCCAGCAGCAGGTTGGCGTGCACGAGCCCGATCAGGCGGCTCGCGGACCGGTTGCCGGTGATCTGGGAGTGGCCCGCGTCGTGGCCTATGAAGGCCGTCCGCGCGGACAGGACGGCGAGCAGCGGGGCCAGGAGAAGCACCCACCAGGAGTGGCCGATCAGGACGACGCCGACGACGACAGCGGCCAGGGCCAGTGCGTTGACGGTGATGCCGAGGGCGTACCAGCCGTGCCTGCGGTCGAGGAGACCCTGACCCTTGACGGTGCGCAGGAGCGGCGTGAACTCGCTTCCGACGGCAGTTCGGGGAGGGTGTTCCGCGACGGCTGCGGCGGTCTGGGGCATGGTGGTCTCCGGTCTCTCCGGGAACGGGCTGACCTGAAGAAACGTACGGATCAGTGACCTTGGGCGACCATGGCGGCACCACCCGTATCCACGCTGGGGCATCCACCCGCCTTCAGGTGGATCTGATAACACCCTCAGAGGAAGTGGCCTACGTCATAGCCATGCCCTGCCTCTCGAATGCCCACGGTGCTGTACCCTCGGCCACTCCGTCCCCCAGTAGTCAAGTTTGAGGAATAAGCTATTCCTGTGCAGAGGAATCCCGCGGCAACTCCCTCCGAGATCTCCGAACTGGCCCGCTGCTGCACTGTCTTCGTGCCCGCCGAACCGGCCCGCACCGGCAGCGTCGCCTTCTGGCGTCCCGACGGCGACGATCCTCCTGCCGTCGGAACAGGCTCCGTCGAGGAGCTGACCGTCGTCCTGCCCGGCGAAGGCGGTGTCGAGCTGGTGAGCGTGCCGGCCGTGCTGTTGCCGGTACGAGCCGCGCTTCCGGTCCTCACGCGCGCGCGTGCCGCCGCGTACGCACACAGGGCGGCCGCCTTCTGGGGCGCGGCGACCCTGCTCGCGCTTCAACTGGCTGCGCGCGGACTGTTGTTGCCCGGTCTGAGCGCCGCAGACCATGACGCGTGGCGTGTCGGTCCACTGCGGGCGGAGGACGTGGAACGGATCCGCGAACTCGCCGCCGCGATGCCACCGCACGCGCACGCGGTGCCGGTCGAGGAGACCGAGCCGCTGCGTCTGCCCGACCCGGAGCGGCTGGTGCGCGCCTTCCTCGACGCGGTCGCCGACACGCTCCCCCGGTCCGCTGCGGCGCCGCTCGCCACGGGCGGCGCGGCCTTCGCGGCGCCCGCACCGCAGCACATCCCCGAGCAGCGGGCTTGGGCCGCCGACGTCGCCGCGGGGCACGACGCGGGCGTACGGGTCTCGCTGCGTATCGAGGTTCCGGGCCTGGACTCGGCCATGGCGGACGAGACACGGCTGCCCTTCCGTGCGGTGCTCCAGCTGCACAGTGTGAGCGATCCGGCTCTGATCGCGGACGCCGCCGAAGTGTGGGCCCAAGCGGGCTCGTCGGGTCCGGCCTTCGGTCCTCGCGCGCGTCTGGACGCCCTGCTCGCCCTGCGCCGGGCCGCACGGGCCTGGGCTCCACTCACGCCCCTGCTGTCGGCGGCCGTGCCCGACGCGCTCGACCTCGCCGACGAGGAGATCACCGAACTGCTCGGCGAAGGTGCGCGGACGCTCGCGGCCGCCGGGGTCGAGGTGCACTGGCCCAAGGAGCTGGCGCGCAAGCTGACGGCCCGCGCGGTCATCGGACCGCCGGATGACGAGCAGGGTCCGGGGCGGCTGTCGTCGGACGTGCCGTCGTTCCTGTCGGCCGATGCGCTGCTGGCCTTCAACTGGTCGTTCGCGCTGGGTGATCAGCAGCTGACGCGGCAGGAGCTGGACCGGCTCGCCGAGGCGAACCGGCCCATGGTGCGGCTGCGTGACCAGTGGGTGCTCGTCGATCCGCAAGAGGTGCACCGCGCTCGTGCGCAGCAGGATCACAAGGTCACGCCCATCGACGCGCTGAGCGCCGCTCTGACGGGCTCCACAGAGGTCGACGGCCGCCAGGTCGACGTACGGCCCACAGGGTGGCTGGCCACGCTGCGGGAGCGACTCGCGGACCCGGAGGGGCAGGAGCCGATCGGTCAGCCCGCCGCTCTCGCCGCGACTCTGCGGGACTACCAGCTGCGGGGCCTCAACTGGCTGGCCCGGATGACCTCGTTGGGACTCGGCGGCTGCCTGGCCGACGACATGGGCCTCGGCAAGACGATCACGCTGATCGCCCTGCATCTGCACCGGCAGAGCGACGAGTCGGCGGCGGGTCCCACACTCGTCGTCTGCCCGACGTCCCTGATGGGCAACTGGCAGCGCGAGATCGAGAAGTTCGCTCCGGGCACCCCTGTGCGCCGTTTTCACGGGCCGCGACGAAGCCTGGAGGACCTGGCCGACGGTGAGTTCGTCCTCACGACGTACGGCACGATGCGACTCGACGCCGAGCAGCTGGCCGCGGCGTCATGGGGCATGGTCGTCGCGGACGAGGCGCAGCACGTGAAGAACCCGTACTCGGACACGGCACGCCGGCTGCGGACGATCGGCGCACGCGCGCGCGTGGCACTCACCGGGACTCCGGTGGAGAACAATCTCTCCGAGCTGTGGGCGATTCTCGACTGGACGACTCCTGGACTGCTCGGCAGGCTCGGCACGTTCCGCAGCAGGTACGCACAGGCCGTCGAGGGCGGGCAGGACCCCGGCGCGGCGGATCGGCTCGCCCAGCTCGTACGGCCGTTCCTGCTGCGCCGCCGCAAGTCGGACCCGGGCATCGCTCCCGAGCTGCCGCCGAAGACCGAGACCGACCGTGCCGTGTCGCTCACCAAGGAGCAGGCGGGCCTGTACGAAGCGGTGGTCCGCGAGACGCTCGCTGAGATTTCGGGCGCCGACAGCATGGCGCGGCGCGGCCTGATCGTGAAGCTGCTCACCGGGCTGAAGCAGATCTGCAATCACCCGGCACAGTTCCTCAAGGAGGAGAGCCCGAAGATCGTGGGCCGCTCCGGAAAGCTGGAGCTGCTGGACGAGCTGCTCGACACCATCCTCTCCGAGGGGGCGAGTGTTCTGGTCTTCACGCAGTACGTGCGGATGGCGCGGCTGATCGAGCGCCACTTGGCGGCGCGTGGGGTGCCCACTCAGTTCCTGCACGGCGGCACGCCCGTCGCCGGGCGGGAAGCCATGGTGCAGCGTTTCCAGGAGGGCGAAGTGCCGGTCTTCTTGTTGTCGTTGAAGGCCGCGGGCACGGGTCTGAACCTGACGCGGGCCGAGCATGTCGTGCACTACGACCGCTGGTGGAACCCGGCCGTCGAGGCGCAGGCCACCGACCGCGCGTACCGCATCGGGCAGACCCAGCCGGTGCAGGTGCACCGGCTGATCGCCGAGGGGACGATCGAGGACCGTATCGCGGACATGCTGGCGCGCAAGCAGGAGCTGGCGGACTCGGTGCTCGGCTCCGGGGAGTCGGCTCTCACCGAACTGACCGACACCGAACTGGCCGACCTGGTGGAGCTGCGAGGAGGCACCCGATGAGCGATTCGTATCAAGACAGCCCGGAGCGCACCTTCGACGCGCTGCCGCCCGCGCGCGGGCGGGGCTTCGCACAGACGTGGTGGGGGCAGGCCTGGCTGAAGGCGCTGGAGGACGCGGCACTGGATTCGCAGCAGGTGAAGACGGGCCGCAGTCTCGCGCGCGCGGGTGCCGTGGGAGCCGTGTCGGTGCGTCCGGGGCGCATCACCGCGGTGGTCCAGGACCGCGACCGTACTCCGCATCGCGCCGATGTCCTGCTCCAGCAACTGTCCGAGGACCAGTGGGACCGTTTCCTGGGCATGGCTGTCGAGCGAGCCGGGCACATCGCGGCGCTGCTCGATCGTGAGATGCCGCCGCATCTGGTCGAGGACGCGGAGACCGCAGGCGTCGAACTCCTGCCGGGGCTGGGCGATCTGGAGCCCGAGTGCGACTGCGGTGCGTGGGACCACTGCGGTCACACGGCGGCGCTGTGCTACCAGCTGGCGCGGTTGCTGGACCAGGACCCGTTCGTGCTGCTGTTGATGCGCGGCCGGGCGGAGCGTGAACTGCTGGACGAGTTGCAGGAGCGGAGTGTCCCGCGGGCCGAAGCGGCCCCCGCGCGGGATGAGCCGTACGAGGGCGTGGACGCCGCTGAGGCGTACGCGGCGGCGGACATCCTGCCGCCGCTGCCCGCCGCTCCTGTGCTGCCCGGAGAGCCGGGACAGCCGCCGTTGCTGGACACGGAGACAGGACCCGCACCCGGCGTCGATCCGAACGCCCTGGCGTTCTTGGCGACGCAGACGGCTCGCGAGGCCCACCGGCTGCTCGCCGAGGCGCTCCGGCCCGATCACGAAGCGCATCCCGTGGAAGCGGAGTTTACGGCCGCGCAGGATGCGGTGCGGCTGGCCGTGGGTGCCGCGGAAACCCCGGAGTTCCCGGTGACCGCTCGGCTCTGCGAAGGGTCGGGCCGCGACCGTGAGGGGCTGGAGCTCGGCGTCCGCGCCTGGGAGTACGGAGGTGTGGCCGCGCTCGACGTACTCGAGTCCGAGTGGACGGTGGAGGCGGAAACGCTCGCACGCGCACGTGCCGCTCTCGAGTCGGCCTGGGAGGAGGACGAGCGGCCGCGACTGCGGGCGTCCCGCAGTCGCTGGACCGTCGTCGGTGGACAGGCGCAACTGCGACTGGGACTCGACGGCCGCTGGTGGCCGTATCGCAAGGAACGAGGACGATGGGCTCCCGTGGGCCCGGCCGCACAGGATCCGGCGACAGCCCTCGCTCTGGCGGAAGGCCACGAGTGAACCCAACACCGCCCAGCGGATGAGTGGTTGACGCTCGGCGTTCACCTGTCGGCCGTACGGCGTTCGGTGCGAGGGCGAAATCTGGCCGCTGTCCACGAACCTGTGCCTCAGGAGGCCCGATGTCCCCGCACGCCGTCGGTCGGCGCCACGTCCACCGTTCCGTCGCCGCGGGCGTGCCGCTGGCCCTGCTGGCCACCCTCGTGGTGGCAGGCACGGCTGCCGGCACCCCCTCAGGGGACGCGCGGGTCACGCACACCGCGACGCTCGGCGACATCCCGCTCGGCGCGTTCAGCAACGCGTCGCTGCCGGGCACGGTGGACAACGACCGCGGTGTGGACCTCGGTGGCATCGGCAGCGACATCTACCCGGCCGGCCGCAAGGGCGAGTTCTGGACGGTCACCGATCGCGGTCCCAACGGCCAGATCACGGTCGACGGCAAGAAGCGCCGTACGTTCCCCGTGCCCGGCTTCGATCCGGCCATCGTGAAGATCCGCGTGTCCGGGGACACCGTGAAGGTGCTGGACGCGATCCCGGTCACCGCCTCATCCGGGAAGCCCGTCACCGGTCTGCCCAACCAGAAGGGGCGCGACGAAGCGCCGTACTCGTACGACGCGAAGACACCGCTCTCGTACAACCCGAACGGTGTGGACACCGAGGGCATCGTGCGCGCCGAGGACGGGAGCTTCTGGCTCGTGGACGAGTACGGGCCCTCGCTGATCCATGTCTCCGCGCGCGGGAAGGTCCTCACCCGCTATGTGCCCGAGGGGCTGGACCTGACCGGGACGGACTACCCGGTCGTCGAGGCACTGCCCTCGATCCTGCTGCACAGGAAGGTCAACCGGGGCTTCGAAGGGCTCGCCCAACTCCCGGGCGGGGACCTGGTGATGGCCGTACAGAGCCCGCTGTCCGTGCCGGACGAGGACGCGGGTGAGGCATCGCTCACGACGCGCCTGCTGCGCTTCTCGCCGAAGAAGCGAGCCGTCACGGCCGAGTACGCGTACCGCTTCGATCCGGTGAACGTGGTCGACCCGAGCGAGGACGACACCTCCGAGCTGAAGATCTCCTCTGTGGTGGCCGTCGGCCGTGACCGGCTGCTCGTCGAGGAGCGCACCGACAAGGCCGTCAGGTTGCAGGTCGCGAAGCTGAGCCGCGGCGCGGACATCCTCGGTGACAAGTGGGACGACGACACCACGTCCCCGTCCCTGGAGCAGCTCGACGATCCCGCCGCCTCCGGTGTTCCGGTGCTGCGCAAGCGCCTCCTCGTCGACTTGGGCAAGGTCGAGGGGGTGCCCGGGAAGATCGAGGGCATCGCGCGCGTGGACCACGACACACTCGCCCTCATCAACGACAACGACTTCGGGATGACGGACGGCGAGGGCGCGTTCGACGCACAGGGACGCCTGGTGGACAGCGGGGTCGAGACGACGGTGACGTACGTACGGCTGCCGCGCGGAAGCGGAATCTGAACGCGCGGCTCGCGTTTTCATCCGGTACGCGCGCGTAGCCGACGTTCGTGCACTACGCGCGCGTGGCTCACGTCAGCGGCTTGGTGAGCTTGCGGTTCCCGCCGGGGTCCGCGGACAGGCTGCACGCGACGTTGTCGATGCCGAGCTTGAAGCCGGTGGAGTCCGGATACTGCACCAGGGTGCCGCGCACGGTCCCTGCCGGCTGCTTGACCGCCTTGGCCTGCAGGGGCTTCCGGCACAGGTCCGATGCCGCCTTCTTGAGGGCGGCATCCGTCGAGTAGGTGCCTTCCAGCTCGGTCACCTTCACGACTTCGGCGTCATGCGCCGTACGGCACGACCGCTTCTCGGCCTGGCCGGGCCTGCTGTTGTCGACGTTGAAGCAGTCACCGACCTTCAGCATGTAGTACGGCACTTCGTTGCCCGCGGGAGTGGGGAGCAGCGACTCCAGGTCGGTGGGCAGGCCGCTGGGCAGGTCACTCGGCAGATCGGGCACACCGGAGGGCAGGGAGGGCAGTTCGCTGGGCAGGTCCGAGGGGATGTTCAGCGACGGCGTGGGCGTACTCCCTGTGGTGTCGCTGCTCTCGGCAGGCGACTGCTTCCCCGATGAGCCGTCGTTGCTGGTGACCACCAGCACCACCGCGGCGACGGCCCCGATCGCCACGATCACGGCAAGCACGATGAACAGCGCGTTGCGGCGCCCTCCCGGACCGCCAGGTGGGCCAGGGGGCGGCGGTTGCTGCCAGTCCCCGCCGCCCTGCCACGGCGGGCCACCGCCTCCGGGCGGCGGCCCGTAGCCCCCAGGGGGCGGGCCGTAACCCCCGGAAGGCGTGCCGTAACCCTCGGGAGGCGGACCGAAGCCTTCGGGCAGCGGACCGAAGCCGCCGTTGCCCGGAGGCAGCGTGTCGTCCGGCGGCCGAGGTGGCTGGGGCGGTAAGGGCGGCATGGCCATACCGTCAAGAGTCGCCTCCAACCGGTCATCATGCGACCCCTGCGCGGAACTTGATACGGACTCATGGCATGGACCGCACGATTCCGCAGAATTCCGCGCAGGGCGTCATCAGCGGAGGCGGATCAGCCCCTGGCGCCCAGCAGATGGTCCATGGCCAGCTGGTCCAGGCGCTCGAACGCCATCCCGCGCGCGGCAGCGGTCTCCACGTCGAACTCCTCGAAGGCCGCGCGGTCGGCGAGCAGTGCCTGAAGGCCGTCCGCGGCGGTGGGCTGTGCCAGTTCGTCCAGACGCGAGGCGCGCAGGGCCTCCTGGACCTCCGGATCGGCGCGGAAGGCGGCCGAACGCTCCTTCAGGATGAGGTAGTTGCGCATACAGCCGGCGGCCGAAGCCCACACGCCGTCGAGGTCCTCGGTGCGCGGGGGCTTGAAGTCGAAGTGCTTCGGCCCCGCGTAACCGGCGCTCTCCAGGAGGTCCACCAGCCAGAACGCCGCCCTCAGGTCACCGGCTCCGAAGCGCAGGTCCTGGTCGTACTTGATGCCGGACTGACCGTTGAGGTCGATGTGGAAGAGCTTGCCCGCCCACAGGGCCTGGGCGATGCCGTGCGGGAAGTTCAGCCCGGCCATCTGCTCGTGGCCCACTTCGGGATTGACGCCGTACAGCTCCGGCCGCTCCAGGCGCTCGATGAACGCCAGGGCGTGGCCGACCGTCGGCAGGAGGATGTCGCCGCGGGGCTCGTTCGGCTTGGGCTCGATCGCGAAGCGCAGATCGTACCCCTGGGAGGTCACGTACTCGCCGAGAAGGTCGAAGGCCTCCTTCATGCGGTCGAGTGCGAGGCGTACGTCCTTGGCACCGCCGGACTCGGCGCCTTCCCGGCCGCCCCAGGCGACGTAGATCCGGGCACCCAGCTCGACCGCGAGGTCGATGTTGCGGATCGTCTTGCGCAGCGCGTAGCGGCGCACGTCCCGATCGTTGGCGGTGAACGCGCCGTCCTTGAAGACGGGGTGCGTGAACAGGTTCGTGGTGGCCATCGGCACGGTCATGCCGGTCGTGTCGAGCGCCTGCCGGAAGCGCTTGATGTGCGACTCGCGCTCGGTGTCCGAGGACCCGAAGGGGATCAGGTCGTCGTCGTGGAAGGTCACTCCGTAGGCACCCAGTTCCGACAGTCGCTGCACCGACTCGACGGGGTCAAGGGCACGCCGGGTGGCATCGCCGAACGGGTCCCTTCCCTGCCAGCCGACGGTCCACAGGCCGAAGGTGAACCTGTCCTCGGGGGTGGGCTGGTAGTTCATGCCGCGGCTCCTTGTTCGCTCCGACTATTTCGTCATGGCGCTTAACAAATTAGTATGCGGAGGCATCTCTGGGAAGAGACGAGGTGTGAAAGCCGGACCCGTGTCGGTCCGGGCGCCCGGAAGCAGGCCGTATCCCGCGGAGCCGCGGAAAGAGGGAGAGAGCCCGATGTCAGCAGCCGAGGGTCCGCTCGTCGTCGGCGTGGACACGTCCACCCAGTCCACCAAAGCACTGGTCGTGGACGCGGCCACCGGAGAGGTGGTGGCGAGCGGGCAGGCGCCGCACACCGTCTCCTCCGGGGCGGGACGCGAGAGCGATCCACGGCAGTGGTGGGACGCGCTGCGCGAAGCGCTGCACCAGTGCGGCGACGCGGCGCACGAGGCCGCGGCGGTGTCCGTGGGCGGCCAGCAGCACGGGCTCGTCACGCTGGACGCCCAGGGAGACCCCGTGCGCCCTGCCCTGCTGTGGAACGACGTGCGCTCGGCCCCGCAGGCCCGGCGCCTGGTGGAGGAACTGGGCGGCCCGAAGGCCTGGGCCGAGCGCACGGGCAGCGTGCCGGGCCCGTCCTTCACGGTCACGAAGTGGGCGTGGCTCGCCGAGCACGAGCCCGAGGCGGTCCGTGCGACCGCGGCAGTGCGGCTGCCCCACGACTACCTCACCGAGCGCCTCACGGGTCTGGGCACGACCGACCGGGGCGATGCCTCCGGTACGGGCTGGTGGGCGTCCGGGACCGAAGCGTACGACGAGGAGGTCCTCCGCCACGTGGGCCTCGACCCGGCCCTGCTGCCCCGGGTCGTCCGGCCCGGCGAGGTGGTCGGAACGGTGCGCGACAGCGGCGACCTGCCCTTCTCCAAGGGCACGCTGGTCGCCCCGGGCACCGGGGACAACGCCGCCGCCGCGCTCGGACTCGGGCTGCGCCCGGGCACCGCGGTGCTCAGCCTCGGCACGTCCGGCACGGTGTACGCGGTCTCGACGCGCCGGCCCACCGACCCGACCGGCACCGTGGCGGGCTTCGCCGACGCGCGCGGCGACTGGCTGCCGCTGGCCTGCACCCTCAACTGCACGCTTGCCGTGGACCGCGTCGCCACCCTGCTGGGCATCGACCGCGAGGCCGTCGAGCCGGGTACGAGCGTGACCCTGCTCCCCTACCTGGACGGCGAGCGCACACCGGACCTGCCGCACGCCTCGGGGTTGCTGCACGGACTGCGCCACGACACGACGCCCGGGCAACTGCTGCAGGCCGCGTACGACGGCGCGGTCCACTCGCTGCTCGGCGCCCTCGACCTGGTGCTCGACGCGGACGCGGACCGCTCGGCTCCGCTGCTGCTCATCGGCGGCGGCTCGCGCGGAACGGCCTGGCAGCAGACCGTACGGCGCCTGTCGGGACGCCCCGTTCAGGTGCCCGAGGCCAAGGAACTGGTCGCGCTCGGCGCCGCCGCGCAGGCCGCAGGTGTGCTGACCGGCGAGGACGCGGCGGCGGTGGCCCGGCGCTGGGACACCGCGCGCGGACCGGTGCTGGAGGCGGTGGAGCGGGACGAGGCGGCACTGGCGCGAATCGCCGGGGTACTCTCCGACGCGGCCCCGCTACTGGAGCGCCGGCCGGATCAGCGCTGACGAGACCCACCTCCGCGGGCGTCGGCCCGCACTGACCAGGCCGGCCCTGACAGGGGTCGGCCGGACGAGGACTGACGGAGGCATGACCGCACCGCTGCACGAGGCCCACCCGAGCAGTCCCGGCCGCCGCCTGCCCGACACCCAGCAGGGCATGCGCCGCCGCAACCTCTCGCGCGTGATGCACACCGTCAGCGCCGAGGGGCCGCTGTCCCGTGCCGCCGTCGCCTCCCGCATCGGGCTGACCCGGGCGGCCGTCTCCACGCTCGTGGACGAACTGATCCGCTCGGGGCTTCTCGAAGAGCTCGGCCCCGAGCGTCCCGGCCGGGTGGGGCGGCCCGGCTCGGCGCTGGCCGTCAGCGGGCACGGTCCCGCCGGGATCGGCGCGGAAGTGGGCGTCGACCATCTCGCCGTGTGCGCGGTGGATCTGCGCGGCGAGGTGCGGGCACGGGCGGTGCGGCACACCGCCAACCGTGGCCGGTCGCCCGAACCGGTGCTGAGAGACCTGACCGCGCTGGTGCGCCAGGTCATCACCGACGCGGACCGGGAAGGCCTGTGGCCCGCGGGTCTCGCCGTCGCCGTGCCCGGGCTGGTGGCCCGCGACGCCCGGACCGTGGTACGCGCCCCCAACCTCGACTGGCATGACACGGACCTCGGTGCGCTGCTGCCCGGCGAGCTCCCGCTGACGGTCGACAACGAGGCGAACTTCGGCGGGCTCGCCGAACTCTGGCTCAACGAGGCGGCACCGCGCGACTTTCTGCATGTCTCGGCGGAGATCGGTATTGGCGGAGCGGTGGTCGTGGACGGTCGGCTGCTGCGCGGCAGGCACGGGTTCGCAGGCGAGTTGGGGCATGTGCCGGTACGTCCTGATGGGCCGGCCTGTGCGTGCGGCGGGCGGGGCTGTCTCGAGCAGTACGCGGGCGAGGAGGCCGTACTGCGCGTGGCCGGCCTGGAACCGGGCGAGGACCGCGTCGGGCTGCTGGCCGAGCGAGCCGCACAGGATGACCAGGACGTACGGCGGGCTCTGCACGACGCCGGAACCGCGCTGGGCATCGCGCTGACCGGAGCGGTCAATCTGCTGGACCCTGAAGCCGTGGTGCTGGGCGGGGCCCTGTCCGAGCTCGCGCCGTGGCTGCTGCCGTCGCTGGAACGGGAGCTGGCGCGGCGCACGGCCGGTCCCGTGTGCGCGGTGGCCGTCTCCCGGCTCGGGTCCGAGGGTCCGCTGCTGGGCGCCGCGCACTCGGTGGTGCGGGCCGTGCTCGATGATCCGGCGGCGGTGGGGGGCGGGGGCAGGGCATAAGCCTGGGCTCGCTCGGCCGCGTGGCGGTCTCTTCCGGGCCCCGTCCGGTGGCCGTACCTCCTACCCCAATCCCCCTTGCGGATGACCGAGTTATCCACAATTCCCGAGTTGTCCACGGATCTGGCCGGCCCACTTACTCCTCAACCGGCAAGCGCCGTACCGTGATTCACGCGAGGCGCCCGCTGTCAGGGCGACGGAGACTTGTCCATGGACCGTGTTGTCCAGGACTGGGGATCGGGGGATTCACATGTCAGGAGTAGTACTGCTGCGGTGCCGGAACGGGTCGGAGGCGGGCGGGTTTCCGTGCGTGGCCAAGCTCCGCAAGGAGCGGCTGTCAGAACGCGAGATACCTCGCGGGCTGCACGCTCGGCTGCGCGAAACGACTCACCACCACTGACCACCGAAAGGCAGTCCCCCTTTGAATCGTCCCGGCTTCCTGCCCAAGTCACTTCCCAGCAGGCGGCGCATCCTGCAGACAGCCGCCCTCGCCACACTCTCCACCGCGTTACTGCCCAGCACACGAGCCGGCGCCCGGACCCCGGCGTTCGACTACCCGCTCGCCGAATGGGTTCCGGCGAGCCCCTCCAACTACACAGTCTCCGACCGTCCGAGGAACCATCCCATCGACTTCGTGATCATTCATGTGGCGCAGGCGACCTACGCGAACACTCTGCGCATCTTCCAGAACCGGAAGAAGAACGTGTCCGCGCACTACGTCGTGCGGTCGGCCGACGGCAATGTCGCGCAGATAGTGCGGGAGCGCGACACCGCTTGGCACGCGGGCAACTGGGACTACAACACACGCAGCATCGGTATCGAGCACGAAGGGTGGGTGGACAAACCCGCGTACTTCACCGACCGCATGTACGAGGGGTCGGCGAGGTTGACCGCGGCGATCTGCACCAAGTACGGCATCCCCAAGGACCGCTCGCACATCCTCGCGCACTATGAGGTGCCGGGCTCGGACCATACCGATCCGGGACCGCACTGGGACTGGACACGGTATATAAGGCTGGTCAACTCCGCCTGACGGACGGACCGTTGAGGCGCGGAAGGCAGCGGGGCCCCGGGCGAGCTCATACCGAGCCCGTACCGAGCCCGTACCGAGCATGGTCGTGACGCTTGTCCGCGCTCGTCACCGGAGCGACGATGTCCCCAGCCGCATCGTCTTCCGGGGAGGCCCAGTTGTCCGATCCATGGGTGGCCCTGGAGCCTGGGTCCGATCCCCTCGAGAGGGTGCGGGTGCTGCGCCGCGCCCACGAGACGTTCACGGAAGCGGGCACGGTGACGCGGCCGGTGCGTTCCGTGGTGGCCGACTCGTGGCGTCGCTCGGCGCGGGCAGGGGTGGGCCCTGACGGCACCGCGCGCGTGGAACTCATGGACGGTGACCTGGGCTCCTACCGTGCGGAGCACCCACTGGCCCGGGTGATGCCGCTGTTCCGTGAGCTCATGGGCACGTTCGCGTCGGACGGCGAGCACCTCCTCGCGGTGTGCGACGCACAGGGCAGACTGCTGTGGGTCGAGGGTCACGCGGGGACCCGGCAGAAGGCCGACGGGATGAACTTCGTACCGGGTGCGCACTGGGCGGAGTCGGCGGTCGGTACGAACGCTCCGGGTACGGCGATCGCTCTCGACCGGCCGGTGCAGGTCTTCGCGGCCGAGCACTTCATCCGGCGTGTGCAGCCATGGACGTGCGCAGCGGCTCCCGTGCACGATCCGCGCACGGGACGGCTGTTGGGCGCGGTCGACATCACGGGCGGGAACGGGCTCGCGCATCCGCACAGTCTGGGTTTCGTGCAGGCCGTGGCACGAGCGGCGGAGTCCCAACTGGCACTGCTGGCGCCGGCCCCGACCACCACCGACGCGCTCGGGCTGACCGCGCTGGGCCGTGATGAGGCGCTGCTCATGGCCGGCGGCCGCAAGCTGCGCCTGAGCCGCAGGCACAGCGAGATCGTGGTGCTCCTGTCCCGGCACCCGGAGGGGCTGACCGGCGACGAGCTGCTGTGCGCGCTGTACGAGGACGAGTCGGTGACGCCGGTGACATTGCGTGCGGAACTGGCCAGGTTGCGGCGGCTCCTCGGCGCGGGGCTGCTCGGCTCGCGGCCGTACCGGCTGACGGTTCCGGTGGAGTGCGATGTCGGGGTCGTGGAGCGCGGGCTCAGCGCTGGGGCGGTCACGGCTGCGGCGAGGGCGTACGTGGGTCCGCTGCTGCCCGGTTCGCAGGCGCCGGAGGTGGTGCGGCTGCGCCGGAGGCTCGCCGACGGACTGCGCGCGGCGCTTGTTGCCCGCCGCGACCCGGACCTGCTGACGGACTGGGCGCACGCACCGTGGGGCGAGGACGATCTCGACGTATGGCGGACGCTCGCCGCGATACGCCCGACGGCGCCCGTACGGGCTCGGCTGAAGGAGCTGGAGGCCGAGCAGTCGGCGCCGCTCGAGTGGGCGGGACGCTGACAGCCCTCATCCGCCGCCACAGCCTCGCTTTCGCCGGCACCGTGCCCGCTCCCCCGCCGTACTCGCGCAACGTACCTGCAACCTCTCCCCTCCTACGCTCGCGCCGAGAGCCGCCCAACGGCGGGCGGTCCTTCCCCGGGAGGCAGAACAGCATGACCCGTTACGCAGCGCCCGGCACCGACGGCGCGATCGTCTCCTACCAGGCGCGGTACGACCACTTCATCGGCGGCGAGTACGTGCCGCCGGCCCGCGGGCAGTACTTCGAGAACCCGAGCCCGGTGAACGGGCAGCCGTTCACGGAGATCGCGCGGGGCACGGCGGAGGACGTGGAGCGCGCGCTGGACGCGGCGCACGCGGCCGCACCCGCCTGGGGCAGCACGTCGGTGACCGCGCGCGCCGACATCCTTCTCAAGGTCGCCGACCGGATGGAGGCGAACCTGGAAAAGCTGGCGGTCGCGGAGACCTGGGAGAACGGCAAGCCGGTCCGCGAGACGCTGGCCGCCGACATCCCTCTCGCCATCGACCACTTCCGCTACTTCGCTGGGGCGATCCGTGCCCAGGAAGGGTCGCTCGGCGAGCTCGACGACGACACGGTGGCGTACCACTTCCATGAGCCGCTGGGTGTCGTGGCGCAGATCATCCCGTGGAACTTCCCGATCCTGATGGCGGTGTGGAAGCTGGCCCCGGCGCTCGCCGCGGGCAACGCGGTCGTCATCAAACCCGCCGAGCAGACTCCGGCGTCCATCCACTACTGGATGAGCCTGGTCGCGGACCTGCTGCCGCCGGGCGTCGTGAACATCGTCAACGGGTTCGGGGTCGAAGCGGGCAAGCCGCTCGCGTCCAGCCCGCGCGTGGCGAAGGTCGCCTTCACCGGGGAGACCACGACGGGGCGGCTGATCATGCAGTACGCCTCCGAGAACATCAAGCCGGTCACGCTGGAACTCGGCGGCAAGTCCCCGAACATCTTCTTCGACGACGTCTGGGCGCGGGACGACGACTTCCGTGACAAGGCGCTCGAAGGCTTCACGATGTTCGCGCTCAACCAGGGCGAGGTGTGCACCTGTCCGTCCCGGGCGCTCGTGCAGCAGGGGCATTACAGCGAGTTCCTCGACGCGGCGGTCGCCCGCACCGAGCAGATCAAGCCCGGTCACCCGCTCGACACCGAGACGATGATCGGCGCCCAGGCCTCCAACGACCAACTGGAGAAGATCCTCTCCTACCTGGACATCGGCCAGCAGGAGGGCGCCAAGGTGCTGACGGGCGGTCATCGCATCGAGTACGACGGTGAGTTGGCGGGCGGCTACTACGTCCAGCCGACGATCTTCCAGGGCGACAACCGGATGCGGATCTTCCAGGAGGAGATCTTCGGCCCGGTCGTCTCGGTCACGTCGTTCGCCGACTTCGACGACGCCATCAAGATCGCCAACGACACACTGTACGGGCTCGGGGCCGGCGTATGGACGCGGGACATGAACACGGCGTACCGCGCGGGCCGTTCGATCCAGGCGGGCCGGGTATGGACGAACTGCTACCACGCGTACCCGGCACACGCGGCGTTCGGCGGCTACAAGCAGTCCGGCATCGGCCGCGAGAACCACAAGATGATGCTGGAGCACTACCAGCAGACGAAGAACCTTCTGGTGTCGTACTCGCCGAAGAAGCTGGGGTTCTTCTAGGCACAGAAAAAGGGCGCCTGACCAGCGCGTACGCCCGCCAGGCGCCCTTCTGAGCGCACTTCTATGCCGCGAGTCGAAACACGACCTTGGCTCCCGATATCCCCCACCCGTATCCCAGCTCTGACCAGCAGCTCCAGGGCCTTTCCGGGCCAGGACCCCGCCAAGACACCCTCCGGGTCACCTGTCGGGGCCTCCCACCGCTGCATGGCCTCCTCGATCAGCCGGTTGGCATGGTTCCGCGCTTCGGCCAGGAACTTGGCGTAGCAGCGGGAGAGGACCTGGATGCTCTGCCCTGCTCGGCGTGCACACTCTGCGGAGCCGACGCCGGAAGCCGGCCAGAACGAGATGCCGGCATGGCGCAAGTCGTAGGGACGTTTGGCCAGTTCAAGGGCGTGCTCGTCAAGGGTGAGAACAGCCTCACGCGCTCGCCCCATGTGATTCCATACGCCGAGGCGTCGATGCAGTTGCCCGCTGCGCTGCGGAACAGACATCCGTCGGATGCAACACCGAAGAGCCGTATGTGCTCACGCAACATACGGACGAGGACGGGAGGGACTGGCACCGGGCTCGTAGCCTTGGCTGCTCGCCGTTTCAGGGAGTGGATCTCATGGACAGCGCCGTCATCCGTCCACTCTTTACCCGCACTTACCACACCACCCTTCAGGTTCAGAAGTCCCCAGCCGCTCGCTGGCCGACGGCACTGAGATTTCTGCAGGTGGATGATCTCCGCCGGACGCATGGCGGCGTAGTACATGCAGCCGAAGAAGGCGTACAGGTGAGGGCCACGGCTCGGTAGAGCCTTGACGGCGGCAAGCAGTCGGGCGACGGGGGGCTCTTCGTGATGTGGATGCCGACAGCTGGGACGTGACTCACCGAGCGACGGAACGGTCCCCTGTGCGCAGGACTGGACCAATGCCGCACGGTCCCCCATGATGACGGCGCCATGACAATTCATACCTCAGGGTGGTGACCGTGCGCGGATCCTTCATCAGGGCCATGGCCACACTGGCCGCCGTACTCCTCCTGGTGGCCCTGGCGCCCGAGGCAGCAGTCGGGCGAGAGCCCGCCCCCGAGGCCGGCGCCCGACCCGAAATCGCCGCGACCGCGGCGGACTGGACGCCGCCGCTCAGCACGCGGGGCCGCTGGATCGTCGACGCGGACGGCGACCGCTTCAAGCTGCGGTCCGGCAACTGGCACGGAGCCAGTGGCACCTGGAACGGTTCAGGAAGCGCGGACGAGGACGCCAACCACCACGCGGGAGAGAACTCCGGCCGGATACCGCTCGGCCTGGACCGCGCCCCCATGGCCGAGATCATCGCCGGTTTCCGGGAGATCGGGATCAACAGCATCCGGCTGCCCTTCTCCAACGAGATGATCCACGACAGCGTCCCCGTCAGGGACGACGCCGTCGCCGCCAATCCCTCCCTGCGCGGCAGGACCCCGTTACAGGTGTACGACGCCGTGGTGCGGGAACTCACCGTCGGCGGGCTCGCGGTGATCCTGAACAACCACACCAACACCACACGCTGGTGCTGCGGAGTCGACGGCAACGAACGCTGGAACGCGAGCCAGTCCGCCGAGACCTGGGAGAACGACTGGCTCTTCATGGCCCGCCGCTACCGGGACAACCAGCGCGTCGTCGGCGCCGACCTCTACAACGAGGTGCGCCGCAATGTCTGGGACGACCCCAACTGGGGGCTCGGTGACAACCACGACTGGTTCGCCGCCTCGCAGCGCGTCGGTGACCGCATCCTGACGGAGGCCGACCCCGACCTCCTGATCATCGTGGAGGGCATCAACTGGACCGGCATTCCCGTCGACGGACTCCCCCACGAACGCCCCACCCTGGAGCCCGTACGCCGTCTCTCGCACACGCTTGTCGACTCCGGCAAGCTCGTGTACTCCGCTCACTTCTACGACTACACAGGCCCGAACCACAGCGGCGCCACCGGAACCGGCGAGACCACCGACCCCCGCTACCGCGACCTGCCCCCCGCCGAACTGATCAAGGTGCTGGACCGCCAGGCCTTCTTCGTGACCGCGGAGACGGACCGGCACTTCACCGCGCCTGTCTGGATCAGCGAGTTCGGTGTCGGTGGCCGGGACGAGACCGGGGACAAGCAGCGAGCCTGGTTCGGGAACTTCGTCGACCACCTGATCCGTACCGACGCCGACTTCGCGTACTGGCCGCTCGTCGGCTGGCACGAGGACCGCAAGGGCAACGGCTGGGCCCTTCTGCACTGGGACGCCGAGGGCCGCCGCATGGGCCTCTACGACGGCGACGACTGGCGGGCCGCCGCCTGGACCCGGCTCATCCAGGCCCAGGGTCGCACCGGCCCGGTGGAGCCCGTGGCGGACTGGTCGATGCTCAGCCCCGATCACGGCGACTTCGTCCAGTCGCGGCGGATACGGGCCCTGCCCGACTGGGACTCCGGTGCCCGCAAGGCTGTGTGCCCCGACGGACAGCGGCTGCTCGGCCTCAGCCACACCGGCAACCGGGGCCTGTGCTCGAACGTGTCCACCGGCCCCCTGTGGGACCCGGCCGGCGGGCATGCGGTGGTCGTCGACGACCGGTACGTCAGGCCGGGCCACGACTGGGCGTCCGGATACACCAAACTCCAGTGCGCCGACGGCCACTTCCTGACCGGCTACAGCGTTCGCGGCTCCGCCGTCTCCGCCGCCCTGTGCGCGGCCGCTCCGGCCGGCGGGCTCGGCACGGACGGCCGTACCGTCTGGTTCGACCGCGGCGACAACAGGGGCTCGGCCGCCAAGGGCGGCGACTTCGCGCAGGGCCGCTACAAGGGCCAGTGCGCGGACGACGAGTACGCGGCCGGGATCGCGTACACGGGTCGGGTGGGCTCAGCACGGACTCCGGACGCGCTGTACTGCCGAAAACTGAGCTGACCGGCTGCGCCACCAGGGTCACCATGCCGGGCTCCGCCGAGCGGTTCGGGGCGCCGCCGGGTCCCACAGACCCCGGTCGGCTCATCTCGTCCCGTACCCGCCGCCCGACAGGGTCCGCAGCGCCGAGGTCACGGCATCGGCCATCGCCCGACGCGCCGCGGTGAGGGCCGGGCGGGGGTCGACGACCGTGGGCGCCGCGGCAAGTGTGTCGCGGACCGCGCCGGTGAAGGCGGCATTCAGTGCCGTACCGATGTTGACCTTGACCATGCCGGCCGCCACCGCCTGCCGGAGCTCCACGTCGGGCACGCCCGTCGCGCCATGCAGAACCAGCGGCACGGGGACCGCCTCGGCGAGACGGGCGATGAGGCCGTGGTCCAGCCGGGAGGTGCGTGTGGTCATCGCGTGGGAGCTGCCGACCGCGACGGCGAGTGCGTCGACCCCGGTGGCGGACACGAAGTCGCGCGCCTGATCGGGGTCCGTACGCGCCGAGGGGGCGTGCACTCCGTCCTTGCCGCCGATCTCGCCGAGTTCCGCCTCCACCCACAGTCCCTGGGCCTGCGCCCACCGCGCCGCGGCGCGCGTGGCGGCGACGTTCTCGGCGTGCGGCAGCGCGGACGCGTCGAACATGACGGATCCGAAGCCGCAGTCCGCGGCGCGGCGCAGCAGCGCTTCGTCGGTGACATGGTCGAGGTGCAGCGCCACGGGGACTGCGGCCGCCTCGGCGAGCGCGGCGGTGGCGCGGGCTATCGGGGCGAGCCGGCTGCCGTGGAACCGCACGGCGTTCTCGCTGATCTGGCAGATGACCGGGCAGCCCGCGGCTTCCGCCCCGGTGACCACGGCCTCGGCGTGCTCCAGAGTGATCACGTTGAAGGCGCCGACGGCCCGTCTGCCACGGCGCGCGGAGCTCATCACGTCGGCGGTGGGAGTCAGCGGCACGGACGGCCTCCGATCGCGGCGTGCGAGGGCCGCGACAGCGGCATGGACTTGCGGGGAGTGCAGTATTTTGCTCGTTTCGCTACCATAAAACACCCAATCAAGCACTGTGGTTTCATGGAGGTGCGCACATTGTGGCGCACACCATCGACAGAGAGTTGTGGAACATGGCGGCACCGCAAGCCCGGTGGAGCGCGCTGCTGGAGATGCTGACGCGCGACGGGCGGATCGAAGTCGAGGCGGCTGCCGAGGAGTTGCGGGTCTCCGCCGCGACGATCAGGCGAGACCTCGATGAGCTGGCCCGCCAGCAGATGGTCACCCGCACGCATGGCGGGGCAGTGATCAACGCGATCGCCTACGACCTGCCGCTGCGCTACAAGGCCGCGCGCAACGCTCCGGAGAAGGAGCGGATCGCGCACGCGGCCGCCGGGCTGGTGAAGGCCGGCGCCGTGGTGGGGTTGAACGGCGGCACCACGACCACGGAGGTGGCGCGGGCGCTGGCCACCCGCGCCGACCTGAGTTCCGGCGGCGCGGAGACGGCGGTCACCGTGGTGACCAACGCCCTGAACATCGCCAACGAGCTGGTCGTACGGCGCCACGTCAAGCTCGTGGTGACCGGCGGGGTGGCCCGGCCGGCGTCCTATGAGCTGATCGGTCCGCTGGCCACCGAACTGCTCGCGGAGATCGCACTGGACCAGGTCTTCATCGGGGTGGACGCCTTTGACGTGGCCCACGGGGCGACCGCCCACCACGAGGGCGAGGCCAGCATCAACCGGGCGCTGGCCCGCCGCGCGCAGCAGGTCGTCGCGGTCGCCGACTCCTCCAAGCTGGACCGGCGGGCCTTCGCCCGCATCTGCCCGGTGGAGGACATCGACGTCCTGGTGACCGACAAGGCCGCCTCGGACGAGCTGACCGAGTCGTTCGCGGCGGCCGGTGTGAAGGTCATCCGCGCCTGACACCGCGCGCCGCTCCCGTGGCGACCTCGGCCCCGGTCCCGGCCGCGATGCGCATCCCGACGTCATCCTCGGACGCCGCCCGCGGTCAGGCCGGAGACGAGGTGGCGCTCCACGAAGACGAACAGCACCACCACGGGCACGATCGCGACGAGCGACGTGGCGAACAGGTACTGCCACTGCTCGTGGTACGAGGTGACGAAGCCGGGAATCGCCTTGGTCAAAGTCATCCGGTCGCTGGACGAGGTGATGGTGAGTGCCACCACGTACTCGTTCCACGCGCCGATGAAGGTGTAGACGAGCGCGGTCACCACGCCGGGCATCGCGAGCGGCAGGACGACACGGCTGAGAGCGCCGAGCCGCCCGGTGCCGTCCAGCCAGGCCGCCTCCTCCAGTTCCCGGGGGATGCTCGCGAAGTACGCGTTGAGGATCCACACGCAGAACGGCAGGTTGAACGCCGCGTTCACCAGGATGAGGCCTTCGGCGGTGTCGGTCAGGTCGAGGCTGACCATCTCCCGGTAGATGCCGACCAGCAGCGCGGTCGGCGCGAACATCTGAGTGACGAGTACGAGCAACAGGAAGGCGCCGCGCCCGCGGAAGCGGTGCCGGGCGGTGTAGTACGCGGCGGGCAGCCCGACTGCCAGGGCGAGCAGTGTCGACGCCCCGGCGACGTACAGCGAGAACACCAGCGCGTCCCCGACGCGCGGGTCGGTGAGCGACCAGATGTGCGTGAAGTTGGACCACTCCCATCGGGAGGGCAGATAGGACGGCGGGGACTCCATCAGTTCGGGCGTCGGTTTGAGCGCCGTCAGCAGCATGTGCGCGTAGGGCGCGAGAAACGCCAGGGCCACCAGCCATCCGGCGGCCGTGAGCAGGACGGTGCGCAGTTTCATCGGTCGTGGCCGCCTCCTGCGCGGCGCGGCTTTGCGGGGGATGACAGCGGCCTTGCTCACGGGGTGTCCTCCTGTCGGCGGACGACGCGCAGATAGACCAGCACCACAGCCAGGATCAGCCCGAAATTGACGACGGCCATGGCGGCCGACTCCCCCACCGACTGATTGTCGAAGGCGAGTTTGTACAGGTAGGTGGTGGTCGTGTCGGTGGCGAAACCAGGGCCGCCGCGCGTCATGGCCCAGATGATGGGGAACGAGTTGAACACGTTGATGACGTTGATGATCGCGGCGACCACCAGCGAGGGCCGCAGCAGCGGCAGGGTGATGCCCAGGTAACCGCGGACCGGGCCGGCGCCGTCCACCCGCGCCGCCTCGTACACCTCGGCGGGGATGCTCTGCAGACCGGCCAGCAGGACGAACGAGGTGAACGGCAGCGAGACGAACACCGCCACGCCCATCATCGCGGCGAGGGCCGGCCCCGGATTGGCCAGCCAGTTGACGGGCGCGTCCAGCACACCGAGGTCCATGAGCAACCGGTTGACCACGCCGTAGAAGTTGTTGAGCATCCAGCGCCAGATGAGCGCCGTCATCAGCACGGACGAGGCCCAGGGAACGATCAGCGCCCACCGCACCAGCCGGCGCCCGGGGAACCGGGAGTTCAGCAGTTGGGCCAGGCCGAGAGAGACCACGATCGTGACGGTGACGACCCCGACGACCCACACAAGGGTGCGCAGCACCACTCCGGGCAGGTCGCCCTCGGCGAACAGGTCGGCGTAGTTGCGGACTCCGGCGAACCCCTGGGACAGACCCGTGGAGCTCACCCGAGTCAGGGACGTACGGATCATCTCGATGACCGGCCAGACGACCATGGTCAGGATGAGGAGGGTAGCGGGACCGAGCCACAACAGCGGCTCCAGCGCACGCCAATTCCTGCGACGGCGGCGCGGCGAGGGTGGCGTCGGCGCCGCCGGGGCCGGGTGTTCGGCCCCGGCGGCGCTCACGGTGACATCGTGTACGGCCACCGAGGTCAGTCGCCCTTCTGTGCGGTCTTCTGGATCTCGCCCAGGACCTCCGCCGGGTCGCCGCCCGCTACCGCCGTGCCGATGCGCTGTTTCACGGCGCCGTCGACCGCGGCCCACGCGGGGTCGTCGGTGGGGGCGAACTCCGCGCTGGAGAGGGCGTCGACGAACGGCTTGTAGTAGGCGGCGTTCCGGCTGTCGGAACTGAGCGCCTCCCCGGCTGACCTGGTGACCGACAGGAACCCCTCGGTGGAGACGAACTTGGCCGCGTTGTCCTTCTGGTAGAAGAAGTCGAGGAACTTCTTCACCGCCGCCTTGTTCGATCCGTCGTTCTTCTTGAACGCGACGAGGTAGTCCTGCACGCCGAGCGTCTTGTGTGTGCTGCCGTCCTTGCTCGGCAGGGCCGCGACGCCATAGTTCAGTTTCGCGTCGACCGGGTCGATGAAGCCCTTCCGCATGAAGACGGCACCGTTCAGCATGCCGATCCTGCCCTGTGCGAACGCGTTGAAGACGTCCTTGCGGTTGGTGGCCTCCGGGTTGGGCTGGGTGAGCTTGTCCTTCGTCAGTTTCCGCAGATAGGTGAGCGTGTCGACGTTGGCCTGCTGGTCGATCGCCCACTTGCCCGAGGCGTCGGTCCAGCCGCCGCCATTGTTCATCGCCCAGATCTGGAACTCGGCCTGGGCCTCCTCGGCCCCGAGGGGCAACCCGAGGCCGATGTAGCCGGCTTGCTTGATCTTCTTGGCGGCGGCCTCGACCTCGGCCCAGGTGGACGGCGGCCGGGCGATGCCCGCCTTGGCGAAGATGTCCTTGTTGTAGAAGAACAGGCGTGCGCTGGAGATGAAGGGCAGGCCGTACTGGGTTCCTTCGTACTGCGCCTTCTGCCGGAACAACGGGAGGAAGTCGGCCAGCACCTTGGGGGAGACGACGTCCTGCGCCTTGTGGACCAGGCCGTCACGGGCGAAGTCGGAGAACTTGTTGTAGTTGAGGATGTCAGGTGTCTGCTTGGTCTGGACGTACGTCTTGACCTTGGAGTCCATCTGTTCCCAGTCGACGACTTCGAGATTCACCCGGTAGCCGGGGTTGGCTGCTTCGAAGTCCTTGATCAGCGCCGTCCAATAGGCCTGGGTGTCGTCGTCGTACTTCGCCGCGACGAATTTGATCGTCTTGCCGTCGGATCCGCTGCTGTCCGAGGAGCTGCCCTTGCCGCATCCAGTGAGGGCCAGTGCCAGGGCCATTCCCCCGGCGAGGCCTGCGAGGTGCCGTTTCACGGAGTACCTCTCCGCACGCATTGCGTGCTTGGTCAAGCGCGGGCTCGCACAATTGCGGCTCGCGTGCTTGTTTATGCTCGATTTCTAGTGCTATCAATCATCAAACGACATGATGCTCAATGAAACGCGCACGGTGTCAAGGGCCGCCACATCACGTATCGGTCACGCCGTGCGCCCGAGAGGGGAGACCTCCCGATGAGTCAGACCGAGATCGAGATCGCCACCCAGCCCGACTGCTGGCGGCAGGCCGTGGCGCTGGCCCGGCAGCCCGGCGGCCCCGCCACCGCCACGCTGCCCCGGCCCGGCGAGCGGGTGGCCGTCGTCGGCTGCGGGACGTCCTGGTTCATCGCCCAGGCGTACGCGGCGCTGCGGGAGTCGGGCGGCCACGGCGAGACCGACGCCTTTCCCGCCTCCGAGATGCCGGCGGGGCGTTCCTACGACCGGGTGGTCGCGCTGACCCGGTCCGGCACCACGACCGAGGTGCTGGAGCTGCTCCACCGACTGCGCGGGCACACCCCGACGACTGCGCTGACCGCGGTACCGGAGTCACCGGTGACGGGGCTGGCGGACGCCGTCGTCTCGCTCGACTTCGCCGACGAGACTTCGGTCGTCCAGACCCGGTTCGCCAGCACGGAACTGGTGCTCCTGCGGGCACATTTGGGCGAGGACCTGGGACATCTGCCGCAGCAGGGGCACTCTGCGCTGGACGAACCGCTGCCGGCCGGGGTGCTCGAGGCCGAGCAGTTCACCTTCCTGGGGCAGGGCTGGGCATACGGGATCGCCCAGGAGGCGGCGCTGAAGATGCGCGAGGCGGCGGGCGCCTGGACGGAGGCCTATCCGGTGATGGAGTACCGGCACGGCCCGATCAGCGTCACCGGACCCGGCCGTGTGGCGTGGTGGTTCGGGGATCCGGCGGCCCTGCCGTCCGGCCTCGCCGACGACATCGCCCACACCGGCGGGCAGTTGGTGGCACTCGGCCGGGACCCCCTGTCCGACCTTGTCGTGGTGCACCGGCTCGCCACCGCCCTTGCCTCGGCACGCGGGCTGGACCCGGACAATCCGCGCCATCTGGCCCGTTCCGTGATCCTGACCTGACCGGGCGCCCCCGGACGGATCTCGGGGAAGTCGCAGAATTTACCCGTCCGTTACGAACGGATTCCGGGCCCGTCGAGGCCTCTCGGCGGGCCCCGGGACCGACTGCCACCAGGGACAACAACTGTTCCACGAGAACCCTCGGAGCCCTTGGGAAGCCGCATGTCCCACAGGTTGACAGGTGGCGGTTACCGCAAGAACATGAGCGAAATAGCTTGAATCTTGCATCTGCACGCAGCATCAAACAGACATCAAGCCCTATCAAGCGTCGCGCTTCCTCGTGACCGCGCACTCCGCACGCCACCGGCACCACGCACCACAGCTTCTGAGTCACCGTCACCGTCCTGTCCGACAGGAGGACACGAGTGCACGCCCGACTGAGCAGTCCCGGCGGCCTGTTGCTTGCTGCCGCCCTGACCGCCGCCATGCTGATGGCGCCCGTCACCGGCTCTACCGCGGCAACGGCCGCCGCCCGCCCCACCACCGCCACCACCGACGGGCCGAAGGTGGTCCGCACCGCGGACGCCGTCACGGTCTCCGTGCCGACCTCCGCCGGAGCCCCCGGCTACACCCTCGACGTGGCCACAGACGAACTCGCCCTGACAACGCGCCGCGCCGGGAAGACCGTGCTCGCCACCGCCACCGGCGACACCGGCGCCCTGCGCTTCACCACGGCCGACGGCACGTGGCAGCATGCGACCGGCGTCACCGACTGGACGTGGAAGAACGGCGTCCTGACCGTCACCGCCGACAGCACCCTCGACGGCACCACGGTGGAGGCCCGGATCACCCCCGGCGCCGACCGCTACCAGCTCGACTGGGACGTCCACGGCGGCGGAGCGGAGCAACTGGGCCTCGCCTACGACCTGTCATCGGCCGGCCACTGGTACGGCCACGGCGAGGCGGAGACCCCGCAGGGCGGTCCCGGTGTCAACCAGCCCTGGCCGCTCGACACCGGCGAGGTCGACCACGAGACCTTCGGCCCGGCGTCGTACAACATGATCGACCCGTTCTGGTACACCTCCAAGTCGACCGGTCTGCGCGTCGACACCGGGGACGTCATGGACGTGGCGCTCAACAAGGGCAAGGACGGCCTCGGCACTTTCACCGTCGAGTCGCCCGACACCTACAAGGCCACCGTGTTCGTCGAGTCGACCCCGCTCGAGGTCTACCGCGACTACATCGGCATCGTCGGCAAGCCGACCAAGTCCGACGCCCCGTACGAGCAGTACGCCAAGCCGCTGTGGAATTCCTGGGCGCAGTTCTACACCAAGATCGACCAGGAAAAACTGCTCGACTACGCCACCGACCTCCACGACAACGGTCTCGACGGGCACACCATCCAGCTCGACGACAAGTGGGAGTCGAACTACGGCAATCTCACCTGGGATCCCAAGACCTTCCCCGATCCCAAGGGCCTCTCCAAGAAGATCCACGACATGGGGTTCGACTTCGGCATCTGGGTCACCCTGTGGATCAACCTGGACTCCGACAACTACCAGTACGCGGTCGACAACGGCTACCTGCTCATGGACGCCAAGGACACGAGCAAGCCGTGTGAAGTGACCTGGTGGAACGGCCAGGCCGGGATCATCGACCTGGCGAACCCCGACGCCAAGGCCTGGTACGAGGGCAACCTCAAGAAGCTGATGGACACGTACGACATCGACGGGCTGAAGTTCGACACCCGCTTCTTCGACGAGAAGTGCGCGCCGCGCGAGGGCCACCAGGCCACGGACTACCAGAAGCTCGGCACGGAGCTCGCCGACGAGTTCGACCTCCAGGGCGCGGGCATCCGGGTGCACTGGAACAAGACGGCCCATGAGGCGGGCTTCGTCACCCGTCAGGTCGACAAGGGCACCGGCTGGGACTCCCTGCGCGCCTCCGCCACCCAGAACCTGGCCATCTCCACCATCGGCTACCCGTTCGTCGAGTCCGACATGATCGGCGGCTCCGGCGGCCAGCCGGCACCGACGAAGGACGTACTGGTGCGGTGGGCGCAATCCGCCTCGCTGATGCCGCTGATGTACGCCTCGACATCCCCGGTGGACACCAACGACACCACCACCGGGCAGAAGGTGGACTACGACCAGGAGACGGTCGACCTCTACCGGGAGGCGATCGAGACCCACGAGAAGCTCGCTCCCTATATCTGGGACCAGGTGCAGAGCACGCTGAAGACCGGCGATCCGATCATGCGGCCGCTGTTCTTCGACTTCCCGAAGGACGAAGCGAGTTACACCGTCACCGACGAGTGGATGCTCGGCCCGGCCGTGCTCGCCGCGCCCAAGCTGAGCACCGGCGCCACCCGCTCCGTTCATCTGCCGCCGGGCACCTGGTACGACGTCAATCAGGGCACCGTGATCCGCGGCCCCAAGACCCTCAAGGGGTACGCGGCGCCGCTCGGCGTCACCCCGGCCTTCGTCAACCTCAAGGCCAAGGGCGCCGCCAAGGCCGTCAAGGCGCTCAAACGCGACGACGCGCCGGCCGCCTCCGTCCTGATCACCCCTGACGCCCCGTCCACCGACGCCGGTAAGTCGTTCGAGGTGACCACCGAGGTGACCAACTGGGGCACCGCGACCCTCAAGAACGCCAAGGCGGCGCTGGACCTGCCCGACGGCTGGAGTGCCGAGGCGACCGGCCCGACCACCGCGAAGTCCCTCAAGAACGGCGCGACCCTCACCACTACCTGGACGGTGACCCCGGCCGACGACGCCCGCTGGGCCAGCCATGACCTCACCGGCACCGTCACCTACACCGGATCGAACGGCTCGCAGAAGGTGTCCGACACCGTGCGGGCGCAGGTGAAGGCCGCCCCGGGCAGTGTTCAGGAGCCGTATCTGACGGCCGACACGACCTCCGGGGGCGCCCAATACGCCCAGGGCGGCGACCAGTTCGCCATCTGGGCGGGCGGCCAGGACCTGTCCGGCTGGAAGGACGAGAAGGGCGTCATCTACCGCGACGACTCCGCCGGGGAGAAGGCCACCGTGCAGGCGCAGTTGGTCTCCCAGGACAGCGCCTCACCGGTCGGCAAGGCAGGCGTCGCTCTCGCCAACGACCTGACCGCGCCCGAAAAGGGCGGTTACGCGGTGCTGGTCATGACCGAGCGGTACGGCCTGGAGTTCATGACCGACAGCGACGGTGACGGGAAGCTCGACACCTGGGCGGGCGGTGGCTCGACCTACCACCCGGCCTATCTCAAGCTGACCCGGGACGGCGCCACCTACACCGCGTACGCCAGCAAGGACGGCGAGAGCTGGTCGCAGGTCGGCACCGCCCAGGTGCCGTCGGCCGCCGGCACCGGTGACGCCGGGATGGTCGCCAGCGCGGCCAACGCCAACTACCCCGGCGAGAACATCGAAGCCGTCTTCAGCGGATTCTCCGTCACCTCCTGATCCCCAGGCGCCAGTTGCACCACTGGCATCACTGGCGTCCCCAAACCCGCTTCCCGGCAGGCCTCCCACCCCCGTGGGGGCCTGCCGGGGACCAGTCCCTGCACGTCCATGAGAGAGGGAACCCACCCCCATGGCACGTACGTCCTCAGCTGTCGCCGGCTTCGTCGCGGGCGTCGTCGTGGCCGCGAGCACCACCGCGATCGCCGTCACCGGCACGGCGACCACCGACCCCGACCTCAATTCCAAGGCCACCACCACTTGGCTGACCGCCAAGGTCGCCGACGCCATGGGCACCAGGGACACCGTCACCTGGGTTCCCACCGGCTCCTTCGCCGGCTCCGCGGAGGAACGTGTCCCGCGCTACCCGATGACCGCCATCAAGGGCAAGGACACCAAGGAGCTGAAGCTCTCCGCCGTGCGCAACGAGCAGGTCTCGGCGCAGTTGGCGATCGCCTCCGGCAAGAGCCTGGACAACGTCAAGGCCGTGGTCGGCGACCTCACCGGGCCCGGCGGTGCGAAGCTCTCCGGCGGCGACACGCAGGTCCGGTTCGTCAAGTACGTGCCCGTGCAGCGCTCCAAGAGCGAGGTGGACTGGTCCGCCACCATCGACCAGGTCAGCTCCGGCAAGGAGGTCTCCGGTGACCGCAACCCCGATGTGGTCGGCGACGCGCTCGAGGAGCGGTCCTCCGTGGACGTGCCCGCGTACGCGGCGCAGCCGCTGTGGTTCACCTTCAAGGTCCCAGAGAAGGCCAGGCCCGGCACCTACACCGGCACGGTGAAGGTCGACGCCGACGGCCGCACCCAGGCCAGCTACCCGCTGACGATCGAGGTCGCGGACGCGAGCGTGCCCGACCCGGAGGACTACGACTTCTTCCTCGACGTATGGGCGCAGCCGGAGACGATCGCCAAGAACCACGGCGTCAGGCTCTGGTCCGACCAGCACTGGAAGCTGATCGAGAAGTACAACCGCGATCTGGCGTCGCGCGGCCAGAAGGTCATCAACACCACCATCGTCGACAACCCGTGGCACCACCAGTGGTCGCTCGGCACCCGGGAGTCGCAGACGGCCACGCCGTACACCAGCATGGTGGGCTGGAAGTGGGACGGTGACGAGTTCGCCTTCGACTTCTCCCGCTGGGACAAGTACGTCCAGACGGCGAGACGGGCCGGGCTCGGCCCTGACATCGGTGCCTTCTCCATGCTGGCGTTCCAGGACCAGGAGCACCTCACCTACACCGACACCCGCACCGGCAAGACCGTCTACGAGAACGTCGATCTGGGCGGGGAGCGCTGGCGGGAGGCGTGGGGAGCGTACCTGCCCGCCTTCGAGGCCCATCTGAAGAAGAAGGGCTGGCTGGAGGACACGTGGCTGTCCTTCGACGAGCGGCCCATCGACACCATGACGGTCGTCAAGGACTTCGTCCACGAGGTCGCGCCGGTCTTCGACGACCGTATCTCCGTGGCCGGGTCGATCAGCACCGAAGGCGTCGCATCCAACCTGTCCGTCGACTGGGGCGGCATCGACGCGATGACGAAGGAGAAGGTCGCGGAGCGGCGTAAGGCCGGCAAGACCACGACCTTCTACGTGTACGGCGCGCCGGCCCACCCCAACACGCTGTCGTTCTCGCCCGCCGTCGAGTCGCGGATGCTGCCGTGGATCTCCGCCCAGCGGAATCTGGATGGTTTCCTGCGCTGGTCGTACAACAGCTGGACCAGCGACCCCTTCAAGCAGCCGGTGCACATCTTCACTCAGGGCGACGAGTACCTGGTCTACCCGGGCAAGGACGGCCCGATGTCCAGCATCCGCTGGGAGCAGCTGAAGGAGGGCATCGAGGACTACGAACTCATCGCCCAGCTGCGGAAGAAGGAGGGCGGCGGCACCGACAGCGACGCGCTGACCGAGGCCCTCACCACCGCGACGCGGGACCTCGACGGCCGGACGAAGGACGTCAGCGACATGGAGATCGCGCGGGCGGCCGTTGTGAAGGGGCTGACGACATGAGGGGTAAGTGGAGATCTCTGCTGCTCGCCGGAGCCCTGTCTGTCATGCCCCTGACCAGCACGGGGATCGCGACACCGGCCCAGGCGCAGCCGCAGACCGAGGCCAAGGCGCCGCACACGGTCACCTACGACCAGTACTCCGTGCGGGTCGACGGCAAACCCCTCTACGTCTGGGGCGCCGAGTTCCACTACTTCCGGCTGCCCAGCCCCGACGCGTGGCGCGATGTACTGCAGAAGATCAAGGCGGGCGGATTCAACGCCGTCTCGCTCTACTTCGACTGGGGCTACCACTCGGCCAAGCCGGGCTCGTACGACTTCACCGGCACCCGTGACGTGGAGCGGCTGCTGGACGAGGCCGAGCGCGCGGGCCTGTATGTGATCGCCCGGCCGGGCCCGTACATCAACGCGGAGGTCTCCGGCGGCGGCATGCCCGCATGGCGGAAGACGCAGGCCGGCGTGAACCGCACCTCCGAGCCGGAGTACATGAAGGCGGCCCGGGAGTGGATGAGCCGGATCAACCCGATCATCGCGCGGCACCAACTCACGCGCGGCACAGGCAACGTGATCCTCTATCAGGTCGAGAACGAGTACCAGGGCGGTCGTCAGGACGCCGACTACATGCAGACCCTCATCGACTGGGCGAAGGAAGACGGCATCGACGTGCCCACCTTCGTCAATGACGGCGGTGCCAACAAGAACTGGGTCAGCGGCAAGGGCGCCCCGGACATCTACGGCTTCGACGCCTACCCGCAGGGCTTCGACTGCAAGGACCCCGACACCTGGAAGAACCTGCCCGACTACTCGTACGTCAATGAGTGGAAGCCCGAGTCCCCGTTGATCATCCCGGAGGCTCAGGGCGGCGCCTTCGACCCCTGGGGCGGCACCGGATACCAGGACTGCGCGAAGCTCACCGGCACCGACTTCACCCGGGTGTTCAGCAAGATGAACATCGCCGCCGGGGTGAGCGGTCAGTCCTTCTACATGACGTACGGCGGGACCAACTGGGGCTGGCTCGCCGACCCCAACGCGGTCTACACGTCGTACGACTACGGGGCCCCGATCAACGAGTCCCGCCAACTGACGGAGAAGTACCAGGAGTTCAAGCGCCTCGGATACATGGTCAACTCCGTCACCCCGCTGGCGCGCACCGACAAGGCCGAGAGCCCCGTCCCGTCCGACGACGCCCTGCGCATCGACCGGCGCGTCAACCCCGACGACGGCACCCAGTTCTTCACCGTCCGGCACGCCGACACCCGCGTGAAGGACAAGGACGAGACGACCCTGTCGCTGAAAGGCGCGGACGGCGACTACCCGCGCGTACCGCAGCAGGGCACGATCACCGTCGACGGCCGGGACGCCAAACTCCTCGTCGCAGGCTACGACTTGGGCGAGAGCCAGCGGCTCGTCTACTCCACCTCGGAGATCATGACGCACGCCCGGATCGGTGACCGGGACGTGGCGCTGCTGTACGGGCGTGAGGGCGAGGCCGGCGAGACCGTGCTGCGGTACGCCGAGCGGCCCGAGGTCACCGTCCTCGACGGCGATGTCACCACCACCTGGGACGCCGAGCGCGGCGATCTGCGGCTGAACTACACGCACAAAGGCATGGCCCGGGTGCTGGTGAACGGCCTGGAACTGCTCATCGCCGACACCGCCGAGACGGCCCGCTGGTGGCGGCAGGACACGGCCGCGGGCCCGGTCCTCGTACGCGGCCCGTCCCTCGTCCGTACTGCCGAACTGGCGGGCTCCACCCTGAAGTTGACCGGTGACTCCACCAAGGCCGCGAAGATCGAGGTCATCGCGGACACCAAGAAGGCCAAGAAGATGACCTGGAACGGCCGCACGGTCGCCTTCACCCAGGCACCGCGCCCGGTCGAGCTGCCTGAGCTGACAACGTGGAAGTACAAGGAGGAGGCACCGGAGTCCGCCCCGGACTTCGACGACTCCACCTGGACCACTGCCGACCACCTCACCGCCAAGAACCCCGATCTGGACGGGTCGCTGCCGGTCCTCGCGATGGACGAGTACGGCTACCACCACGGCAACGTCTGGTACCGCGGCCGGTTCAAGACCACTGGCCGGGCGACCGCGCTCGCGCTGAACGCCAACACCGGTCCGACCGGTCAGTACGCGGTCTGGCTCAACGGCAGCTACCTCGGCAGTTCCGGCGACGGCGCGCACACCTTCGACATCCCGGCGGGAACGCTGAAGGACAGTGGCGACAACGTCCTCTCCGTCCTCGTGGAGAACGCGGGCCACAACGAGGAATGGGGCCACGACTACTCCAAGGAGCCGCGCGGTCTGCTCGGCGCCGAGGTGATCGGCGGGGCCTCCACGCTCACGTGGAAGATCCAGGGCAGCAGGGGTGGCGAGGACCCGGTCGACACCGCACGGGGCCCGTACAACAACGGCGGGCTGTACGGGGAGCGGGCCGGCTGGTCGCTGGCGGGCTTCCCCGACGGCGGCTGGAAGCGCACCTCCCTCGCTGAGCAGACCGGGAAGACCGGGCCCGGCGTGCGCTGGTACCGCACGTCCGCCCGGCTCGACCTGCCGCAGGGTCAGGACAACGCGATCGCACTCGATCTCGCCGAAGCCGACGGCGGCAGCACCGGCTACCGCGCCCAGATCTTCGTCAACGGCTGGCTGATCGGCCGCTACCTGCCGGACACCGGACCCCAGACGCGTTTCGTCGTCCCCAAGGGCATCCTGCGCGAGCAGGGCACCAACACCATCGCCCTGGCCGTCTGGTCCACCGAGGCTGACGCGGGCCCGGGTTCGGCGAAGCTCGTGGACCTCGGCACCTCAGCGGGCGGGATCAACGTCGGTACAGTGGCTGCACCCTCGTACAACGCGAAGACGTACGCCATGCCGGACTCGGGCGCTCACGTCACCGTCGACGCCGAGCCGTTCCTTGGCACCGGTACCGCCGCCAGGGTCCCCGTCACCCTCACCGTGCCGAAGGACGCGCCGACCGCCCGGAACGTCGAGTTGGCGCTGAAGATCCCCGACGGCTGGACCGCGACCACCGAAGACACCACCCGTTTCGACCGGGTGCGGCCCGGTGACAAGGTGACCGCGGCCTACACCGTCACTCCGCCGGGCGACCCGGTCCATTACGCCGTCCTGTCCGCGACCGCCACGCTCACACAGCCCGGCCGTCCGAGCACCGTCACGGGTGTTCGGGCCGTGCAGGTGCCGCCGCCGGGGCTGTCCGCCGACGCCTATGTCAGCGACCTGACCCTGGTCAAGGCGGTCAACGGCTGGGGTCCGGTGGAGAAGGACGCCTCCAACGGGGAGAACGCGGCGGGTGACGGTCGTCCCCTGAGCATCGGCGGCACCACGTACACCAAGGGCCTCGGCGTGCACGCCAACAGCCAGGTCCGGGTCTACCTCGGCGGCGGCTGCACCCGCTTCACCGCGACCGCCGGGGTGGACGACGAGGTCGGCGACAACGGCAGCGTCTCCTTCGAGGTAATCGCCGACGGCCGCTCCCTCTTCGACAGCCCGGTGCGGTACGGCTCCGACGGCGGCACCACGGTCGACGTGGACGTGACGGGCGCCCGCTGGCTCGACCTGCTGGTCGACGGGGACGGCGACGTCTCCACCGACCACGCCGACTGGGCCGACGCCAAGCTCACCTGCGGCGGCGGTGCCTGATGCCCGTGACCGGGATGCATTCGACACGCGGCAGGTTCACCGTACTGCTGCTCGCGGTGATGGCTCTCGTGGCGGGGACGGTCGCGCCCGCCGAGGCCGGTCAGCAGGCCGGTCGACGCGGCTGGACGGGCACCTGGGCGACGGCGGCCAGCGAGCACTTCGAGGTCTCGGGGATGTCCGAGGTGACGGTACGGATGCCGGTGCACACCAGCGTCGGCGGCTCCTCCGTACGCATCCGCCTGACCAACGCCTACGCCACCGACCCGGTGACGATTGGGCACGCCACCGTGGGCCTGCGTGACGGGGATTCCGCCGTGGAGCGCCCGTACGACGTGCGGTTCGGCGGAAGGCGAGAGGTCACCATCCCGGCGGGCGGCGAGGCGGTCAGCGACCCGGTCCGCCTCGCCGTGCCCGCCCTGACCGTCCTGGTGGTCAGTCTCCATCTGCCCGGCGAGGTCACGCACATCACCGATCACTGGTGGGCGCAGCAGACCGTGTACTGGACGGACTACGGGGCGGGCGACCACGCGGCCGACACCGCCGGTGACGCCTTCACCTGGACCACCACCAGCTGGCCGTTCCTCAGCGGTGTCGATGTGACCGCGCCGAGGACCGGATCGGTGGTGGCGCTCGGCGATTCGATCACCGACGGTTCCTTCTCGACGCCCGACACCAACCAGCGCTGGCCCGACCTGCTGTCCGCCCGCCTCAACGCCTGTCGGCCCGGCGCCGGGGTGCTCAACGCGGGCATCACCAGCAACCGGATCACTGCCGGGACCGCGACCAACCCCTCGGCCCTGGACCGCCTCGAACGGGACGTGCTCTCCCAGCCGGGGGCCAGGACCCTGATCCTCTTCGAGGGCATCAACGATCTCGGCGGGGCGAGTGCCGAGCAGATCATCGCTGGGATGACGGAGATCTCCGACCGGGCGCACCAGCGCGGGATGCGGGTCGTCGCCGCCACGATCACGCCGTACAAGGACTTCACCTGGGGCGGCTGGAGCGAGGAGACGGAGGCGCGGCGGCAGCAGGTCAACGCGTTCGTGCGGGACTCCGGCGGGGTCTTCGACGGCTACGCCGACTTCGACAAGGCGGTACGGGACCCGGCGGATCCGCGGCGGCTCGGCGCGACATACGACTCGGGCGACCATCTGCATCCCAACGACGCCGGGATGAAGGCCTTCGCCGATTCCATCGACCTCGCCGCGCTCGGGCTCGGCCGCGGCTGTTCCTGAGGAGGACCCGTGTTCGGACATCTACGTGGACACCTGCGTGAACGCCGAAGATTCGCAGCCCTGACCGCGGCCGTGGCGGCCGTCCTGGCGGCCCTGCTCCCGGCGACTCCGGCCGCGGCCGAGACCAAGCAGCCGGAGTGGACAGGGACTTGGGCGACCGCACAGCACGCCTCGTACGACCCGGGCACCTCGGAGGTGACCGTACGGATACCGGTGCGGGTGAGCGCCGGCGGGTCGAGCGTACGCATCCGTCTGACCAACGGCTTCACCACCGAGCCGGTCACGATCGGGCACGCGACCGTGGGGCGCCGCGACGGCGGCTCCGCCGTCGTGAAGCCGTACGAGCTGCGGTTCGGCGGCGAGGACGAGGTGACGATCGCCGCCGGGGAGCAGGCGGTGAGCAATGCCGTCAGGATCCCCGTGACGGCCCGCAGTGACCTGGTCGTCAGTCTGTACTTCCCCGGCCGGCTCACCCACATCAGCCAGCACTGGATGGGCCTGCAGACCGTCTACTGGACGCCTGACGGCGGCGGCGACCACGCCTCGGACGCCGACGGGGACGCCTTCACCAGGACCGACTCCACCTTCCCGTTCCTGACCGGCGTCGACGTACGCGGCGGTGACACGGCGGGCGCCGTGGTGGCGCTCGGCGACTCCATCACCGACGGGGCGTCCTCCACGGCGAACGCCAACCGGCGCTGGCCCGACTATCTGGCGGGGCGGCTGTCGGCCTGCTCGTCCACCGCCGGGGTGCTGAACGAGGGCATCAGCGGCAACCGGATCACGGCCGGCGTCGACGGCAACCCGTCGGCGCTGGACCGGCTGGAACGCGACGTGCTGTCACAGCCGGGCGCCCGGACGGTGATCCTCTTCGAGGGCGTCAACGACCTCAGCTGGGGCGGCGCCACCGGCGATCAGGTGATCGACGGCATGAAGGAGATCGCGCGGCGGGCCCACGCCCGCGGGATGCGCGTGATCGGCGCGACCGTCGTCCCGTATCGCGGCTGGGGCGACTGGTGGACCGAGGCCAAGGAGGCCGACCGGCAGAAGGTCAACGCGTTCGTACGCGACTCCGGCGGCGTCCTCGACGACTACGCCGACTTCGACAAGGCGGTACGGGATCCGGACGACCCCACCCGCTACGCCGCCGCGTTCGACTCCGGTGACCATCTGCACCCCAACGACACCGGGATGAAGGCGTTCGCCGACGCCGTCGACCTCACCACCCTCGGGGCGGCCCGCGACTGCCCGTCGACCCGCGTCAGGCTCACCCCCTACCGGCCGAGCCTGGAGGTCGGCGGCGACGGAACGGAGATCACGTCGACCGTCACCAACACCGGTCCCACGAAGGTCACCCAGGTCAGCACCCGTCTCGATCTCCCCGACGGCTGGTCCGCCGAACCGGCCGGCAGCACGCGGATCCGCTCCCTCGCCCCGGGTGACAGCGCCACCCTCACCTGGAGGGTGACCCCCGCCGCCGACGCCGTCTGGGGCACCCACGAGATCGGCGTACGCACGTCCTTCGTCCAGGACGGCCGCACACGGCACGACTCCGACAGCGTGGACGCCACGGTGACCCCCACTCCCTCCGAGGTGCGGGTCCCGTACCTGACGACCGCCACCACCACCGAGCAGCCCCAATACGCCCAGAATGGAGGCCAGTTCGCCATCTGGGCGGGCGGCCAGGACCTGTCCGGCTGGAAGGACGAGAAGGCGGCGGTCTACCTCGCCGACGCCGCTGGGCCGTCCGGCACCGTGACCGCCCGGGTCGCCGGTCAGACCGGCAGCGGCCCGTCCGCCAAGGCCGGGATCGCCGTCGCCAACGACCTGACCGCGCCCGACAAGGGCGGATACGCGGTGCTCACCATGTCCGCGCAGTTCGGCCTGGAGTTCCTGACCGACAGCGACGGCGACGGAAAGCTCGACACCTGGGCCGGGGGCGGCAGTTCGTACCACCCCGCCTGGCTGAAGCTCGTCCGCGATGGCACCGCCTACACCGCGTACGCCAGCCCCGACGGCACCGCCTGGCAGCAGGTCGCCACCGCCACCGTGCCGTCCGCGAGCGGCACCGGCGACGCCGGGCTGGTCGCGAGCGCCGTCAACCTCAACTACCCCGGCCAGATCACGACAGCGCTCTTCGATTCCTTCTCCACGCACGAGTGAGAGGCACATTCATGGCAGTCGACCGCAGACACTTCATGACCACCGCGGCCGTCCTCGGCGGCGCGGTGCTGCTCGCCCCGCCCGGCACCGCCCAGGCGCTCACCAGAGGTATGGCATCCAGCGCCTCGGGCATTCCCGACTACCAGCCCACCAAGGCATCCCTGGACACCCACCCGGTGCCGCGCTGGTACAAGGACGCCAAGTTCGGCATCTTCGTCCACTGGGGCATCTACTCGGTGATCGCCGGCGCGACGCCGAGAAGCGCCTCCGAGTGGTACCTCTGGTACCAGAGCACCAAGGACACCGCCGAGTGGAAGTACCACCGCGACACCTACGGCGAGGACGTCACCTATGACGACCTCATCCCGCAGTTCAAGGCCGAGAAGTACGATCCCGACGCCTGGGTGAAGCTGTTCGAGCAGGCGGGCGCCGAGTACTTCGCGCTGACCAGCAAGCACCACGACGGATTCGCCCTCTACCCCAGCAAGGTGACGGACCGTCACTCCGTGGCGTACGGCCCGAAGCGCGACCTCGTCGGTGAGCTGATGACCGCGGCCCGTAAGCGCGGCACCGTTCGCCCGGGCCTGTACTACTCGCTCGGCGAGTACTTCAATCCGGCGATCGGCCGGCCAATGCGCAACTTCTACACCGACAAGGAAATCCCGATGACCGGCTACAAGCCGGTCGAGGACTACATAGGCGACTACGAGCTCAAGCAGCTCTACGAGATCATCGACCGCTACGACCCGGAGCTGCTGTGGGCGGACGGACAGTGGTTCCGGCCCACCGGCGAACCGCCGTGGCGCAGCGAGGAACCCCTGGCCCACTACTACAACCAGGCCAAGAACCGTAAGCACCCCAAGGGCGTGGTGATCAACGACCGGTTCGACACCCACTTCGACTTCGCGACGTACGAGCAGCGCACCAACCCCACGATGGATCCGCAGAAGTGGGAATGCTGCATGACCATGGGCTACTCCTGGGGCTACAACAAGCACGAGCCGGACGAGGACTACAAGACCTCCGAGTTCTTGATCCAGCTGCTCGCCGACGTGGTCAGCAAGAACGGCAACCTGCTGCTCAACATCGGTCCCAGGCCGGACGGCACGATCCCCGAGATCATGCAGGAGCGGCTGCGCGACATCGGCGCCTGGCTGAAGGTCAACGGCCCGGCGATCTACGGGTCGACGCCCTGGGTGCGGGCGGAGGAGGAGGGCAGCTCGCTCGGCATCCGCTACACCGTCTCTCCGGGCAAGTTCAACATCATCGTGCTGGGCGCGCCCAGCGGCACCCTCTCGGTGCCCGGCGACATCCCCATAAGCGCCACTTCCCGGATCCGGCTGCTCGGCAAGAGCGGCAGTCTGAGGTGGACCCGCGGTGACGGAAAGATCAACATCACCGTCCCGTCCTCCCTTCCCAGCGACATCGCCAACGTCTTCACCGTCGACTGGGCCCGGTGACCGGCATGGGAATCGGTAACGGCACCCAGTTCGACACCCTGGGCCCCACCCTCACCGTCACCACGCAGCCGGCCGAGCCGGCCGGTGGTGACACGGTCACCGCCACCACGGTCCTCACCAACGACTGTCCCTTCCCGCTCCGCAACGCCGTGCTCCACCTGATCGACCCCGGCGCCACCACGGCGGCGAGGACCATCCCGCTCGGCGACCTGCGGCGCGGCGCGAGGACAACCCGGCGGTGGGAGACGGCGATGCCGGCCGACGTGGCCGGGAACGTGTCGTTCACCGCGCACGTGGTCTTCGACGTCGACGGGCGCAGCAGCGACTGCGCGCGGTCCGCGAAGACGTTCACGGTGCCCTATGAGCCCAATGAGGTGCGCGACCCGTACCGGACGTTCGCCACCACCGACGACGCCGAGTTCGGCCAGTACGGCAGCCAGTTGGTGATCTGGGCGGGCGGCCGCGACTTCTCCGGCGGCACCGACGAGAAAGGGGGCATCCTCCTTCCCGCCTCCGCCGCCGAGTCGAGCGTGGTGCAGGTCAAGACGGTCAGTCTCACCGGCAGCGACAACCCCACCGCCAAGTACGGCATCGCGGTCGCCAACGACCTCACCGCGCCGGAGAAGGGCGGCTACGCCGTACTCACCATGTCGAAGTCGTTCGGCCTGGAGTTCATGACCGACAGCGACGGCGACGGACGGCTCGACACCTGGGCCGGTGGCGGCGGCTCCACCCACCCCGCCTGGCTGCGCCTGGTCCGCGACAGCACCGCCTGCACCGCGTACTCCAGCACCAACAGCGGCCTTTCCTGGACCGAGGTCGCGAGCGTGACGGTGCCCTCGGCGAGTGGCGCCATGGACGCCGGCGTCGTCGCCAGCGCCGTCAACCTCAACTATCCCGGCACGACCGTCCAGGCGGTCTTCGACCACTTCACGGTGGAGGAAGCATGAGTCCCTACCGCTCCGAGGAGGACTTCCTCACCCCGCCTGTATCGATCACCCTCGAGCCGCCCGCCCCCGAGCCCGGTCAGGCGGTGACACTGACGGCCGAGCTCACCAACACCACGAGGATCACGCTGCGCGGCACCGTGCTGTACCTCTCCGTGGACGGTTCCGGCCAGGCGCCTTTCGTCCTCGGCAAGGTGGCGCCCGGCAAGGTGGTGACCCGTACCTGGAAGACCCGGCTCCCCGACGACGCCGAGGGAGTGGTCCCCTGCATCGCGCACGCGCTCTTCGACGTGCACGAGGACGGATCCGACTGCACCCGCGCGACCTCGTCGCTGAAACTGCCGTACCGGTCGCTGGCCAGCGCCTTCGACAACGCCGGCATTTCCTCCGACGACGCCACCACCACCGCCGACATCGACGGCTCGCGATCCAGCCTGTCCGCCCAGGCGCTGGCATCGGTCGGACTGACTCCCGGGGCTTCGGTCACCTACGGCGGAACGACCTTCACCTGGCCGGACACCGAGCCCGGGGCCAAGGACAACGTGGTGTCCTCCGGGCAGACCGTGCGGCTGTCCGGTACCGGCTCACGGCTGGCTTTCCTCGGCACCTGCACCTGGGGCGACGGCAAGGGGTCCGGGAAGGTCGTGTACGCGGACGGTACGGAGCAGGCCTTCTCCGTCGAGGTCCCCGACTGGTACTGGGCGAACCCCGCGGCCGCGGTGGTACTGCCGTACCGCAACACCCCCTCGGGCCAGGACAACAACCCGATCAGTCTCTACACCTTCGGCGTCGAGCTAGAGGACAAGGAACTGCACTCCGTCGTGCTGCCGAAGGTCAGCGACGGCCTGCCGAGCGGTAGTCCCGCTCTGCACATCTTCGCGATGACCGTCGCCTGATCCTGACCGCGGTGCCGCCAGGTCGCACCGCCGCTCGGAAGATCCGAAAAGCTCTGAGAGGACGTTCATGACAGGCAACCAACCCCTCAGCCGCAGACGCCTGCTGACCGGAGCGGCCGCGTTCGGCGGAGTGGTGCTGCTGACCCCGCCGCCGGGTGCCCACGCCGCCCCAGGGGCCGTGGACAAGGCCGGTAAGCCGTTCAACACGACCCCCGCGTCGGTCGCGCTGCGACGGCTGCTGCCGGACCACCACCGGCAGGTGACGCTGCGCGCGCTGGCCGCCGACGGCGCCGACCGGTTCAAGGTCACCGGCCGGGCCGGGGCGATCACCGTGGAGGGCACCAGCCCGGCGGTGCTGCTCACCGGCCTCAGCACCTATCTCGCGCGGGCGGCGAAGGCCGACATCTCCTGGAACGGCGAACAGCTGAACCTCCCCAGGCTGCTGCCAGCCCCCGACGGGGAGATCGCCGGATCGGCGAACGTGCCGCACCGGTTCGCCCTCAACGACACCAACGACGGCTACACCGGCCCCTACCGGGACTGGGACGCGTGGGAGCGCGAGCTGGACGTGCTCGCGCTGCACGGCATCAACCGGGTGCTGGTCTACACCGGCGGCGACGCCGTCTACTACGACACCTTCCGGCAGTTCGGCTACTCGGACGCCGAGATGCGGGCGTGGATTCCGGCACCGGCCCATCAGCCGTGGTGGCTGCTGCAGAACATGTCGGGGTTCGGCGGTCCGGTGTCCAGGCGGCTCATCGAGAGGCGCGCCGATCTCGCCCGGAAGATCACCGACCGGGTGCGCGAACTGGGCATGACACCGGTGCTGCCCGGTTACTTCGGCACCGTGCCGGACGACTTCGTCGCCAAGCACGGCGGGGACGCTGCCGTGGTCCCCCAGGGCGACTGGGGAGCCTTCAAACGGCCCGACTGGCTCGACCCGCGCACGACGGCCTTCGACGAGGTGTCCGCCGCCTTCTACCGGGCCCAGTCGGAGCGGTTCGGCGACAGCACGATGTACAAGATGGACCTGCTGCACGAGGGCGGCAACCCCGGTGACGTTCCGGTCAGCGAGGCCGCGGCAGCCGTCGAAGGGGCGCTCCAGAAAGCTCACCCGGGCGCGATCTGGGCCATCCTGGGCTGGCAGTCCAACCCGTCCAAGACGCTGCTCGACGGGGTCGACAAGTCCCGGATGCTGATCGTCGACGGCCTGTCCGACCGCTACACCACCGTCACCGACCGCGAAAGCGACTGGGACGGCACCCCGTACGCCTTCGGCAGCATCTGGAACTTCGGCGGCCACACCCCGATGGGCGCCAACGCCCCGGACTGGGTGGAGCAGTACCCCAAGTGGCGTGACAAGGAAGGCAGCGCGCTCGCCGGTATCGCGGCGATGCCGGAGGCCGCCGACAACAACGCACCCGCCCTCGCCCTCCTCACCGACCTGGCCTGGACACCCGGCGTCATCGACCTGGACGACTGGTTCGCCGCCTACGCCCTCTCCCGCTACGGCGGCCCGGATCGGCACGCCGCCGCGGCCTGGCAGACGATCCGCGACACCGCGTACAACATGTCCCGCGCGGACTCCTGGAGCGAGGCACCCGACGGCCTGTTCGGCGCCCGTCCGAGCCTGACGGCGAACAAGGCCGCCGCCTGGGGCCCGGAGAAGGACCGCTACGACACCACAGCCTTCGACACCGCGCTCACCGAACTCCTTGCCGTACGCGCGGAGTTGAGGGACAGCTCGGCGTATCGCTACGACGTCGTCGACGTGGCCCGGCAGGTCCTGTCCAACCGCAGCCGGGTCCTGCTGCCGCAGATCAAGGCCGCACACGACGCCAGGGAGAAGGTCCTGTTCGGCAAGCTGACCAGGACCTGGCTGGACTGGATGGACCTCCTCGAGGACCTGCTGGCCACCTCCGGCCCGCACCTGCTCGGGCGGTGGCTTGCCGACGCACGCTCCTGGGGCGCCGACCGAGCCGAGAAGGACCGCCTGGAGTACGACGCCCGCTCCCTCCTCACCACCTGGGGCGGACGCGCCAGCAGCGACGAGGGCCTGCACGACTACGCGAACCGGGAATGGTCCGGGCTGGTCGGCGGCCTGTACCGCACCCGGTGGAAGACGTACTTCGACGCGCTCGCCACGGGACTCGCCACGGGAAAGGACCCGGCGACGATCGACTGGTTCGCCCTGGAGGACCGCTGGGCTCACGCGCACGAGACGCACCCGACCAAGCCCCACGGCTCCCCGTACGCCCTGGCCCGCCGCGTGCGCGACCTGCTCGCCGCGACTCCCCATCAGGCGGCCCTCACCGCGGGGACCGACCGGGGAGCGGTGGCCGAGAACACGCCCGCGACGGTGACGGTCACCTTCACCAACAGGAACGGGTTCGCGGCGGCACGCGGCGTGGCCCTCTCCGTCACCGCCCCCGAGGGCATGGCGGTGAAGCCGATCGATCCGGTGCGCACCGAGTCGGTGGCGTCCGGCGAGACGTTCGCCGCTCGCTTCGAGGTCTCTCTTGCGGGTGAGCCGACGGAACTGGTCGGCCAGGTCGTCGCGGCGGCGGCGTACGCGGGCGGCGGGAAGGCGGTCGCGCCGGTACGGCTGGTGGCCGCGGCCGGGGTCGGCGACCCGTACCGCACGGTCTCCTACAACGACGCCGTGTTCGGCCAGGCAGGCGACGAGATCGCCGTCGAGGGCGCCGGGGCCGACCTGTGGGGTGCCACCAACGAGTTCGGGGCGGTGTACCGGGCGGGCGCGTACGGCGACGGAACCGTGGCCGAGGTCATGGTCACGTCCCAGGACGCGACCGGGGGCTGGGCACGGGCGGGCCTCGTCGTCCGCAACGACCTGGGCACTCAGGCCGGCGCAGGCTATGTGAACCTGGCGGTCACACCGTCCAACGGCTGCGCGCTGAGCTGGGACGCCGACGGTGACGGCCGTTTCGACTCGATCGCGCTGTCGGGCTCCTTCACCGCGCCGGTGCGGCTGCGGCTGACCAGGTCCGGCGCCTCGTACATCGGGGAAGCCAGCGCGGACGGCGTCACCTGGACGACGGTGGGCACGGCCACGCCGGGAGGCGCGGCGGCCGCACAGGACGTCGGGGTCTTCATGACCGCGGCCAACGGCTGGAACGGCGCACGGGGCATTGCCACGTTCGACGGATTCACGGTGGCGTGATCTCTGTGACCGCGACGGCCGCGGTCAGCACGCCGCGGCGGTAGCCCGGAAGCTCGGCCACGAGACGACGGCCCGGCCTTGCCGGACGACACCGGCACAGCACGACCACGCCTCTGACGACCCCTGCCGAGCGGGGTCTTGCTACCAGTGGTCGCAGGACCCCGCGCCCCGCGCTGGTTCAGAGACTGTGTCCAGACGTTCGTCCGGCGGTATCAGCGACTGCCCGGACTGGCAGCGCTGGACCGCAGAGGCATTACAGGACCTCGACATCACTGTGTTCAACCCACGTCGGGGTCACGTCCGCGGACGTGACCCCGGGACCAGCGGCAGGTCCTCCGTGAAAGCTGTCGTCATGGGACTGGTGGCGAGGCCCCCATGCTCAAGGGTTCCCGCCGCTCCCCTCCGGCAAGGTGCCGGTGCGGGCCACGTCGGCGTACCACCGCGCGCTGGCCTTGGGGATGCGCTTGCCGGTCGGGTAGTCGACGTAGACGGCACCGAAGCGCTTGCTGTAGCCGTAGCCCCACTCGAAGTTGTCCAGCAGAGACCACAGGAAGTAGCCCCGGACGTCGACGCCGGCCACGATCGCCCGGTGCACGGCCGACAGGTGGCCGTGGAGGTAGGCGACGCGTTCGGGGTCGGCCACCTCGCCCTCCGGGTTCACGTAGTCGTCGAACGCGGCCCCGTTCTCGGTGATCATCAGAGGCATCGCGGGGAAGTCCGCCTTGAGTCGCATCAGCAGGTCGTAGAGGCCGCTGGGGTCGACCGCCCAGCCCATCGCGGTGGTACTGCCCGGCGGCCGGTGGAAGGCGACCTTGTCGGCGCCCGGCCAGGGGCTGTGCTCGCTCTGCCCGTGGCCGTCGGAGCCGTGGCTGGCATCGCCGGTGGCGGCGGAAACGAGCGTGGGTGTGTAGTAGTTGACGCCCAGGAAGTCCAGCGGCTGGTGGATCGTGGCGGTGTCGCCGTCCCGTACGAAGGACCAGTCGGTCAGGCTCGCCGTGTCCTGGAGGAGGTCCTGAGGATATTGGCCTTCGAGCAGAGGGCCGGTGAAGACGCGGTTGGCCAGTGCGTCGATCCGGCGGGCCGCGTCGAGGTCCTCGGCTACCTCGGTCAGCGCGCGGACGTGGTGGATGTTGAGGGTGATGGACGCCTGTGCGCGGGCGGGCAGTTCGGCGCGCAGCGCCTGAACGGCCTTGCCGTGGGCGAGGTTGAGGTGGTGCGCCGCACGCAGGGCCGCGACCGGGTCGGTGCGTCCGGGCGCGTGGACGCCCGAGCCGTATCCGAGAAAGGCGCTGCACCAGGGCTCGTTGAGGGTGATCCAGGTCTTCACCCGGTCCCCCAGCGCACGGGCCGCCAGCGTCGCGTAGTCGGCGAACCGGTCGGCGGTGGCGCGCTCCGGCCAGCCGCCGGCGTCCTCCAGCTCCTGGGGCAGGTCCCAGTGGTACAGCGTGACGACCGGCTCGATGCCCTTTTCCAGCAGTGCGTCGGTCAGGGCGCGATAGAAGTCGAGTCCCTTCTCGACGGCCGGGCCGCGGCCGGTCGGCTGCACGCGCGGCCACGACAGGGAGAACCGGTAGGCGCTCACTCCGAGGTCGGCCATGATCTCGACGTCCTCACGCCAGCGGTGGTAGTGGTCGGTGGCGACGTCACCGGTGTCGCCGTTGCGCACCCTGCCGGGTGTGTGCGAGTACGTGTCCCAGATCGAAGGGGTGCGTCCGTCCGCGGAGGCGGCGCCCTCGATCTGGTACGCGGCGGTCGCCGTGCCCCAGGTGAATCCCTGCGGGAAGCTGATGTGGGTGGTGTTCTCCGGGGCGGGCGCGACACGTCGGGTTGCGGTGGTCACGTGGGTCCTTCCAGGTGTACTGCGGGGCGGCGGGAGAGACGAAGCGGGGTGGCGGGCGTCGAAGGGCCGCGGCAACGGGGAGACGGCAGAGTGCTCATCCCTTGACCGCTCCCTGCATGATTCCGCCGACGATCTGCCGGCCGAAGACTATGAACAGGGCGAGCAAGGGCAGCGTGCCGAGCAGAGCGCCCGCCATGATCAGCGACTGGTCGCGCACGTATCCCGCGCTGAGCTGGGTGAGAGCGACGGGGACCGTCGGATTGCTCATGTCGAGCACGATGAACGGCCAGAAGAAGTCGTTCCAGGCGTGCACGAACGTGATCATGAACAGCACGGCCATGGGAGGCCGGGCGATCGGCAGCACGATGCTCCAGAAGATGCGCAGGGAGTGCGCACCGTCCACCCGTCCGGCCTCGACGAGTTCGTCGGGCAGCGCCTCGGACAGGTACTGCCGCATGAAGAACACGCCGACGGCGCTGACGAGCGTGGGGAAGATGACGGCGGGCAGCTTCTGGCCCCAGCCCAGTTCCGTCATCATCATGAACAGCGGTACGACGCCGAGTTGGGGCGGCACCATCATCGTGCCGATCACGAGCATGAGCAGGATGTTGCGGCCCTTGAAGCGGAGTTTGGCGAACGCGAAGCCGGCGAGGGTGGCGAACAGCACCGTGGACAGGGCGATCACGCCGGCCACGATCAGGCTGTTGAGCATGGCCTTGCCCAGCGCGGCGTCCTGCCAGGCCTTGCCGAGGTTCTCCAGAAGGTGGGGTCCCGGCAGGAACGGCGGAGGCGTCTGGGTGACGCGCGTGTTGTCGGTCGACGCCGCCACCATCGTCCAGTAGAGCGGGAAGAGCGAGAACAGCGCCGCGATTCCCAGCAGGATGTAGGCGACGGGACCCGCGTGGTGCTGACGTCCGGCACCCGGGTGCCGGAACAGCTGACGGCGCCGTCCGCCGGACGGGGTGTCCTTCCGGGCCTTCTTCGCGACCCCGGGGCGCGCGTCCGTCGCCTGGACCGGGATGCTGTCTGTGGTCATGGAAATCTCCCGGTCAGGCCTTGCGCGCCACGACGCGCTTGACGACTCGTTGGACGATGAACACGACGATGAGCAGCAGGAACATCGCCCAGGCGACCGTGGCGGCCCGCCCCATCTGGTAGTTCTTCCAGCCCTCCTCGTAGAGCAGCAGACCCAGCGTCTGGTACTGGTTGTCGGCTCCCCCGGTGATGCCGTTCGGGCCCTGGCCGAAGATCAGGGGCTCACCGAAGAGCTGGGTGGCGCCGATCGTGGACAGGACGATGGTGAACACGATGGTGGAGCGGATGCCGGGGACGGTGACCTTCAGGAACTGCTGCCACCGCGATGCGCCGTCGATGGCCGCGGCTTCGTACCGGTCGCGCGGGATCGCCTGCATCGCGGCGAGGTAGAGCAGGGCGTTGTAGCCGGTCCAGCGCCAGATGACGATGGAGGAAATCGCCGTCTGCGCGGCCCACTTGTTGTTCTCCCAGTCGATGTTGTCGACACCGAAAAGGCTCAACACCCAGTTGATCATGCCGAAGTCGCGTTCGAAGAGCATCGTGAACACGAGGGCCGCGGCACCCACCGACGTGGCGTACGGCGTCAGGGCAGCGACGCGGAAGAACGTAGAGCCGCGCAGCCGGTAGTTGAGCAGGTGCGCAAGGCCGAGCGCCATCAGCAGCTGCGGCACGGTCGACAGGACGCCGATGGTGAAGGTGTTGAGCAGTGCGTTCCAGAAGCGCTCGTCGTCCCACAGGGCCGTGTAGTTGTCGAAGCCGACCCACTCCATGAGGTTCAGGGTCGACAGTTCGACGCGGTGCAGCGAGATCCACGAGGTGTAGATGAGCGGGTAGAAGCTGAAGGCGGCGAAGACGACGAAGAACGGGGCGACGAAGGCGTACGGCGCGCCCCGGACGTCGAGGCGGTGCAGCAGCGTACGGCGCCGCTGACCGTCCCCGCCGGTGCCGGTCCCGGCCGGCGGGGCGGTGCCGGGCGCACCGTCTTGGGGTGTCGAGGTGGAGATGGCCACCGGAAGGCGTCCTTCCTGGAGGGTGAGAGCCTGTTTCTGAGGGAGGCGGGCAGGGGCCCGGCGGCCCACACGGGCCGTGCGTGGGGCGCCGGGCGGCTACGGAGACGGGCAACGGGGCCCGAGGTCAGCCGGCAGCCTTCTCGATGCGCTTGTCGCTGGTCTCCCATGCCTCTTTCGGGCTCTTGTTCTGCGCCTCGATCAAGGTCAGACCCTGCGAGAAGATGTCCTTGATGGTGCCGTCCTTGCGGCCGAGCACCTGCTCGTCGGGGATCTCCTGGGCCGCGGCGCCGAAGATCTGCCCGATGGGCGCGCCGCTGAAGTAGTCCGACTTGGCATTGACCACTTCGGGCATCTCCAACGCGGTCTGCGACGAGGGGAGGTTGCCGAGCTTCTTGAAGATGTAGGCCTGCTGCTCAGGGGCGGTGAGCCAGGCTACGAGCTCCTGCGCCTCCTTCTTGACGGGGCTCTTCTCCATCACGCCGAGGAACGCTCCGCCCCAGTTGGCGCCCTTGGGTGCCTTGGCGACGTCCCACTTGCCCTTGTTCTTCGGGCCCGCCTTCTCGCTGATGTGCGCGAGCATCCACGCCGGGCAGACCGTGCTGGCGAAGGTGCTGTTGGCCAGACCGGGGTCCCAACCGGGCTGGAACTGGCGGAGCTTGGCGGTCAGATCGGACGTGGCCGCCTCGGAGGCCAGCTTCCACGCGTCCTTCACGACAGGGTTGGTGGCGTAGATCAGCTCGCCCTGCTTGTCGTAGAACTGCTGGGAGTTGCCGTAGATCATGGCGTTGAACAGCCCGCTGGAACTGTCCATGAAGGCGACCTTGTCGTCCTTCGACCCCGCCTTGAACCGCTTGCCCGCGTCGACGTACTTCGACCAGTCGCCCTCCCACAGCTTGGCGACCTCGTCGCGGTCGGTGGGCAGGCCGGCCTGCTCGAAGAGGTCCTTGCGGTAGCAGACCGCCATGGGGCCGATGTCGGTGCCGAGGCCGATGACCTTCTTGTCCGAGGTAGTGACCTGGCTCTGCTTCCACGGAAGGAAGTGGTCCGTCCCGGCCACGCCGGCCAGATCGACGAACTTGTCCTTCTGTGTGTCGGACAGTTCCTTGGCCCTACCAATCTCTATGCCCTGGATGTCCTTCAGCCCACTGCCGGCGGCCAAGTGGGTCTGCAGGGCGGTGTAGTAGGTCTGCTCGTCGCCCGCGACGTCCGCCTTGATGACGACGTTCGGATTTTCCTTCATGTACTTGTCGAGCAGACCGGTCTCCTTGAAGCCCATGACGCCGAACAGCCCCATGGTGATGGTGACCTTGCCGTCCTTCTTCCCCCCACCGGTCCCCCCGTCACTGCTGCCCCCGCAGCCCACGACCAGACCGAGAGCCGACACAGCCGACACGGCGGCCACGACCCTCGTACGCAACTTCCTTCGGAACTTGTACATTTCGTCCTCCTAGCGGCGGCGCTGGCGCACCGGAGTTCGAGCCCCACGGTCCGCTCCGCAGGCACGATTTGTCCGGTGGGTACGTTCCCAAACAGCGATGGGAACGTGCCCACTCGGGAGCCCGCAGCTTCGCCGCCACGAGAGGCGTCTGTCAAGAAGTCGAATCCACTTCGTTGCGAGAAGATGTCCTGCCCCGCGCTCGGACCCTGCGGAGGCTCGGCGCCGGTCTGGCACAATGCGCGCAGGTGAGAGCCGTCCGAACAGCGCAGAAGTGAGGGAGGCGTCATGGGGGGCAGGCAACGCCCGACCATCAAGACCGTGGCCGCGCGCGCCGGTGTCGGACGCACCACGGTTTCACGAGTCATCAACGGCTCCGAACTCGTCAGCGAGAAGGCCAGGGCCGCCGTGCTCGCCGCCATAGCCGAGCTGAACTACGTACCGAACTCGGTTGCCCGGGGGCTGGTGACGAGCAGGACGAACTCCGTGGCCCTGGTGATCCCCGAGTCGGAGAGCAGACTGGGCTCGGAGCCCTACTTCTCGGCGGTCATCCGCGGGGTCAGCACCGCGCTCGCCGAGACCCGGACACAGCTCCAACTGGTGCTCGTACGCGACCAGGCCGAGCGGGACCAGCTCACCGAGTCGGTGGCGGAGCGGCGTGTCGACGGGGTGCTCCTGGTCTCGGTGCACGAACACGACCCGCTGCCGGGCTTGTTGGAAGACATGGGGCTGCCCACGGTGCTTGCCGGGCGCCGCTCCCCCGACGAGTCACTCAGCTACGTGCACTCCGACAACACGGGCGGGGCCGCGACGGCCGTCAGCCACCTCCTCACGCGGGGGCGGCGCGCCGTCGCCACCATCAGCGGCCCGCTCGACATGGACGTGGCGCGCAGCAGGCTCCAAGGCTGGCGCGAGACCCTCGAGAAGGCGGGCCACGAGGCCACGGACCGACTTGTGGCCTCGGGTGACTTCACCGTGGAGGGCGGCGAGGCGGCGATGCGTTCACTCCTTGAACAAGTCCCCGAGCTCGACGCCGTGTTCGTCGCCTCGGACGTCATGGCGGCGGGGGCGCTGGTGGAGCTGCGCAGGCAAGGGAGGGGCGTCCCCGACGACGTAGCCGTGGTCGGATTCGACGACTCCATCATCGCCCGGCACAGCAATCCGCCCCTCACCACCGTGCGTCAGCCCGTCGAGGAGATCGGCAGCATGATCGCCCACATCCTTCTGGAAGAGATCGGCAATCCCGAGGAACCGCGTCGGCAGGTCACGCTTCCCACCGAGCTCGTCGTACGCGAATCGTCATGAGCCCATGAGGGGTGCTGGTGGGTCACCCGTCGCGGACAGCCACGACACGCCTCCGCGGTGGAGCCGGGCCGGGCGCCATGCCGAAAGCATCGGCTCGGTCGAGCCGGGCGCCCCGACCGCAGACCCTCGCGTACGGCCTGACCGATTCCCCGTCGGCCGGCTCGCCTGGATCATGGAGAAGTTCGTCGAAGCGCGACGCTCCGCCCCTGGCCGGCCACCGCCCTGGTGGTGGTCTGCGTACGTTCCAGCAGTCACTCGTCTGCGAGGTAGTCCCGCAGCACGTGCGACCGTGAGGGATGGCGGAGCTTGCTCATCGTCTTCGCTTCGATCTGGCGGATGCGTTCGCGGGTGACGCCGTAGATCTGTCCGATCTCCTCCAGGGTCCGCGGGCGGCTGTCGAGGAGGCCGTAGCGCAGGGAGATGATCCCGGCCTCGCGCTGGGTCATCTCCGCCAGGAGGGTCTGGATGGCGCGCTGGAGGAGGCCGAAGGTCACCGTCTCCCAGGGCGAGGGCGAGTCGCTGTCCATGATGAGGTCGCCGAACTCGGTGTCGCCGTCGTCGGACAGGGTGATGTCCAGCGAGACGGGCTCCTTGGTGTAGGCGCTGAGTTCGGTGAGGCGCTCCACCGAGATCTCCGCCTTCTCGGCCACTTCCTCCGGGGTGGGCTCTTGCCCGGTGTCGTGGAGCAGTTCGCGGCGGACCCGTGCCACGCGGTTGATGATCTCCACGGTGTGGACCGGGATGCGGATGGTGCGGCTCTGGTCGGCCAGGGCCCGGGTGACCGCCTGTTTGATCCACCAGGTCGCGTACGTGGAGAACTTGAAGCCCTTGGTGTAGTCGAACTTCTCCACGGCCCTGATCAGCCCGGTGTTGCCTTCCTGGATCAGGTCCAGGAAGTGCAGTCCGCGTCCGGTGTAGCGCTTGGCGACGGAGACCACCAGGCGGAGGTTGGCCTCGGTGAGGTGGTTCTTCGCGCGACGGCCGTCATCGGCGAGGAGGGACAGTTCCCGGCGGAAGTGCGGGTCCAGGCCGGGTTCTTCGGCGAGGAGGTGCTCGGCGTAGAGCCCGGCTTCGATGCGCTTGCCCAGGTCCACCTCCTGTTCGGCGGTCAGCAGCCGGACCTTGGCGATGAGCCGCAGGTAGTCCTTCACCTGGTCGACCGTGCCGCTGTCGGAGGGGAGCCGGGGCGCGGGGGCGTCGGTCTCGTCGTACTGCGCGAGCAGGAGTTCCTCCGGGTCCTGTACGTCCGTGGCGTTCACCTGGGCTGCTCCAGCAGGGAGTTGAGGAACCGTCCGGTGTGCGACCGGGGCTCGGCCGCGACCTGTTCCGGGGTGCCCTCGGCGATGACCTTGCCGCCCCGCAGGCCGCCTTCCGGCCCCATGTCGATCAGCCAGTCGGCCGTCTTGATCACGTCGAGGTTGTGCTCGATGACGACGACCGTGTTGCCGCCGTCGACCAGTCGTTGCAGCGCCGTGAGCAGCCGGTCGACGTCGGCGGCGTGGAGGCCGGTGGTGGGTTCGTCGAGGACGTAGAGGGTGCGTCCGCGGGTACGGCGCTGGAGTTCGGCGGCGAGCTTGACGCGCTGTGCCTCGCCGCCGGACAGGGTGGTGGCAGCCTGGCCGAGCTTCACATAGCCCAGCCCTACGTCGTCCAGGGTCCGCAGATGCCGGGAGATGATCTGGTGGCCGTCGAAGAAGTCCACACTCTCCGCGACGGTCATGGCGAGCACGTCCGCGATGGACCTGCCCTTGTAGTGCACGTCGAGGGTTTCTCGGTTGTACTGGGCGCCCTTGCACACCTCGCACGGGACGTACACGTCCGGGAGGAAGTTCATCTCGACCTTGATCGTGCCGTCGCCGTAGCAGTGCTCGCAGCGGCCGCCCTTGACGTTGAAGGAGAACCGGCCGGGCTGGTAGCCGCGCACCTTCGCCTCCGGGGTCTGCGCGAACAGCTTGCGCAAGTGGTCGAAGACGCCGGTGTACGTCGCCGGGTTGGAGCGCGGGCTGCGGCCGATCGGCGACTGGTCGACCTGGACGACCTTGTCGAGGTGCTCGATGCCGGTGATGGTGCGGTGCCGGCCGGGCACCTGGTGCGCGCGGTGGATCTGCTGGGCGAGGGAGGCGTGCAGGATGTCGTTGACGAGCGTCGACTTGCCGGATCCGGAGACGCCGGTGACCGCAGTGAAGACCCCGAGCGGAAAGGACACGGTGACGTCGCGCAGGTTGTGCTCGGACGCCGCGTGCACGGTGAGCTCCCGCCCCTCGCTCGGCTTCCTGCGCTGCGCGGGCAGCGGGATCGTACGGCGCCCGGAGAGGTAGGCACCGGTGACGGACTCGGGGTGTTCGGCCAGCTCCTGCACGGTGCCCGAGCAGACGATCCGGCCGCCGTGCGTGCCGGCGCCGGGCCCGATGTCCACGACCCAGTCGGCGACCCGCAGGGTCTCCTCGTCGTGCTCGACGACGATCACGGTGTTGCCGCGGTTGCGCAGCCGCTTCAGCGTCTCGATGAGCCGCTGGTTGTCCCGCTGGTGCAGTCCGATGGACGGTTCGTCGAGCACGTACAGGACACCGGTCAGTCCGGCGCCGATCTGGGTGGCCAGCCGGATCCGCTGGGCCTCCCCGCCGGAGAGGGAGGCAGCGGGCCGGTCGAGCGAGAGGTAGTCGAGTCCTACGTCGAGCAGGAACCGCAGCCGCTCCCCGATCTCCGACAGCACGGCCTCGGCGATCCGCCGCTCGCTGTCCGTCAGCTCCAACGCCCTTATGAAATCGGCGAGTTCATTGAGCGGCAAAGCGGCCGCCTGAGCGATACTGCGGCCGCCGACCGTGACCGCCAGGACACCCGGGGCGAGCCGGGCACCCCCGCAGGCCGCACAGGGCACCTCGCGCATATACCCGGCGAACCGGTTGGCCGCTCCGGACTCGGCGCCCTCCGCGAAGCGGCGCTCGATGTGCGGAATCACGCCCTCATAGCGGGACAGGTGCGAGCGCTCACGGCCGAACCGGTTCTGGTACGCGAGGTGCAGCCGCCGTTCCGCTCCGTGCAGCACCATCTGCCGTATGCCGACGGGGAGTTCGCGCCAGGAGGTGGCGGTGCTGAAGCCGGCGTCGGCGGCCAGGGCTTCGAGCAGGCGGGTGAAGTAGTCGGCGCCGCTGGTGTTGGTCCAGGGCGCGATGGCGCCCGCCGCCAGCGACTTGGTGTCGTCCGGTACGACGAGAGCGGGGTCGACCTCCATGCGCGAGCCGAGGCCGGCGCAGGTGGGGCAGGCGCCCCAGGGCGCGTTGAAGGAGAACAGCCGGGGCTCCAGCGACTCCAGGCCGATGTCATGGGAGCGCGGGCAGGCCATCGTCTCGGAGAAGGCCAACTCGCGGCCTGCGGAACCGAGTTCGCGCTCCACGAATTCGACCCGGAGGACACCGCCGCCGAGTCCCAGCGCGGTCTCCACGGACTCCGTCAGCCGCTGCCGTACCTCCGGCTTGACGGCCAGCCGGTCCACGACCACGTCGACGGAGTGCTTCTTGCGCTTGTCGAGCGCGGGCGGCGTGGCCAGCGCGAGGACCGTCCCGTCCACCCGGACCCGGCTGAACCCGTCGGCGGACAACTGCCGGAAGACCTCGGCGTGTTCGCCCTTGCGGTCCCGGACGACCGGGGCCAGCACCTGGAAGCGGGTCCCCTCGTCCTCGTCCAGCAGCAGGTCGACGATCCGCTGCGGCGTCTGCCGGCTGACCGGCTCCCCGCACTCGGGACAGTGGGGGTGACCGATCCGGGCGTAGAGCAGGCGCAGGTGGTCGTAGACCTCGGTGATGGTGCCGACCGTGGAGCGCGGGTTGCGGCTCGAGGTCTTCTGGTCGATGGCGATCGCCGGGGACAGTCCCTCGACGGCGTCGACATCGGGCTTGTCGAGCTGCCCGAGAAACTGCCGCGCATATGCCGAGAGGGATTCGACATAACGCCGCTGCCCTTCGGCGAATATGGTGTCGAACGCCAGGCTTGACTTTCCTGATCCGGATACTCCCGTGAATACGATCAGCGCATCTCGGGGTAGTTCCACGGACACGTCACGGAGATTGTGCTGACGGGCACCTTTGACGACGATCCGATTTCTCACGGGACCCACCGTAACACCGCAACATCACTGGCCAGGGCCGCTGTTCGGCGTCGTTCAGGTGTGGGGAATATCGCCCTTGACAAGGGGTGAGGCCGCGTGAGCACGGAAATACACATCTCGGCGGACGGAATGCGGAAGGCGCACGAATAACGCTTGACTTCTCTCCAGACGTGTGTGCAATTACGTCATCGCCGCCACCCCGAGACAAGTCACCGGCGGGTGGACGCCGTGGCATCCACCCGCCGGTGGCCGTGACACGCTCCGGCCGTGCCTACTCGCCGGTGCGGTACGCAGCGATCTCGGTCAGCGTCGGGGTGTACTGCTCCGTCGCGATCTGCCCAGTGAGCGCCACCCGGAGCCGGGAGGTCGTGATGCTGCCGAAGCCGGTCACGGTGCGGTCGTGCCCGATGCCGTCGTCGCGGCTTGCGAAGGTCACCCATGCGCCGGTTCCGGCGTCCCACCGCTGCAGCTCGAACGACTGCACCCGCGGGTTGGTACCCGAGTCCGTGTACTCGTCCAGGTAGACCTCGTCGAAGGTGGTGTCCGCGCCGAAGTCGACGTCGAGCGTGATCGGGTAGGCCGCGTCATCGGCCGCGGCCCAGCGGGTCGTGAGGTCGCCGTCGGTCAGCTTGTCCGCGGTGAGTGTCCCGTTCGCGCCGGGGTGGGTCGAGCTCGCGGTGACCGGCTTGCCGAGCGCGAGATCGACCCGGTTGTCCACCTCCTTCTCGATGGGGTCGTCGTCGACCGGGTTGGTGACCTGTGGGCCGATATGGCTCTCGGCCATGCCCATGTCCGGTGCGTCGCCGTAGTAGATGTGCGTACCGAGGAAGTCCTTTGTGCCCAGGTGCGGGTTGTACCGGCCGGCGTCGATGAGCGGCGAGTCGTCTCGGAGGGCGAAATGCGCCGCGGCCTTTCGGATCTGCTTCACGCCCGCCCCGGTGACGTACTCGGCAGGGTCACCGACGAACCGTGGGTCGGCCCGGGATCCCTTCGGGTCGGCCGGTTCCTGGTTGGAGTGAGTGCCGCTTGCCTCGTAGTAGTCGTTGTTCGAGAACACCGCCTGGCGCAGGGCGCCGGTACGGCGATACCACGGTGTCTCAGCGGTCTTCGAGGTGTTGTAGAAGATGTTGTTCAGGAAGTAGACCCTGCTCAGGAACGTCTCGTCGTGGACGTAGTCGAGGTCCGCGCCGTCGTAGACGAAGGTGTTGTTCGCGAAATACGTCGGCGAGTAGTTCGTCGACAGCATGTTTTTCACGAGTACGCCGTTGTCGTTGACGCTCAGGTTGTGGCGGGCTATTGAATTGTGGCTGTTTCCCATGTAGGCCATCCAGCCCGCCGCGTTGTCGTGCGAGTAGTTGTACTGGTACGTGACATTGAAGTTTGTGTACTCGAGGTCCCAGGGGGTGCCGTCGAACTCGTTGTTCGGGCCGCCGTACACCTCGTTGAACTGCATGACCGAGTCTGCGCCCGCCCACAGATAGAGCGCGCAGGATACCGCGTCGTAGCGCTCCAGATAGCCGTTGACCTCGTTGTACTCGACCTTCATGTTCTTGGTGTTGGCCAGCTGGATCGCGCCCTGACCGATGCTCTCGGCGTAGTTGTGGCCGATGTAGACGTCACGGCTGTACAGGTCGCGGGTACGCACCCACAGCTGTTCCCAGCCCTCGTGCCATTTCCCGCTCTCGTCGTACTGGCCCAAGTCCGCGTCGCGGTCGTAGAACCAGTTGAAGGCGAACTGGATGGCGTGCAGTTCGACGTTCTCGAAGGTGTTGTTCTCGATCCGGACGTTTTTGAAGTAGTAGCCGCCTGTGTCGTACTCCTTGTAGCTGCGGCTGCCGAAGACCTGGAAGTTGACAGCACCATAGTGGATTCGCTGCCAACTGCTCGGGCCGTCGAGGTTGTGGACGTACACGTCCGAGATGCGGAAGTGGTCCATGATGCTGTCCGCGCCGTCCTTCAGGAGGTCGGCATTGATCGACACCATGATTCCGTCGCGGACGTACGAACCTGTCGTGATGTCGGTCGCGAAGTCGTCGTCATTGGACAGCGCGACGTTGTTGATCTCCCAGTACTGCTGATTGCGCAGCACGATGGCGCCGGTCCGGCCGACGGTTTCGGGATTCTTCGTGCCGTCCGCGTTGAACGGGCTCGGCACTTTGCCGTTCGTCGCGATGTACGGTCGGGCGGCGCTCGGGTCGCCGTACGCCGAGATGGTGATCGGCTTGCCCGCGCTGCCCGAGCCCTTCGGCCACAGCTGCTCGTCCTGCCACTGCTCACCGGCCTTCAGCAGGATGCGGTCGCCGGGCGCGAACGTCGTCGCGCCGGCCTTGGCCAAGGTGCGCCAGGCGGTCTTCGGCGAGGTCCCGGCCGCGTTGTCGCGACCGTTCGTGGCGTCGATGAAGTAGTCCTTGCCGCCGGTCGTGTTCGGCGCGTTGCCCGGCCAGCTCGGCTTGGCGACGGCGCGGGCGGGAGCACTGTCCGGGGCTGCGGCGGCGTGCGCGGCGGGAACGAGCGATCCGACGAGCAGCGCGGCGAGCAAGGCGGTGAACAGGCTGCTGAGGCTCGCGCGGAGCGCCCGCGCCGAGGGCCGACGGCGCCTCCGCACCGCCTCGTTGACGGGGGGTGATGCAGTATCGGCGGGTCTCATTTCTGCACATCCTCTGCGTTGATGGCGTCCATCGCCGAGGTGTCGACATCGATGTCGCTGGTGTCGACCCGGCGCTGAAGGAACTGGTCGAACTTCTCCTCGACGAGCGACTGCCGGATCCGCCGGCGGTAGTCGGCGAACGCCTTGTCCACGTCGACCTTCTTGCTGTCGAGCTCGTAGTAGGTGATCTGGCCGGCTCCCATGACGGGGGCGGAGATCCGGCCCGGCGCGAGCTTGCCGAGCACCGCCATGAGGTCCTGGTCGTGGGCGTTCAGCCCGGTCGAGCCACTGCCGTCGTACGTGCCGGTCGTGAGCTTGGCACCGGGTTCTCCGGTGGCGACGTCCGCGAGGCGCCCGGCGGCGGCCACGCGTCGCTGCAGGCGGGCGGCGTAGTCCCCGGAAGTGTCGTCGGGGATCGGTACGACGAGCTGCGCGTACTTGTACGTGGTCGCGTTGGCGCTCCAGGCGTCCCGGTCGGCGTCGAACGCGTGCCGGACGTCGGCGTCGGTGACTCGGAGCGGCGCTTCGGCGTCCGCGCTGAGGCGCTTCTTCAGGTTCGTGGTGAGCTCGGTGAGCCGGTGTGTGTAGTACTCCTCGGGGGAGAACTGCGCGACGCCGTAGACAGTCCTGCCCGCTGCGATGCCCTTGGCACGGGACTCGTTCTCTTCGGCCAGCTCGGCGAGGAAGTCCGCGTGGTCCACGGAGTCGATGAGCCCCTGCTCCTTCGCGAGGACGAGCGTGGTCTTGTCCCGCCAGATCTCGTCGAGCGCCCGGGTCTCGAGCCGCTGGAGTGCGGTCTTGTCGCCGGCCTTCGCGTTCCAGTCGGTCTTGCCCCGGAGGTTGTACTTGTTGCGCAGCTCGTTCTGCACGGTCGGCGCGAGCCGCCGCATGTGGAAAAGCAGTTCGTCGCGGGTCACCGGGTGTCCGTCGAGGGAAGCGATCTCGTTGGTCTCGCTGGTGCGGTGGCTGAGCATGGTCACTGCGGTGACCGCCAGCGCGGCGAGGGCGAGGCACACACCAGTGAACAGGGCGACGGCCCTGCGTGACGGCCTGCGTGAAGTACCTGGCCTGCGGGCGGTGTTCGGCTTGCGTGCCGTACTCGGCTTACCCGGCTTGCGTGAGGTGCTGGGCTTGCGCGAAGCGCCCGGCTTACGTGACGTGCCCTGTCTGGGCAAGGTCCCCTTCATGAGGCCGCCCCGATCGCGGCCACGTGGGCGATAACAAGCGTGTCCCGCGCTTCCGGCGCCTCGACCCGTACGGCGTCGATCTCGACCGGCGTGAACGTCAGGATGCGCTGGTAGCCCACCGCGTGCGCCTCGGCGAGCGTTGACCACCGGCCGTCCCGGCAGCCCCGTACGACGACATGCTCGATGCGCTGCCCCTGCGTGATGTCCTCGCCCACGACGACCGCCTCGACCGGGCGGGGTCGTCCGAACGCAAGCGTCACGCCGGGCAGTTCGTCCATGTCGTCCGGTCGCCACGGCATACGCCCCCTGCCGGGCCACGCGGTCGCAACGTCGCCCGCGTCCCCGGACGAGACCGTCGCGGACGCATCGACCCGCCGTGCCCGGAAGTCCTCGATGCGCCGCCCTAGTTGCTCAAGGACCGCCACGTCGGTGTCCCGCACCCGCCCGTCCCGGTCCGGCGGGACGTTGAGCAGAAAGCAGGAGTTGCCGCCGACGGCGCGCAGGTAGATGGTGAACAGCTCGTCCACGGAACGGACTTCGGCGTCCTCGGCCGGGTGGTGGAACCAGCCGGGACGGATCGAGGTGTTGACCTCGGCCGGGTACCAGACCAGGTCGTCCTCGTGCCCGGCCAGGGCGGCACGGCTGCCGAGGTCGCGGTCGTCGCTGCGTACGAGCCGCGCGAAGGCACCGTCGTCCGCCTGCTGTGAGCGGTCCGCGGTCCGCTCGGCGTCCTGCAGGGCACGCGGGACGACGCTCCACTCGTCGGGGCGGGTGTCCCCGGCCTCGTTGCCGCACCAGCGGACGTCGGGCCCGCACACGCTGATGACCGCGTCCGGCTGCAACTCGCGGACCACCGCGTAGTACCGCTCCCAGTCGTAGACCTGGCGCTTGCCGTTCGGACCCTCGCCGTTCGCGCCGTCCAGCCAGACCGAGAACACCGGCCCGTATCGGGTGAGGAGTTCGGTGAGCTGGGCGACGTAGAAGTCGTCGTACGCGGTCCCTGAGCCGTAGGACGCCTCGGTGCGGTCCCAGGGCGACAGGTAGATCCCGAACCGCAGGCCGCGCCGCCGGGCCGCGTCGGCGACCTCGGCGACCACGTCGCCCCGGCCGTCGCGCCACGGTGACGAGGCGACCGAGTAGGCCGTCACGTCGCTCGGCCACAGGCAGAAGCCGTCGTGGTGCTTGCAGGTGAGGATCACGCCGGTCATCCCGGCGCTCTTGAGTGCCGCGACCCACTGGTCGGCGTCGAGCCCGGCCGGGGCGAAGGCGGTCGGGTCGTCGTGGCCCTCGCCCCACTCCCGGTCCGTCATGGTGTTCATGCCGAAGTGGATGAACCCGTAGAACTCCATTGCCTGCCAGGTGAGTTGTCGCTCGCTCGGCCGGACCGAGGCCAGCGCCGACGCCCGCGCCCGTCCGGACGCCGCTGCCGCCGCCGCGGTCACCGGAACCGCCGGTTGTACGCGGCGAGCAGGACCAGTAGCCCGGCCAGCGCGGCGAGCATGACCAGCAGGTTGCCCCACCCGACCGCCGTGCGCGCGGTGACGACGAGCGTGAGGCAGGCTGCCGCGACGAGCGTACGAGCGGTGACGAGCAGCGCCGTACGCGTCGATTCCTTCATGAAGATTCCTTCCGCTGATGCCGCGAGCAACTGATGCCGCCGAAGGGCCGGTTCAGCCCTTCACTCCGCCGGATGCCATGCCCTCGATGAGCCGACGCTGGATGACCGCGTAGAGGATGAGGACGGGAACGATGACGATGACCATGCCGGCGTAGAGACGCCCGTAGTCCGCCGCCGCCTTCTGCGCGGTGAACAGGTTGAGCAGGCCGACCTGCAGTGTCTTGCCCTCGCCGGGGAGCAGGGTGAGCGCGATGATGAAGTCGTTCCAGTAGGCGAGGAAGTTGAACAGGATGACGGTGGTGACCGCTGGGCGCGCCATCGGGAGCATGACCTGGGTCATGATCCGGAATCGGGACGCTCCGTCGATCGCGGCGGCCTCCTCGTACTCGACCGGTATCGACCGGAAGTACGCGGTGAGCAGGTAGATGGTGAACGGGATCGATGTGGCCGCGTAGACGAGCGACAGGACTGAGGGGTTGTCGATGAAGAACCCGCCGGGGAAAACGTCGATGAGCGCGCGGTCCCAGTCGACGAGCATGAGGAAGATCGGTACGACGATGTAGTTGACGTTGACGAAGAGACCGGCCAGGAGCGCGGTCTCCACGACGCGGCGGCCCCGGAACTCGTACCGGGCGATGACGTAGGCCGCCGGCACGGAGACCGCCAGGACGAGGACCAGGCCGAGCACGGTGACGAACACCGACGTCAGGAAGTACTGACCCATGTGCGCGTCGACGAACGCGTGGACGTAGTTGGCGGAGTGCAGGCCCTTCGGCAGCGTCCAGGGGCTGCCGAAGAACTCGCTCTTCTGCTTGAGCGAGGCGAGCAGCACCCAGGCGACCGGTACCGCGATGGCGAGCGCGAGGGCGATGACAAGGGCGTAGGTGAGGGTCCGGCCCCTGCGGGGGCGGGACGACGACTTGATCGTGGTCATGGTGTCCGTCCTCAAAGAGCTCTCAGAACTGGAGGGGCTCGCGCCGCGTCGCCCGGCTCACCAGGAGCGACACGAGGAACGAGAACGCGAAGATGACGACACCGATGGCCATGCCGTAGCCGTACGACGAGTTCGTGTACGCCTGCTTGTACATGTAGCTCAGCAGGACCTCGGAAGAGCCGTCGGGCCCGCCACCCGTCATCGCGCGAACCAGGACGAAGCTGAGGTTGACGGCGCTCATGATGAAGAACGTCAGCGTGGTGCGGAGGTTCTGCCAGATGAGCGGCAGCGTGATGGCGAAGAACTGCCGGGCGGCGGAGGCCCCGTCGAGCGCGCTCGCCTCGTAGAGCTCCTCCGGGATGCTCGACATGCTCGCCATGTAGAGGACCATGTAGTAGCCCAGCGACTGCCAGACCATCGCGATCGCGACGGAGTAGACCACGAGTTTCTGGTCTCCGAGCCAGACCTGTTGCAGACCGTCCAGCGACAGCAGCCGGAGCGTGCTGTTGAGCAGGCCGTTCTCCTGGTCGTACACGGCGGAGAAGATCGCCGCGATCACGACCACCGAGAGCACGTTGGGGATGTAGAGGATGAACCGGTACAGGTTCCGCCCGCGCAGCCGTTGCCGGGTCATGATCGCGGCGAGGAACAGGCCCATGCCCATCGTCACGACGGTCACCACGACCAGAAGCGCGACCGTGTTCTGGAAGGCGCGCACGAACTGCTCGTCGTCGAGGAGACGGGAGAAGTTGTCGAGCCCCACGAATCGCTTGTCCGGGGAGAACCCGCTCCAGGTGTAGAAGGACATCCGGAACACGTTCATGGTCGGGACGACCATGAACATCGCGAAGAGCACCAGCGCGGGGAGCAGACAGGCGAGTACGAAGCGGGTGTTGCCGCGCCGCCGGGCGGGGGTCCGGGTGCCGCGCCGCGAACTCCCGCTGAACGGCGGCCGTTTGGATGCGCGGTTCGTCGAGCCTGGAGGTGGGGTGGGGGTGGAGAGGGTCGTCACCGTGCCGGTCCTTGGGTCGCTCGAGGAGTACTCGATGGCGTCGAAGGTGAGCGGAGAGGGTCTCCCGGGTCTGCCGAGTCGGAAGGGCTCCGGCGGTGGTCCGGGCCGGCCGGGCCACCGCCGTGCACGTCAGTCGCCCGCCTGGCGCAGCTTCTCGCTGGCGTCGTTCAGCGCGTCCTGCCACTCGTCTTCAGTGGTGTCGCCGCTGATGATGCTGTTGGCGGTGTCGAAGAGCGTGGCCTTGATGTCGACGCCCTCGACGGGTGCGGTACTCGCGAACCCGCCGACGAGCGGGGCGACCGAGGGGTCCTGGTACACCTTGTAGAACTCGGCGTTCTCCTCGGTCAGGCTGCTCACGATGCCTTCGATCGGCTGGATCGCGTTCGACTCGGCGAAGGTCTTCGCCGCCTCGTCGGAGTACAGGTAGGCGATGAAGTCCTTTGCCGCGTCCTTGTTCTGGGCGGCGCTGGGAATCCAGACCGACTCGACCGATGTCGTGATGTAGCGCTTGCTGCCCGCGGTGACCGCTGGCAGCGGCGTCAGACCCCACTTGAAGCCCTTTGCGCGGGGAGCCTCCGCCATTTCGCCGACGATCCAGGTTCCGTTCGGCATGAACAGCGCCTTGTTGTCGAGGACCAGCTGCTGGTTCTTGGTGAAGTCCTGCTCGTTGGCGTAGCCGACGGTGGCCGGTGCGGCGTAGTCCAGCAGCCGGGTGGTGATGTCGAGAGCCTTCCGGGCGTTCGCCGTCTTCCAGACGTCCTTCTTGTACGTCATGACGTCGGTGTAGAACTGCTCCCCGCCGACGTCGGCGAGGAGTGCGAAGAAGAACGAGTCGAGGTAGCCGGCGGTCGGGTAGGTGAACAGCGGTATGCCCTGCTTCTTGGCCGTGTCTCCGAGCGCGAACATCTCGTCCCAGGTGCTCGGGACCTTCCAGCCCTTCTGCTCGAACAGGCCCTGGTTGTAGAAGAGTCCGGTCGGCGCGTAGTACATCGGCATGAGGTACGTCTGATCGTTGCGGTAGGGGTTGGTGTTGAGGTTGCCGACGATGCCCTCGGTGAGCTTGTCCCCCACGGTGGTGTTCTCGCCGGGGACCTTCTCCTTCAGTACCGGTGTGAGGTCCTCGAGTGCCTTGTCCTTGATGAGAGTCTCGGTGAGTGCGGCCTCGCGGCCCTGGCCGAGCACCACGACGTCCGGGTACCGTCCCGCCTTCATGTTCGGGGTGATCTCGTCTTCGATGCTCTTCGAGATCTGCAGCTGGACATCGATGTCGGGGTGCGAGGCCTCGTACTGCTTGATGACCTGCGTGTACATGTCCCGGCCGTAGCCGCCTTCGAGGGCGGCGACCTTGAGGGTCGTCCTGCCGGAGTCCGAGCCGCCCCCGCCGGCGGAGCAGCCGGCGAGCAGTCCGAGCACCGTGACCGCGGCGCCCGCGAGGACGAGCGATCTCCTCATGTGGGGTCCTTCCCGTGGACAGTTGCCCACCTTGCTCATGCCGATCCCGGCGCTTGTTATGGTGGCATCGATAACATGACGGCCTTACGGTGGCACCGACTGGCACGAAGGCGCAAGGGGCCCACAAGAGGCATTTGACGAACGGCCGAGGCGGAGTTAGCGAGAACGGCTGAAGCGAGGCTCAGCCGGACCGCGGCGGCGCTGTGGAGGCGCGTACCGACAGTGACGCGGTGACGACGGATTCGTCGACGTCGGCATCGTCGCCCCGCAGCAGAAGGGCGACCGCCGCCGCACCGTAGCGGTAGAAGTCCTGGCGGACGGTCGTCAGCGGCGGAGAGCCGTAGGCCGCGAGGGCGATGTCGTCGACACTCACGATGGAGACGTCGTCGGGCACCGACCGGCCACGCTCGCGCAGGGCGCGGATCACCCCGAAGGCCATCTCGTCGCTGGCGACGAAGACCGCCGTCACGTCCGGGATCATCGCGATGATCTGCCCTTGCCGGTATCCCGAGTCGGGCGACCAGTCGCCCTCGAGGGGCGGCGGCGCCTCGATCCCGGCCGCGGCCAGGCACTCCTGCCAGCCCTGTCGCCGCTGGCGCGCCTCGATCCATTCGTCAGGCCCGGAGATGTGCCAGACCTGGCGATGCCCGAGGTCGAGCAGGTGCTGCGTGGCGACACGGCCCGCCTCCTGCTGGTCGATCCCGAGCACTCGGGCGCCCGCTGTCCGTGAGCCGTCGAGGGTGACGGTCGGGATGTCGCGGGTGATGTCCTCCATCTTCGGCGTCACGGAGATGAGCGGTACGGCGATGACGAAGCCGTCGACGCCCTGGTCGGCGAGCTTGGAGAGGGATCGCTCCATCAGGCCGGTGTCGAGCGCTGCGATGGTCGCGATGCTCACCGCGTACCCGGCCTCACCGGCGGCGGCCTCGACACCCGCGGTCACCGCCGAGCGCGAGTAGTACCCACCGGACGCCAGCAGCACGAGCCCGATGGTGTGGCTGCGCCCGGAGGAGAGCGCCCTGGCGGCGCTGTTGAACCGATAGCCGATCTGGTCCACGGCGGCGAGCACGCGCCTCTTGGTCTCGGGGTTGACGTTCGGCGAGCCGCGGAGCGCGCGCGAGACGGTCTGCGCCGACACCCCGGCGGTCCGGGCCACGTCGGCCATGCTCGGCTGCCTCAGCCTCGCGGTGCCCTCGGTCATCGCGCTCCTCTCCGGCGGTCGGCGCGCCTGCTCGTCGGCCGTCCACCAGATCCTATCGAACCTTGTTACTCATGGCATCGATAACATACGCTCACACGGTGACTGAGCCGCCCACGACACACATCTCTTCGGCCCACACCACGACCGACGCGGCGGCCGACGCCGCCACCAGTGCGCTCACCTGGCGTGAGGGCCGCCTGTACCGGCACGGCGTACCCCATCGCATCCTGTCGGGAGCACTGCACTACTTCCGCGTCCACCCCGACCTCTGGCGGGACCGGATCCGCCGGATCGCCGACCTCGGACTCAACACGGTCGACACCTACGTGCCCTGGAACTTTCACCAGCCCCACGAGCACGAGGCGCCACGCTTCGACGGCTGGCGGGACGTGGAGCGGTTCATCCGCACGGTGGGCGAGGAGGGCCTCGACGTCATCGTCCGGCCCGGCCCGTACATCTGCGCGGAGTGGTCGGGCGGCGGCCTGCCGAGCTGGCTCACCGGCCGGGACGTCGCGGTCCGCAGCTCGGATCCGGCGTTCACCTCCGCCGTCGGCCGCTGGTTCGACGAGCTGGTCCCGCGCATCGCCGCGCTCCAGGCATCCGAGGGCGGGCCGGTCGTGGCGGTGCAGGTGGAGAACGAGTTCGGCAGCTTCGGCGACGACCATGCCTACCTGCGCTGGAATCGCCAGGCCCTGACCCAACAGGGCATCGGGGAGCTGCTGTTCACCGCCGACGGACCCACCGAGCTCATGCTGGACGGCGGCACCCTGCCCGGCACCCTGACGGCCGTGACCCTGGGCTCCCAGCCCGGCGCCGCCCGGCAGCTCCTGGCCACGCGGCGACCGGACGAGCCGTTCGTGGTCGCCGAGTTCTGGAACGGCTGGTTCGACACATGGGGCAAGCGGCACCACGTTCGCGGGGTGGACAGCGCGGTCGGCACACTCCGCGGCATCATCGCCGACGGCGGCAGCGTGAGCATCTACATGGCACACGGCGGCACCAACTTCGGCCTCTGGGCGGGCGCCAACGAAGACGAAGGCCGACTGCAGCCCATCGTGACGAGCTACGACTCCGACGCGCCGATCGCCGAGGACGGCAGCCTCACCGCCAAGTTCTTCGCCATACGCGAGGCGCTCGGCGCCCGGGGCTCCCTCCGCTCCCCCGCGCGGCTGCCGACGCTCCCGCCGACCCGCGTCCCGCTCGTCCACCGCGCCAACCTGCTCGCCGGCATCCGCGCAGTGCCGACCCAGTTCCCGACCTTGACCGCTCCGCGCCCCGCCTCGTTCGAGCAGTTGGGGCTCGACGCGGGCATGGTCCTGCACACCGCGTATCCGCGCATCCCGGCGGGCGAGCACCGGCTCGTCCTCACCGACGTACGCGACCGGGCGCTGGTCTTCGGCGACGGCACGTGGCTGGGCGTCGCCGACCCTGACTCCCCGGAACTCCCCATCCACGGAACCGGCGAAGTCGTACGGCTGGACGTCCTGGTCGAGAACCTCGGCCGGGTGAACTACGGACCGGGCATCGGCCGGCACAAGGGCCTGCTCGGTCCCGTCCTCGTCGACCGGCGCACCGTGCAGGGCTGGGACAGCGCGCCGGTCGCGCTGCAGGAGTGGTCCGCCACGGAGCTGACCGACGCGGTCGCCGCCGGTCCCGCGACCACGCACACGGGGTTCGCCGTCGCGACGTTCGACGTCGACACGCCCGCGGACACCTTCCTCGCGCTGCCCGGATCGAGCCGTGGCCTCGTCTGGGTCAACGGCTTCCTGCTCGGCCGCTACTGGGAGATCGGGCCGCAGGTCACGCTGTACTGCCCGGCACCGCTGCTGCGAGCCGGTGAGAACACCGTGACGGTCCTCGAGCTGGAACGGCTCGGCGGAGTCCTGGAGTTGCGGGACCGCCCGGAGCTCGGACCGCCGGAGGAGTACGTCGAGGAGTTCGACTGAGCCGCCACCGCCGGGATACCCGCCTGAGAAGCTGTGTCACATCTCCTTTCCGCAGGTCCCGGTGCCATGAGGCATGGTGATACCTCGGTTTGCCGTTCGGGTGGGCGTCGAGTGGGCAGGCAGCCGAACGGCAGTGGAGGGATCTTCAGGCGGCTGTCGCGAGGGTGTCCGGGACCGCCTCGATGCGGCGGAGCTGCCGGGCCAGACGGCGAGACATGAGGGTGATGAACGCCCACTGGATGTGGGCTTCGGCGTGGGACATCAGGCGTTTGTAGTCCCTCGCGTTGCGCCTCGCCCGCATGGTCCACGAATTACTCCGCTCCACTACCCACCTCTTGGGCAGCACGACAAAGCCCTTGGCGTCCCCGGGGACGGGGAACGACCTTGATGGTGATGCCGAGGGCGTCCTGGGCCCAGGACGTGAACTCCTCGCCTCCGTAGGCGTTGTCGGCCCAGACCAGGACGATTTCGGGGTGCTCGGCATGGAGCCGGGTGAGAAGGATGCGGACGGCGGCGCGCTCCTGGACGTCGGCGGGGGTGACGAGCAGGTCGACCAGGAGCCCGTCCTGGTCAACGATGAGATGTCGCTTCCGGCCGTTGATCAACTTGCCCTGGCCCCATCCCCTCGTGGCGTTCGATACGGTTTCCGCACCCTTGACGGACTGGGCATCGATGATCACGCGGACCGGCCAGGGGCAGCGGCTGCCGCGCAGACGCAGCCGACGGCGGAGCTGGTCGAGGATGCGCTTGAGGACGCCGGCCTTCGCCCAGCGCGCGAAGTACCCGAACACGGTGCGCCAGGGGATGCCGAAGTCGGCGGGCAGCGCGCGCCATTTCGCCCCGTTGTCGACGATGTATCGGATCGAGTCGACCACCCGTCGCCGGGGCCACTTCTCGGGAGCGCCGCCCTCGCGCCCGCCGCATCTGCCGCCAGTGCCGCGACCGGCAGGCGGTCGAACAGAACACCGCCGTCGCCTTCGCCGAGGGCATCAGTGGCCCCCACACCCACGGCACAGTCGCGGACCGGTATCGCTGTCCGCGACCACGACCAGCCGGAGCCGGGGAACGCCGTCCCTGCCCATGCGGTCACCGTACGACCGGCAGGCAACGACGCCTGCCGAGCTGGGACCGTCCGACAAGCCGGAACGGCCCGCCAGATATACTGACGAGCCGTCACGAAGGTTCAGACCAGTGCCGCATCAGGCAACGTTCGCCCCGTTGACGACCTCGAGGCGGTCGTCGGCGGCATGCTTGTTCCGCCAGCTGATGTAGCGGCGGATCATGCTGCCCTGCTCTTTGTGGCTGGCATGGTCGGTGCCATCGAGTGCGAAGTAGCGCAGGGCGGTGAACTGGGCCTCGATACGGTTGAGCCAGGAACTGTTGGTCGAGGTGTAGGCGATGGACCCGAACGATCTGGTCCTGGCTGTCCAGCTCAGCGGGGAACTTCACCCTGTCGACCGGTGCCGGGTTTGCCGGCTCCGTGAGTCACAGGAACTCGCTCCGGTAGGTCGAGGCCAACTCGGCCGCACGGCGGCGGCGTTCCGCGAACTCGTCCTCCGACAGTTGTGGCGGCGGTGCGTCCTTGCCCGCGACGACATCGCCGATGCGCGTGAAGTACTCGTCCTGGCCGGCGGGGGTGCACATGCACAGCATGCGGGCCGGCGCACCCGAAGCGTTGCGGAAGTTGTGCGGCGCGTTGGCCGGGATATTGACCGTGGACCCGGCCCCTACGGTGTGCTTCTCGCCGCGGAAGGTGAACTCGATCTCGCCCTCGAGGATGGTGAACATCTCCTCGAAGTCGTGCCGGTGCGGCGGCGGGCCGCCGCCGTCGGGGACGCGCATGTCGATCAGGCAGTACCGGCCGTCGGTCTGCTCGCCGGTGACCAGCATGGCGTACGTGTTGCCCACCAGAGAGATGTACGTCGTGCCGGGGTCGTCGGGGTCCGCCACGGTCAGCGAGCGGGACGGGTCGTCGTCGGGGATCATCGGAATCGTCTCCTTCAAAGATCAGTCAGGTGAGGATCAGGTGCCGGGCGGGTCTCATGCAGTCCGGCAGTCTCCCGGCCGTCGATGCGCATGCTGCCCGAAATGGGAGTCCGGCCCGGCCGCGCGGTGCTTCAGTGTGTTCTTGCCGGTGTCCGAGGGCCCCATTGCGGCGGGCAACGGGGCGAGGGGCCACCTGTGTGGAGCGCTTGCATACCCCCCTCCTGCGGCACGGGGTGAGCGCGCTCGGTGCCGGCTCAGATCGACTTGAGGACGCGGATGCGGTCGGCGATGGCGCGGCGGGCGACGTCGGAGGTGAAGGCGATGGAATCGAACTCGTGCGGGGCGCCGGGGTGCAGGTGGAATTCGACCGGCACGCCGGCGCGGCTGAGTTTGGTGGCGTAGGCGGTGTCCTCGTCGCGGAACACGTCGAGTTGGCCGACCTCGATGTAGGCCGGCGGCAGGCCGGTCGCGTCCTCGAGCCGGGCTGGGGCCGCCGTGGCCGGGACGTCGGGCCCGCCGGCGGCCTCGCCGAGCAGGGCCGGCCATGCGGTGAGGCTGTCGTCGTAGGACCACAGCAGGTAGGGCGCGATGTGTGGATCGGGGGTGGTGGTGCGGTCGTCGAGCATCGGCATGAGAAGGATCTGCCGGGCGATCTTCGGGCCGCCGCGCTCGCGGGCGAGGATCGACACGGCTGCGGCGATTCCGCCGCCGGCGCTGTCGCCCATCACGCCGATCCGGTCGGTGTCGACGCCGAGTTCGGCGGCGTGTTCGTGCAGCCAGCGCAGTGCGGTGTAGGCGTCCTCGAGCGGGGTCGGGAAGGGGTGCTCGGGGGCGCGGCGGTACTCGACTGACAGCATCGGTACGCCGCTGGCGGAGACGTAGCGGGCGAGCGGCCCGTCGAACAGGTCGATATGGCCGAAGATGTATCCGCCGCCGTGGAAGAACAGCACGGCCGGGCCAGGCGCCGCGCCGTCCTTGGTGTACCAGCGCATGGTGATCCGCGCGCCGTCGCCGGTGGTCGTGTAGTGCTCGCTGGTCTTCACGTCGGCCGGGACCGGCTGGGCCGTTCCCGCGGCGCCGATGATCGGCTCCCACATGGCGCGCCGCGCCGCGATGTCCCCCACGGCCGGTGGTGTGGCATCCGCCATCGCGCCGGCCATCGGGGCCAGCGCCTCGGCGATCTCGGGATCCAAACTCAGTGCCATGGCCTTTTCCTTTCGGTGGAGGATCGGCGTCAGGCGACGGGCGGGACGACGATGACCTTGCCGTGCACCGCGTTTTCGGCGGCCCGGGCGTGGAGCGCCGGCAGCTCGGCCAGCGGCACCCGTTCGGCGACGTCGACGCGCAGCTCGCCGCGGTCTATCAGCGCTACCAGCTGCGACAGCTGGTCGGCGTCGCTGCGGACGAACAGGTCGATGCCGCGCACGCCGCGCTGTTCGTCGCTGGGTGCGGGCATCCACACCGTGGTGTTCACCA
>NZ_JNWJ01000023.1:0-128098 GCF_000716805.1 Streptomyces yerevanensis | reverse complement strand
CCGCTCCCGATCGCCGAACTGACCCGCCGCGCCGCCTCGGACCCGCACCCCGCGAGGGTCGAACACGGCAGAACCCTGACCGACTTCACCGGCGGCGCCGCAGCGGTCACGGACGCGGCGGCGGTGGCCTCACCGGCACCACCGCCCTCGGCGTTCGGCTGATTCGAGACCGGCGGCACGGCGGTACAAGGCGTCACAGCCGCCTGACCACCCGCGTCGCCACGGCCGCGTACCCGATGCCGACGGCCAGGGAGGTGAAGAGCGCCAGGAGTGGGAAGTCGTCCGGGACGTGGGGATAGACCTGGAAATGCGTCAGGTAGATGTAGAGCGAGCTGCTCGCCAGGATGCCCGCGATCCGGTTGAGCGGGCCCAGGCTGGGCAGCGTCGGCACCCAGATCAGCAGCGTCAGCCCGGCCACCACGAGAGTGGTGCGCAGCGGCTGGTCGTGGAAGAGGCCCGGGAGTGCGAGCAGGAGTACCGCCGTCAGCAGCGACCGCTGTCGCATGGTGGTCGCCCGCGCGGCAGCCCACCCCAGCGCGAACAGCCAGAAGACCACGGTGGGTCCGAGGTGGAAGCGGGCGGGTGCCAGGTCCGGCAGGTCGTACCGGCCGATCAGCCCGACCGCCAGGAGCGCCAGTGGCACCCCGAACGCGTACCGCCGCTCCAGCCGGTCCAGCAGGGGGACTGCCATCAGTACGGCGAGGACGATCAGGATGTAGACCAGCGCCTCCACGAACCAGTAGTGCCATTCGTGACGTTCGGTCCCCTGGTCGAGGAGGCTGTTCAGCAGCAGGGCGTTGGCCGGGTCGTAGAGGCCGGTCAGCGCCACCGCGCCGGCGATCCACGCCACGCTCGGCACGGCGACGCGGGCGATGCCACGCCACAGGTGCCGTAGGCGCGCGCGGCGTTCGGCCCCGGTGAGATGGAAACGGGCGAAGTTGAAGCCCGCGACGCCGATCAGCACATGCGCGCCGCCCTGGAGGGAGAAGAAGGGTATGTGCGAGGCGACGATCAGAACGATGCCGACTGCGCGCAGGGCTACGCCGGTTTCCAGCGTGCGACGGGTGCGCCAGGACCGCGAGGGCCGCGGGGACTCCGGGCCGCGGGTACGGGTACAGGGCCGTCCGTTCCACCGGGCCGACCGTTTGGCGGCTCCGGCTTCCGGGGCTTCGCCGGCTTCCGCACCTGCCGGTCCCGTCACGAGAGTTGCCAGGGCGCGCAGTTCGCGGATCGGCTTCGTGTGCCAGTCGGTGGGCAGCCCGCCGAGCGCCTCCTCCAGCCGCAGGGACATCTCGACGTAGGACAGCGAGTCGCCGCCCAGGCTCACAAAGCTGCTGTCCTCGGTGGCATCGGCCCGGTCGAGGATCTCGGCGTAGAGACGGCACAGGTCCCTGGCGAGCCCGGCCGCCTCTTCCACCTCCTCCGGAGCCGGGCGCGTCAGCCGTCGTACGGCCTCGTAGTCGGGCTTGCCCGCGGCGAGCCGCGGGAGTTCGGCGAGGACCCGGACCCGTATCGCGCGGGCCGGGATTCCGCACTCGCCGGCCACCAGGCGCCGCAGCCGGTCACCGTCGGCGGCCTTGTCGCCCACCGCGGCCACAGCCAGCGCGTCGCCGTCTCCCGTGCAGTACGCGGTGACCCCGTGCCGCTCCAGCAGTGCCTCGACGCGCTGGGGCTCGATCCGCAGACCGACGATCTTCACGAACCGGCCGCGGCGGCCCACGATTTCGTAGAGTCCGTCGGGCGCGCGCCGGGCGAGGTCCCCCGTGTGCAGTTCCCGTACGGTCCGGCCGAGGGCGAGGTCGGCCGGGCTCTCGGCGTAGCCGAGCATCACGTTCGGGCCCGAGTAGACCAGTTCGCCGATCCCGGGATCGCCCTGGTCGTCGACCGGGTGCAGCCGGAAGGAGCCACCGGGGATCGGCACCCCGACGGCTTCCGGGCGCTCGGCGGCGAGGTGCGGCGGCAGGTAGGCCATACGGGCCGTCGCCTCGGTCTGCCCGTACATCACGAACAGTTCCCAGCCGGACCGGCGCCCCAACTCCGCGTACCGTGCGACGCGTTCGGGCGCGAGCCGGCCGCCCGCCTGAGTGACGCGGCGCAGATGCGGCAGCCGTATCCGCTCGAAGCCGACCCGGTCGAGCAGGTCGAAGGTGTACGGCACCCCGGCGAGGGACGTGCCGCGGGCGGTGCGGAACTCCGCCCAGAAGGCCGGCTCCGACACCGAACGGTCCGTGAGGATCAGCCCGGCGCCGCGCAGCAGGTGGCTGTGGACCACCGACAGGCCGTAGCAGTAGTGCATGGGGAGGGTCGTGGCCGCGCGGTCGGTGTCGGAGATGCCGAGGTACGTGGCTATGGACTCGGCGTTGGTCTGGACGTTCTCGTGGGAGAGCCGCACCAGTTTGGGTGAGCCGGTCGAACCGGAGGTGCTCAGCAGCAGGGCGAGACCCGGATGGAGGGTGTGGCTGCTGCCGTGGTGCCGCTCGTCGAGGGTCCAGGTGCCGTGGTCGTCCGGCCGGGCCACCACGTCCGGGTCGTACGCGGCGGTCAGGGCGCGTATCGCGCGGTCGTTGCCGCCGGGGACGAGCAGCACGGGGTGGCCCGCGGAGAGGGCGGCGAGGTGGACGACGAGGGCGTCGGCCCGGTTGCCGCCCGCCAGCAGCACCAGTCGGCGCACGGGGCCGAGGCGCTCGGCGGTGGCGGCCACGCGTTCTGCCAGCCGGCGGTAGGAGAGCTCCCCGTCCGGGGTGATCAGCGCGACGCGGTCGCCGTACGCCGCGAGCTTCCGCGCGAAAGGCACGCCATACGGACGTACGGGCGGCGCGCTGTGCGGACGTACGGGCGGTTCCGGAAAGGGGACCGAGGCGGGCGGGGCGGCCGACGGGATGGAAACGGTGGGCGGCGCCTTTAGGGGCCCGAAGGGGTCGATCACGGTGCGCGCCTTTCCGCCAGCGGAGTCCGCTGATAACACAGATCCCTTGACGCTTAGGCAAGGTTTACCTTATTCATAGCATGTTCACAGTTGGCTAAAAAGCGTCACTACGCCGCTCGCCGCCCGACGACGCGACCTGCGGCGTCGCGGCGAGCCACGCAGGAAGGCACCCTCATGCGACGCCCTCTGGCTGGCCGAATCACCGCGCTCGTCGCGGCCGGCCTGCTGCTCCCCGCCCTCGCCGCCTGCGGCTCCGACGACGACAAGAGCAGCTCGGGGGAGGGCGGCGACTCCGCCCTCGTCATCTACTCCGGCCGCAACGAGAAGCTGGTCAAGCCGATCCTCGACAAGCTGGAGAAGGCCGTCGGCACCGAGGTCGAGGTGCGCTACGGCGACAGCGCCGAGCTGGCCGCGCAGATCCTGGAGGAGGGCGACCGCACCAAGGCCGGACTGTTCTTCTCCCAGGACGCCGGGGCGCTCGGCGCCCTCTCCAAGGAGGGCATGCTTCAGAAGCTGCCCCAGGCCACCCTCGACAAGGTGGACACGGCCTACCGGGGCGGCGAGGGTGACTGGGTCGGCCTCTCCGGGCGCGTCCGCGTCATCGCGTACAACCCGGACAAGGTCACCGAGGACGAGGTCCCGGACAGCGTCCATGACGTGGTGAAGCCGGAGTGGAAGGACAAGGTCGGCATCGCGCCCACCAACGCCTCCTTCCAGGCCTTCGTCACCGGCATGCGCGTCCTGGAGGGCGACGACACCACCCGCGAGTGGCTGAAGGCGCTGAAGGACAACGGCGCCAAGACCTACGCGCACAACCTCGCCACCCTGGACGCGGTCGAGGCCGGCGAGGTCTCCCTCGGGCTGGTCAACCACTACTACTGGTACGAGCGGGTCGCCGAGAAGGGCGAGGACAAGGTCGGCTCCAAGCTGCACTTCCTGCCCGGCAAGGACCCCGGCGCGCTGATCAACGTCGCCGGGGCGGGCGTCCTCAAGGACAGCGGGCAGAGCGAGACCGCCCAGAAGGCCGTCAACTTCCTGCTGTCGAAGGAGGCGCAGACCTACTTCGCCGACAAGACCATGGAGTACCCGCTGGCCGCAGGCGTCACCAGCACCGTCGAGGGCCTGCCGCCGTTCGACTCCCTCGAGTCCCCCGACATCGACCTGGGCAAGCTGGAGTCCATCCAGGAGACCCAGGCCATGCTCCAGGACGTCGGACTGGTCTGACGGCCGTGCCCAGCACACCGCGATCCGCGCCGCGCCCGGCCGGGGCACCGGCCCCGGACGGAGCCCCCGTCCCGGCCGGGGCTCCTGCCCCGGCCGTACGCGGTCGGTTCCGTACGCGGTTTCGTACACGGCTAAGTACGCGATTCCGTACGCGGACCGGGCGCAGACCACCGCCGGCCTTGCTCGTCCCCGCCTGCGTGGCGGCCCTCTTCGCCCTGCTCCCGCTCGGCTATCTCGCCGTCCGCGCCCTCGAACGCGGCCCCGGTTACGCCTGGGACGTCGTCGCGGACGAACGCACCCTGCACCTGCTCGGCCGCAGCCTCGGCCTCACCGCCGCGGTTGTCGCGGCCAGCCTGGTGCTGGGCGTCTCGCTGGCCTGGCTGACCGTACGCACCGCCCTGCCGGGCGCCCGCGCCTGGTCGGTGCTGGCCACGCTGCCGCTGGCGGTGCCCAGCTACGTCGCCGCCTTCGCCTGGCTGTCCGCCGCCCCCGGACTCGCCGGTTTCGCGGGCGCCGCACTCGCCCTGACCCTGGTCAGCTTCCCGTACGTCCACCTGCCGGTAGCCGCCGCGCTGCGCGGCATCGACCCCGCGCAGGAGGAGGCCTCGCGCTCCCTCGGCCACGGCCCGGCGGCGACCTTCCTGCGGGTCACCCTGCCGCAACTGCGACCGGCCGCGGCGGGCGGCGGGCTGCTCGTCGCGCTGTACGTGCTCTCCGACTTCGGCGCGGTCTCACTGATGCGGTACGACACCTTCACCCGCGCCATCCACACCTCGTACCGTGCGTCCTTCGACCGCACCCCGGCCGCCGCGCTCAGCGTCGTGCTGGTGGTGATGACGGTGGCCCTGGTCGCCGCCGAGGCCCGTACGCGCGGACGCGCCGGGCACGCAAGGACCGGCACCGGCACCGCCCGCCCGGCCGTACCGATGGCACTGGGCCGGTGGCGGCCCCTCGTCCTCCTCTGGTGCGGGGCGGTCGTGGCCGTGGCCGTCGTCTTCCCGCTCGGCACTCTCGCGTACTGGCTGACCGCCGGCAGTTCGGCCACCTGGGACCTGGGCGCGATCGCGGACACCGCGTGGGCCACGCTCACAGTCGCCGCGGCCGGGGCCGCCCTCACCACGGCCCTCGCCCTGCCCGTCGGGGTGATCGCCGCCCGGCACCGGGGGCGCGGCGCGCGCCTGCTGGAGCAGGCGGCGTACGCGGGCCATGCGCTGCCCGGAATCACGGTCGCACTCTCCCTGGTCTTCTTCGCGGTCCGCTACGCGTACCCCCTGTACCAGCAACTCCCGCTCCTGGTCGGCGCGTACGCGGTCCTCTTCCTGCCGGTCGCGGTGGCCGCCACGCGGGCCGCCGTGCTCCAGGCGCCGCCCGTGCTGGAGGACGTGGCCCGGTCGCTGGGGCGGCGGCCGTGGCAGGTCCTGCGCGAGGTGACCGTGCCGCTGGCCGCGCCGGGGGTGGCGGCGGGGGCGGCACTCACGTTCGTGGTCTGCATGAAGGAGTTGCCCGCCACCCTCCTCCTGCGCCCCACCGGCATGGACACCCTGGCCACCCGCCTCTGGACCGAGACGGGCGCCGGGTCTTTCGCGGCGGCCGCCCCCTACGCTGCCGCGCTGATCCTGCTGGCCGCGCTCCCTTCGTACCTCCTGGGCAGGCACCGGACATGACGGACGTGACGGACATGAACGCGAAAGAAAACGCGAACGAACTGCACGTCGAAGGGCTCACCAAGTCCTACGGTGACGGCGGCCCCGTTCTGCGCGGACTGGACCTGACCGTGCCGACGGGCGCGCTGGCCGCCGTCCTCGGCCCCTCCGGCTGCGGCAAGACGACCCTGCTGCGCATCGTCGCCGGCTTCCTGCGCGCCGACGCGGGCACGGTACGGGTGGGCGACCGGGTCCTGACCGGCCCGGGTGCGGGCGTCCATGTCCCACCCGAGCGGCGCCGCGTCGGCATCGTCCCGCAGGAGGGCGCGCTGTTCCCGCACCTGAGCGTGGCGCACAACGTGACCTTCGGCCTGAAGGGTGTGGACCGGGCCGAGCGACGCCGCCGCACGGAAGAGATGCTGGAACTGGTCGGCCTGGCAGGCTACGGCGACCGCATGCCGCACGAACTGTCGGGCGGCCAGCAGCAACGCGTCGCACTCGCCCGGGCGCTCGCCCCGCGCCCTCAACTGGTGCTGCTGGACGAGCCGTTCAACGCCCTCGACAGCGCGCTACGGGCAGGAGTACGGGCCGACGTGCGGACAGCACTGCGCGCGACGGGAGCCACGGCCGTGCTCGTCACCCACGACCAGCAGGAGGCCCTGTCCACCGCCGACCTCGTCGCCGTCGTCCGCGACGGCCGTGTCGCCCAGTGCGCCACTCCGCAGGATCTCTACCGCCACCCCGCCGACCCCTGGGTCGCCGACTTCGTGGGCGACGCCGTCCTGCTCCCCGGCACGGTCGAGACCGACAGCACGGCCCGCACCCCGCTGGGCACCGTGCCCCTGGGCACCCCGCCCGCGGGCCTGCGCACCGGCACGGTCCTGCTCCGCCCGGAACAGCTCCGCCTCACCGACCCCACCGCGGAAGACGCGGCACGGGGCACGGTGACCGACGTCTGCTACTACGGCCACGACGCCATGGTCACCGTGTCCGTCGACGGCCACGACGCCCCGGTCGGCATCCGGGTCGCGGGCCCGCTGCGGGTGCGGCCGGGGGAGGAGACGGGGGTGCGGGTTGTGGGGGAGGGGGCGCTGCATGCGGAGGGGGACGTGCCGGATCGGCAGGGGTAGGCCCGGCCCGGCGCCCGCCGGAAGGCTCACCGGCGGGCGCCGCGGAGCCACGGCGGTAACGGACGCGGCGGCGGTGGCCTCACCGGCACCACCACCGTCGTCGGCGTTCGGCTGGCCCGCCTCGTGCCCCTTCCCGAATCCCCAGCCCCACGCCGGTCGTCCGGAAACCGGGTGCGGACTGTCGGTGCGGTGATGTGTGATCGGGCGTATGCCAATTGTGTTGGGTGAGCCGGGAGTTGACGGGCTGAGCGAGGCTGTGGGCGTGCTGCGGGAGTGGCAGTACGAAGGGGCGCCGATGCAACTGCATCCGGGGGACCTGGGCTGGTTCTGGCGGTTCGGCGCGGAGGCGACGGCCGCGGCGGTCCGGACGTGGAGCCGGGACGGGCGGATTCTCGCCGTCGGGCTGCTGGACGGTCCCGGGCTGTTGCGGCTGACGATCGCGCCGGACGCTCAGCGGGACGAGGAGCTGGCGCGGCAGCTGGTCGAGGATGTGACCGAGCCGGAGCGTGGCGTACTGCCCGAGGGGAAGGTGAACATCGAGGCGCCGATGGGCGCACTGGTCCAAGATCTGCTGTCCGAGGACGGCTGGAGTGTCGACGAGCCGTGGACGCCGCTGCGCCGCGACCTCACGGAGCCGGTGAAGGATCCGGGCGTGCGGATCGAGGTGATCGGGCCGGAGCAGGCGCACGTGCGGGCCGCCGTACAGCGGGCATCGTTCGACGGGTCGACGTTCACGGACGAGCGCTGGCACGCGATGGCGGCCGGATTGCCGTACGCCGACGCCCGGTGTCTGGTCGCGTACGACGACCAGGGCGACGCGGTGGCGGTGGTGACGGTGTGGTCGGCCGGTCCGGGCAGGCCTGGGCTGCTCGAGCCGATGGGCGTGCACCGGGAACATCGCGGCCACGGCTATGGCGAGGCGATCACCGTCGCCGCGGCGGCCGCACTCCAGGAACTGGGCTCGTCGAGCGCGATCGTCTGCACCCCGAGCTCCAATGTCGGCGCCGTCGCCACCTACAAGTCGGCCGGCTTCCAGCAACTCCCCGAGATCCGGGACCAGTACCGGGACGCCGAGAGCCCGACGCTGTGATCTCGGAAGTCGAGGTCGGGGCTGTCTGGCGGCTGCTTAGGAACGACCTGTGATCGCTGACCTGCAGTGTGTGGTGCTGGACTGTTCCGAGCCGACGAAACTCGCCGAGTTCTACTGGGCGTTGCTCGGTGGGGCTGTCAATCAGCGAGATCGGCGGTGGGCCCTGGGCGACGACTGGGCGACCTTGCATACGCCGTCCGGACTCGTCCTTGCCTTCCAGCGGGTAGCGGACTGCAGGCCGCCGCTGTGGCCTGACCCGGCCCGGCCTCAGCAGTTCCATCTGGACTTCGGTGTTGCGGACCTGGATCGAGCCCAGCAACAGGTGCTGGCCTCAGGGGCGAGGGTGCTGGACGACGGTTCCGCCGGCCGGAGCTGGCGTGTCTATGCCGATCCGGCAGGGCATCCGTTCTGCCTGGTGCGGCACTGAGGACAGGGAATCCGCTGCAGTCGACCGAATTCCTACTCGTTTGATAATCTCGCCGCATGGCTGAGCGTGAAACTCCGTACAGCATCGGTGAAGGGCCCGCCACCAGGGTCAGCCTCTCGCTCCCAGAGGGGACGGCCGAGGCGATCCGTCAGCGGGTCGGCAAGCGGGAGTTCTCCGCGTTCATCACCGAGGCGGTGGAGCGTGAGCTGCGCGGCCGGATCCTGGACGAGTACCTGGCCGACTACGAGCACCGCCAGGGACCGATCTCCGAGCAGGAACAGGAACGGGCGCGACGCGTCTTCGACGAGGTGTTCGCCGAGGAGGGCCAGTGGCCCGCCGCAAGCTGACTCACGAAGGCACCCTGGCCCTGGACTGCGAAGGTCTGTCCAAGTTGGTGGGCGACCACGAGCCCGTCGTCGCCCACGTCGCTGAGGCGCGCAAGCGGGGCATGGAGGTGGTCATCAGCGCACTCACCATCATCGAAGCGGTCCATCGTCGGACCGACCGGTCTCGGCTCGCGTGGGTGCTGTCCGGCATGCGGATCGTGCACATCGGTGATGAAGAGGCGAAGGCCGCGTCGAACATGCTGATCAGTGCCGGACTACATGGTCACAAGTACGCGATCGACTCCGCCGTGGCTGAGATGGCGTTGCGGCAGCATCGTCCGGTGGTCATGCTCACCTCGGATACTGACGACATGGCGAAATTCTGCGGGGACAGGGTGCGCCTCGTCGCTGTGTAGTCGACGCTCACGACTGGCGTCCGATGCGGGGGCTTGTAGCATCTGGGCACCGTGGTACGAGGGGGAAGAGTGATCGAACTGTCCGACATGATCCGCGAGTTGAGGCAGCAGTTGGCCACTGCGCTCGCCGACGGAGCCGGAGAGGCCGTGCGGTTCGAGCTCGGTCCCGTGGAGGTCGAGGCGACCGTCGCCGTCAGCCGGGAGGCGGGCGGGGATGCCAAGGTGCGACTGTGGGTCGTCGACGGCGGGGCGAACGGCAAGTACGCACAGGCGGAGACGCAGCGGGTCACGCTCACACTGACTCCCAAGACCGTCGCAACGGACGGTAGTTTGACGCAGCCGGTGGCGATCGTGGGCGACGAGGTTGACGGCGAACGCTGATCGGGGACTGTGGCCGGAGCGGGTCGCCGAGATCATCGTCGCGCCAGGCGGCGGTGGAGCGGGTCGGCGTGGATCCGGATATCTCGTTTCGCCAGGCAAGGTGCTGACCGCAGCGCATGTCGTCGAGGGTGCGGCGGGCGTCAGGGTTCGGTTTCAGGCCGACCGGCCGGGCGAGCGGATCGTCGAGGCGGGCGTGGTGTGGCGGCACGAGGGTATCGACGTCGCCGTGCTCGCTCTCCCGGACGGAGAGGACACGGCCGTAGATCGTGTCGCGTACGGCCGCGTCGGCGAACAGGACGCGGTGCTGCGCTGCACGGCTCTCGGCTTCCCGCGCTTCAAACTCCGTACGGACGAGGATGGTTCACGCTTCCGCGACGCCGAGCACGTGCACGCGACCTGCGCGGTCCTGTCCAACCGGCGCGAGGGCACCCTCGATCTCGGTGTCACCTTGCCTCCACCCGACGACCCGGATCCCGAGCGGGACGCATGGGAGGGGATGTCGGGCGCGGCTGCCTTCAGCAACAGCCGGCTGGTCGGTGTCGTCACCCACCACCACCGCACCGACGGACCGGGCCGTATCGCGGCGAGCCGGGTGGACCGCTGGGCCGAGCTTTTGAATGTGACAGAACTCGCGGAACTGTCACATCTTTTGGGATGCGGACTGCACCCCTCATCGCTGCCGGACGCCGTACCGGTCGCCAGGCTCGACCTCATCCAGGAGGTCTACCGCGCGCAGCTCGCCGATATCGCTCCCGAGGAACTGAAGGACAGGGACGCCGAGTTGGCAGACCTCGTCGCGTTCTGCGGCGGCCCGGACAGCTACCTCTGGCTCCAGGGACCGCCCTGGGCCGGCAAGACGGCGCTCGCGGCGTGGTTCGCGCTGCATCCGCCCCGCGGTGTCGTCCCGGTCTGGTTCTTCATCACCGCGCGCCACGCGGGTCAGTCGGACAGTCATGCGTACACCGGGGCGGTCATCGACCAACTCTCCGCGATCGCGGGCCGCGAGGCGACCGGCAGCGGCTCGCCGACTGCCCGCGACGGAGAACGCCGGCTGCTCCTGCGCCAGGCCGCCGAGCGCGTCGCCCAGGACGGAGGCACCCTGCTCCTTGTCGTGGACGGACTCGACGAGGACCAGTCCCGGGTACCCGGCGACAATGGCGCGAGCATCGCCTCCCTGCTGCCGACCAAGCTCCTGCCGAACGTCCGCGTCCTGGTCACGAGCCGTCCGAGCCCCGGGCTCCCGCCCGATGTCGGCGGCGGACACCCCCTGCGCCATTGCCGGGTCGTGAAGCTGTCCGCCACGGCAGCGGCCAGGCATACGGAGCACGAGGCCAGGTTCGACTTGGAACAGGCGTTCTCCGGAGACCAGTTGCAACGCGATCTCGTCGGCCTGCTCACCGCCGCGCGCGGCACCCTCACGGTCGAGGACCTGCGCGAACTCACCGGCGAGCCGACCTACGAGCTCCGCAAGCGCCTCGGCAGCGCCTTTGGGCGCATCCTGCGGCTGCGCGGCGGCTACGACAGTTCCTCCGACGGAGACGTGACCCTGTACATGAGCAGCCGCGGCTACCTCTTCGCCCATGAGACGCTGCTTGCGGCAGCCCAGGACGCATTGGGTCCGGACGTGGACGCATACCTGGAGCGGCTGCACGCGTGGGCGGAGTCGTACGCGAGCCGGGGCTGGCCGGAGGACACGCCGCCGTATCTGCTCCAGCCGTATGGGCGGTTGGTCACCGTCGTGGGGGACGTGTGCCGGGCCGTCCGCCTCGCCACGGACGTGCGGCGGCGTGACCGACTGCGGGAGGTGACGGGCAGCGATGCGGCGTGCCTTGCCGAGATCGCAGCGGCACGGCAAGTCGTTCAGCGGACGACGCCCGACGACCTGGTGGCGCTTGCGACACTCGCGGCCGCGGGGGATCTGGTGGCCCGGCGTAATGAGTCGCTGCATCCAGACATCCCGGCCGTGTACGCCCGTCTCGGCCGGGTGCGCCACGCCATTGGTCTCGCCCGTAGCGTCTTCCGGCGCTTGGACCGCGTCCGGGCAGTGGCAGGCGTGGCGCGTGTGCTGGCGGAGACCGGTGACCGGCGGGCGGTGGGGCTGGCGGAGGAGGCGGTGCGACTTGCTGAGGAGGTGGTGGAAGAGGGGCGGCGGCCTCACGCCCACTCGTATCTCACGGCGGCGCAGGGCACGCTGACCACCGCGCTGGCGCTGGCGGGCAGAGAGGGCGAGGCGGTACGCCGACTTCGCGAACTGCCCCGGCCGCAGGGGGTTTCGGACGCCAAAGTGTTCATCAAAGCGTTGGTCACGACTGCCACCGTGCTCCGGAACCCGGCGTGTGCAGCCGATGGGCTGCGCCTGGCGGAGGAGTCCGCCGACCGGATCGCGTTCCTGCCGGCTCGTGTTCGCGTTCTGGTGACCGTCGCCGATGCATGGTCGTCTCGCGGTTTCCCCGAGGAAGCGATCCGGCTCTACGACTCGGTGGTCAGGCTCGCCCGACAGCACGCGCGTGGTTTCGAGAACCTCCCCGCGGTCGCCGCGGAGGCACTGCGCGAGACGCGCCCGCGCGAGGCGGAGCTCCTGGCCTCGCTGGCCGTGACGGAGCCGACGGGGCACGCGGTCGTTGGAAGGGCGACATACGGTGCCGTACATGCTCTCATTGCCGCCAACCGGATGGCGGACGCGCAGCGGCTCGCGGTGGCCATGCATGACGAAGCGGATCTCCGGGACTGGGGGAAGCGGTGGCAGGACACCTGGCTGGCGATCGCTGAAGGGTGGGCCCGCGAGGGCGCGGCGCACGAAGCCTGGGCAGCTCTCGAAGCGACCTGGAACAACTCTGCGCTCTTTTCCGACAGCGACGGCTCCACGGCGCGAGTTGCCGAGCTCCTTGCGAGGGCCGGTGCTGCCGAGAAACTGGAAGCCCTGCTGCCCGCCGCTGCGGACTCCTCGCGGTGGGCTGTTGGCGAAGCACTCGCCGCGCTCGCCCTTCACTTCGCCGCCCACGAACCGGAGCGATCACTGCGACTGCTCCACCAGGCCGAGCACAGGCATCACTCGGTGGGCGAGCTGACCTCTCTCCCCCAGCATCGCCGCCTCGCGGCTTTCGCAGGCGCGCTTGCCGCCGCAGGCCAGCCTGATGAGGCCGAGCGACTCGTGGAGACAATCACCGAGGTCAATGCGCGCGCCTGGGGTTGCGCTGTCGTATCCGTGGCTGTCGCGCACGGAGACACAGGCCGAGCGCTGCGTCTTGCCGAGCAGGCGGTCGAGCTGGCGCTCGCGATCGACCGCTTCTCCCTTGCCCCTGACGCACTGACGGCCGCTGTCCAGGCGCTGGGGTGGGCGGGTGCGACGGAGCGTGTCGCTGAGGTCATCGAGAAGCTCTCGAGACAGGACGGCCCGTTGAGCAAGTACGACCTCGATCGTGCCCGCACAGAGGCGGCTGCGGGCCTGTGGTCGCATGACCCGGACCTAGCAGGCCAATTGGTGGACGACGTGCTCCGCGACATGAACGGGAGATCCGTGTCGCGTGTTGCGCAACTCCTCGTCGCTGTGGGGTTCCATGACAGTGAGCGTGGCACCCGTATCGAGCAGTTTCTGCTCCGCCAGGACGCGGACCCTGACGTGCGTCAGTCGTACCGCGACGGGGTACTGCTCGGCCTGTTGGCCGCTGCCGCCGACCCAGCCGCTGCCCATCACCGCCTCGATGCGGTGACATCGGAACCAGAAGAAGCACCGTGGCCACAGGCAGCAACCGGGGCTGCCGCTGTTGCCTACGCCGCGCTCGGAGACCACGAGACGGCCCGGACCATCGCCCGGCGTGGAGAGGACGAAGAGGGGCGCTCGGGGGCGTTCGCCCAGCTCGCCGCATACGCCGCTTGCGTGCCGGGCGACTCCGCGGCCATTCCGCTCCTTGAGGGTCCTTTCAACGTTGTGTCGCCTGCCCGTCGCTTGGCCGCCTTCTTGCTCCCGCCCCCGTCCGGCCCGGACCTGCCCCGTGCAAGAGCCCTTCTTGCGGAAGCCCTCACCCCGGAGGGCTGGCACCACGCCGTCCCAGTCCTCGCCGCGATCGACCCCGACGCCGTGCTCCGAGTACGGGACGTCGTCTTCGCGCACCTGGGGCTCAGCGACTGAGGTTTCCGGCCTTCAGAGCGTGCAGGAGACCCGCGAAGGCACGGGACGTGGTGGTGGCGATCTCGTGCGGGTGGTCGCTTTCCCGGAGGTGTATGCGCTCCGGGGCCGTTGCCGCCAGCTCTACGCACTCGCCCTCGCCGCCGCCGCTGAACGAGGACTTCTGCCAAGCGAGTTGGGGCATCGCGATTCCTTTCACAGGGTGTACATGACGTGCTGGATCAAGCTCAGCGAGTCGCGGCACTCGTGCGACTCCGGTGCCGATTCCGGGTCGACCGGGTCCAACGCCAGCTCGGAGAGCCGCTCGAACATTTTGGCGTACTCGTCGAGTTGGTCTCCATCGTGTAGGAACAGCGAGTTGACCGGGTGCTCCAGATAGACCGTGTCCAGCTCGGGGGTTACGCCGCCGAAGATCGCGAACGACCGGCTGTACGCGGAGTAGACGCCTGCCTCGAACGGCACGACCTGCACGGTCACGTTGGGCAGCCGGGATGCTTCGATCAGCCGCAGGAGCTGCCTGCGCATCACGCTCGGGCCACCGACGCGGGTGTGCAGGGCGGACTCGTAGATGACGGCACGGTAGGTGACGGGGGTTTCCCCAGTGAGGGCGCGTTGCCGAGCCATGCGGAACTCCACGTATCGTTCGGCCCGTTGGATGTCGTCCTCCGTCTTGCCGAGCACGGCACGGGCGTACTCCTCGGTCTGGAGCATGCCGGGGATGAAGAGCGGTTCGTGCGTGCGCAGAATCGCTGAGCGCGACTCGAGTTCGGCCAGATTCCGGGCGACCGGACCGATCGTGTCGTCGAACTCGTCCCACCAGCCTCGTCCGCTCGACTGCCCCATGCTCATGAGCTCGTCGAAATACGGTCCCGGCGTGCACCCGTACTCGCGGAGCAACAGATGGAGGCGGTTGCGCGACACGCTGAGCCGCCCGGATTCGATGTAGCTGATCCGCGAGCGCTCGCCTTCCAGCAGTTTGGCGGCGTCGTCGCTCGACAGGCGCGCGCAGAGCCGGAGTTTGCGCAGCTCGGCACCCAGACGGCGTTGACGCTCGCTGGGGCTGGTACGTGGCGGCATGGTCCCTCCCTGTAACTGTGCGCAGTGTGCCGCGAACGCTCCGACGTCGTCGACCAGTTGTCTCTCGAGTCACCCACAAGGGTTGTCATGGGCGTTCACGATTGAACTCCACTCATGAATGACCATACCGTCGGCATCGAACCGACCACTCGCGTCACGAGGAAGTACCCCCGCCCTCAAGCCAGTTGACGAGGCCCGGATCTGGTCACCGCGTAGACGCCCAACCCGAACAGGAGCCCTCATGGAAAGTCCTCCAAGTCCCAACGCCCACCCCCACCCCGCCGACGTCTCCCTGGTCTTCCCGCCCCACCCCGCCTGGGTCCGAGCCGCCCGCGAAACCGTCCGCACCCTCCTCGCCGCCTCCGGCCGTTCCGAACTCGCGGACGCCGCCGTCCTGTTGACCTCCGAGGCCGTCACCAACTCCATCAACGCCTGCGCCGCGAAGGGCTGCATCACCCCCGTCACCCTCCACGCCGGCTGGGCCGACCCCGCCCGCCTCTGCATCCTCATCCACGACGAAGCCCCGGGCCTGCCCGCAATCCGCACCGCGGCGCACGACGACGAGGACGGCCGTGGCATGCACCTCATCTCGTACGGTGCCGACGCCTGGGGTGTGTGCACGCACGGTCCGGGTCGGGGCAAGGCCACCTGCTTCGAATTGGGGCGACCACGCTGACGGGGACACTCCCGCAAAAATCGTGAACACACAGCGGGAAACTGTCCTTCGGGCGCTCAATCGAGCAGTGCGTGAACACGGCAGGGAGAAGTGCTCACACTTTTCGACACAGCACCCTCCCAGACCCACCGCCGCGTCCGCCGCGCGGCACCGCATCCACCGCACGCACCACCGCACCACACCGCGCCACGCGGCCGCACCATCACCCCCGCCCTCGCCCGCGCTCAAGACCAGGGGCGCGGCACCCCCCTCAAGTGCCGCGCCCCATCCCCCCGTTCCCCCTGTTTCCCTCTACTCAGTGGTCACCGGAGGCAGCTCCCCCGAGCGAGCTGCCTGTGCGTACCAGTGGGCGCTCGACTTCGGCGTACGAGCCAGGGTCGAGTAGTCGACGTACACCGCGCCGAAGCGCTTGCCGTAGCCGTAGGCCCATTCGAAGTTGTCCAGCAGGGACCAGAGGTAGTAGCCGCGGACGTCCGCGCCGTCGGTGATCGCGCGGCGGACGGCCGAGAGGTGGCCGTGCAGGTACGCGATTCGCTCGGGGTCGTGGACACGGCCTTCCGGGTCCGGCTTGTCGTCGTAGGCGGCGCCGTTCTCCGTGATGTACAGGGGGAGTCCGGGGGCCAGGCTGGTGTAGCGCATGATCAGCTCGTGGAGGCCGGTCGGGTCGATCGACCAGCCCATCTCCGTGCGCTCGCCTGGAGTCTGATGGAACATCACATCGTCCGCGGCCGGCCAGGGGGAGTACGAGCTGGCGCCGTGGCCGTCCGCGCGCGGGCCGGCCGGGGCGGCTTCGGCGGCCGAAACCAGCGTCGGGGTGTAGTAGTTGAGGCCCAGGGCGTCCAGCGGCTGGTGGATCAGCTCGAGGTCGCCGTCGAGGACGTACGACCAGTCCGTGACCGAGGACGTCGCCTCGAAGAGCGTCTCGGGGTACACGCCGCCCAGCATCGGGCCGTGGAAGACGCCGTTCGCCAGGTCGTCGATCCGCTGCCCTGCCGCCAGGTCCGCCGGGTCCTGCGAAACCGTCCTGATCACCGAGGAGTTGAGGCTCACCGCGATCGTGTTGCGGGCGGGCATCGCGGCACGCAGGGCCGAAGTGCCGAGCCCGTGCGCCAGGTTGAGGTGATGGGCCGCCTTCAGCGAAGCCGCCGCGTCCGTACGGCCCGGAGCGTGCACCCCGGACCCGTACCCCAGAAAGGCGCTGCACCACGGCTCGTTGAGGGTGATCCACTGCTCGACGCGGTCACCGAGCGCCTCGCCGACGATCTGCGCGTACTCCGCGAAACGCAGCGCCGTGTCGCGCTCCGGCCAGCCGCCCGCGTCCTCCAGCTCCTGCGGCAGATCCCAGTGATAGAGGGTGAGGGCCGGCTTGATGCCGTGCGCGAGCAACTCGTCCACCAGGCGGCGGTAGAAGTCGAGGCCGCGCTGGACGGCGGGGCCGCGGCCCGTGGGCTGCACCCGCGACCAGGACACCGAGAAGCGGTACGCACCAAGGCCCAGCTCCGCCATGAGGGCCACGTCGTCGCGGTAGCGGTGGTAGTGGTCGACAGCGATGTCACCGTGTTCGCCACCGGCCGTCTTGCCCGGCGTATGACTGAAGGTGTCCCAGATCGAGGGTGTACGGCCGTCCTCCCGCACCGCCCCTTCGATCTGGTACGCGGAGGTCGCGGCTCCCCAGAGAAAGGCGGGGGGAAAGGTCACAGGCTCAGGCATGGAAGCGCTCCCATAAGGGGTCGTGGAGGGCCGAGGAGTAAGTGGGGGAGATGAGCGGGGCCGGGGCGTCGATGACCCGGCCCCGTCGGGCGGAGGCGCGGCGGGTCAGCCCTTGATCGCGCCTTGCATGATCCCGCCCACGATCTGCTTGCCGAACAGGAGGAAGGCGATGAGCAGCGGCAACGTGCCGAGCAGCGCGCCTGCCATGATCACCGACTGGTCGGGGACGTAGCCGGTACCGAGGGCGTTGAGCGCGACCTGCACGGTCGGGTTGTCCTGGTTGAGGGCGATGATCGGCCACAGGAAGTCGTTCCAGGCGAACACGAAGGTCAGCAGGCCGAGCACGGCCATCGCGGGCCGCGCCGCGGGGAAGACCACATGCCACACGATCCGCAGACTGCTCGCGCCGTCCACACGCGCCGCCTCGATCAGCTCGGTGGGCAGCGCCTGCACCAGGTACTGCCGCATGAAGAACGTGCCGAAGGCGGTGACCAGCGTCGGCAGGATGACGGTCTGCAGCTGGTTTGACCAGCCGAGGTCGGCCATCCACAGGTACAGCGGCACGATGGCGAGCTGCGGCGGGATCATCATCGTGCCGATGGTCAGCAGCAGCAGGATGCTGGAGAACTTGAACCGCAGCTTGGCGAAGGCGAAACCGGCCAGCGTGGAGAACAGGACCGTGCCGACGGTGATGGTGGTCGCGACCAGCGTGGTGTTGAACATCGCGGCGCCGAGAGAGGCCTCCTCCCACGCACGCTCGAGGTTCTTGAACAGATTCCCGCCGAACCACAGCGGCGGCGGCGTCTGCGCGAGCCGCTGGTCGGTGCGCGAGGCCGCGATCGCCGTCCACACCAGTGGCGCCAGCGAGACGAGAGCGAAGATGGTCAGGACCACATAGGTGACCGGGCCCGCGTGTAGCTGCTTGCCCGCGCCGAGCATCCGGGGGCGCCGGAAGCCCCGGTCGCTCTTCGCCTTCGCCCCCTTCTCCTGCTCCTTCTCCTGAGTGAGGGGCACTTCGCTGGTGGTCATTGGGACTTCCTCAGGCGTCGGGAGACCAGCAGATTGATCACGGCGATGAGCAGCAGGATCAGGAACATCGACCAGGCGATCGCGGACGCCTTGCCGAGGTTGCCGATGACCCAGCCCTGGTCGTACATGTACAGGCCGAGCGTCTGGTAGTCGTGGCCGGAGCCGCCCTTCGAGCCGCTGACCCCGCCGAACAACAGGGGCTCACCGAAGAGCTGCGTCGCGCCGATCGTGGAGACGACCACCGTGAACAGGATCGTCGGCCGCAGCTGCGGGACCGTCACATGGATGAACTGCTGCCAGCGGTTCGCGCCGTCGAGGGACGCCGACTCGTACAGGTCGGCGGGGATCGCCTGCATCGCCGCGAGGTAGATCAGCGCGTTGTAGCCGGTCCACCGCCAGATCACGATCGTGGAGACGGCGAACTTCGAACCCCAGTCGGACTCACGCCAGTTGATGGGGTCGACCCCGACGAAGTCGAGCAGCCAGTTGATCATGCCGCCGTCCCAGGAGTACAGCAGCACGAACACCAGCGTGGCCGCCGCCACCGAGGTGGCGTACGGGGTGAGCATGACCACCCGCCACACGGTCGAGCCGCGCAGCTTGTAGTTGAGCAGGTGTGCGAGCCCGATCGCCATGATCAGCTGCGGCACGGTCGAGATCACGCCGATGACGAGCGTGACCCACAGGGAGTTCCAGAAGAAGTCGGAGGACAACAGGTTCTGGTAGTTGTCCAGGCCCGCCCAGGTCTGGTTGTCCAGGTCGGACAGCTGCACGTTGTGCAGCGAGTACCAGGCCGTGTACAGCAGCGGGACGAGCGAGAAGGCCCCGAAGAAGATGAAGAAGGGGGAGATGAACGCGTACGGCGACGCCTTCATGTCCCAGCGGTACAGCCGGCTGCGCCAGGAACTGGGGCCTGGGGGCGGTGTACCGCGACCTTGAGCGCCCCGGGCCGCGCCCGGCTGTTCACCGGGCGCGGCGTCGGCGCTCGGCGCGGATTGCGCGAGAGCCTGTTTGGAGCTGGTCACTGGCCGAGCACGTCCTTGATCTCCTCGGTGGCGGCGTCCCAGCCCTCCTCGGGCGACTTGCCCTTCTGCTCGACCTGCAGGATGCCGATGTCGGTGAGCGCGGTGTTGATCGGCTGGTCCTTGATGCCGAAGTACTGGCTCGGGATGGTCTCGGCGGAGGCCGAGAAGATCTCGGTGATCGGCGCGTTCGAGAAGTATGCCGCGGTGGCGGCCGCCGGCTTCAGGTCCGCATACGCCGACGGGGTCGACGGGAAGCTGGCCTGCTTGGCGAAGACCTTCGCCTGCTGCTCGGGCGCGGTCAGCCACTTCGCCAGCTTGATGGCCTCCTTCTGGTTCTTGCTGGCCGTCGGGACGCCGAGGAAGGCGCCGCCCCAGTTGGCCGCGGTCGGCGCCGCCGCCACGTCCCACTTGCCCTTGCCGGAGTCACCGGACTTCTCCTGGATGTAGCCGATCATCCACGCCGGGCAGGCCACCGTCGCAAAGGTGCCGTTGGAGTAGCCCTGGTCCCACGGCTTGTCGAACTGCTTCAGCTTCGCCGACATGTCGCTGGTCGCCACCTCCATGGCGACGTTCCAGGCCTTCTTGACGCTGTCTGACTTGTCCCAGATGACGGTGCCGTCCGTCTCGTAGTAGCGCTCGGGCTCGCCGCCGAGGGCCGCGTTGTAGACGGAGGACGCGGAGTCCACGAACTTGGTGCCGCTGGGCGCCTTCTCCATGTACTGCTTGCCGAGGTCGACGTACTTGCCCCAGTCGCCCTTCCACTGTTCGGCGAGCTTGGTGCGGTCGGTCTCCAGGCCGGCTTTCTCGAACAGGTCCTTGCGGTAGCAGATCGCCATCGGGCCGACATCGGTGCCGAGTCCGATCTGCTTGCCGTCCTTGGTGGTGGCCTGGGCGTTCTTCCAGTCCAACCACTGGGACTTGTCGACTTCCTTGCCGAGGTCGACGAACTTGTCGGCCTGGGTCTCCACCGCCTCGGTGACGTTCATGATCTCGATCGCCTGAATGTCGTCGGTACCGGCACCGGCTTGCAGACGGGTGAGGGTCTTGGGCCAGTAGACGTCGGTGCGGGTGGTGACGTTCTCCTTGATGGTGACGTCCGGGTTCAGCTTCATGTACTCGTCGTAGAGACCGGCCTGCTTGTAGCCGAAGACACCGAAGGTGCCGACGGACAGCGTGGTCTTGCCGCTGCCGCCGTTGCCTCCGTCCGAGTTCGACGAGCCGTCGCCGGAGTCCTCTGCACAGCCGGCCAGCAGCCCGGCGCCCAGCGAGGCCACAGCCGCGAGGACTACCACCTTGCGGTGGCCGGTTCGGGTACGTGCGCGCATTGTCGTCCTCCTGTTGCCCTGACGTGCCGACCCCCCGGCCAACTCTCTTGCTGGGCCCGTGTGTTCTGACTTGCGGCTCGGGCGGGGAACGTGCGGGATGTGTATGTGCCAGGTACTGTGGGAGCGCTCCCACCGGTGATGTGTTGAAGGTTCGCCCCTCGATGCGGGGGTGTCAAGGGACCGGACAGCGAGATATGTCTTCAGTTATCGGGCCGTTAACTAACGGCCGGGGAGCGATCAAATCCGGTATGGGCGTCGGCAGATGAGCGCCGGAAGCCGCGTACGGACCGACACTGTTAGATTCCAGGCCACACGCGGTGCGAGCCGTGTCGGACGGGAGGCAGGGGATGGTAGTCCACGGAGCGCGGGGGCGCAGCGGCAGGCGGCCGACCCTCGAAGAGGTCGCCGCGCGAGCCGGAGTGGGCCGCGGCACGGTCTCCCGCGTGATCAACGGTTCCCCGCGGGTCAGCGACGCCACCCGCGCGGCCGTCGAGGCGGCGGTCGCGGAGCTCGGTTACGTCCCGAACACGGCGGCCCGCGCTCTCGCCGCCAACCGCACCGACGCCATCGCCCTCGTCGTCCCCGAGCCCGAGACCCGCTTCTTCGCGGAGCCGTACTTCTCGGACATGCTCCGGGGCGTGGGCGCGGCCCTCTCGGACACCGAGATGCAGCTCCTGCTGATCTTCGCGGGCAGTGACCGGGAGCGGCGCAGGCTGGCCCAGTACCTGGCGGCGCACCGGGTGGACGGCGTCCTGCTGGTCTCGGTCCACGCGGACGACCCGCTGCCGGATCTGCTGTCCCAGCTGGAGATCCCGGCGGTGATCAGCGGCCGCAGGTCCGCGGAGGAGACGCTGCCGTCCGTCGACTCGGACAACTACGGCGGCGGCCGGGCCGCGGTGGAGCACCTGCTCGACCGGGGCTGCCGCACCATCGCCCACATCGCGGGCCGCCTCGACGTCTTCGGCGCCCAGCGCCGCGTCGACGGCTACCGCGACGCGCTGAGCGACGCGGGCCGGGAGGTCGACGAGGAACTGATCCTCACGGGTGACTTCACGGAGGCGGGCGGCCGCCGCGCGATGACGGAACTGCTCGCCCGCTGCCCCGCCCTGGACGCCGTCTTCGCCGGCTCCGACGTCATGGCGGCCGGCGCCCGCCAGGTCCTGCGCGAGGCCGGTCGCCGCACACCCGACGACGTGGCCCTCGTCGGCTACGACGACTCCGCCATCGCCCGCCACATGGACCCGCCGCTGACCAGCGTCCGCCAGCCGATCGAGGACATGGGCCGCGCGATGCTCGACCTCCTGCTCGACGAGATCGCGGACCGCCGTCCTGCGGTCTCGCGAGGCCTGGACAAGCGGCAGTTGGTGCTTCCCGCGACGTTGGTGGAGCGCGACTCGTCGTGAGGGGCGGTGCTCCCGCGGTGTTCCGTGCGGTTCCCGTGGTTCGGGAACGACGAAGGCCCGGCCTGTCTGTGCAGGTCGGGCCTTCGTCTTCGAGGGTGAGTGACGGGACTTGAACCCGCGGCATCCTGGACCACAACCAGGTGCTCTACCAGCTGAGCTACACCCACCATGCCCGGCGGTTGTCCGCGTGGACTTCCTGACCGGCCGAGAAAAAGTGTACAGGGTCCCGAGGGGTGCTCGCGCCCGCGTTTTCGAGGGCGGAGCACAGCCCCTACTGCGCAGGCAGGACGTGCTTCGCGGCGATCGTGCGGGCCTTGTCGGAGTCCGGGCCCGGGGGCGGGACGAAGATCGCCTCGCGGTAGTAGCGGAGTTCGGCGATGGACTCGCGGATGTCCGCCAGGGCGCGGTGGTTGCCGTTCTTCTCCGGGCTGTTGAAGTACGCCCGGGGGTACCAGCGGCGGGCCAGTTCCTTGACGGAGGAGACGTCGACGATCCGGTAGTGGAGGTACTCCTCCAGGCTCGGCATGTCCCGCAGCAGGAAACCGCGGTCCGTGCCCACCGAGTTGCCGCACAGCGGGGCCTTGCCCGGCTCCTTGACGTGCTCCCGTACGTACGCCATGACCTGCTCCTCGGCGTCCGCCAGTGTCGTACCGGCGGCCAGCTCGGAGAGGAGACCGGAGGCGGTGTGCATGGCGCGCACCACCTCCGGCATGGTCTCCAGCGCCGTGTCGGGCGGGCGGATCACGATGTCCACCCCTTCGCCGAGCACGTTCAGCTCAGAGTCGGTGACCAACGCGGCCACCTCGATGAGCGCGTCGTCGGACAACGAGAGGCCGGTCATCTCGCAGTCGATCCACACCATGCGATCGTTCATATGTCTTACCCTATGCCCCCGGCGATGCCCGGTGGCAGGCGCGGGACCCGGCCGGCTGCCTGGCGCCGCGCCTCACCCGCGCCCCGTAAGGGGCGCGGGGCGGTGTCAATTTGCGGCTCCGCCGCGGGGCGCGACCAGCCACAACGAACCCGCAGCTTCGAAACCGCCTTACCCAGCGGAGCGCTACGGCGCGCTCCGCTGCCCCGGCAGGCTCGGCCGGCCGTTGGCGTACATCTCGTTGCCGCTCCTGTCCGGCTCCGTGGACAGGGACGCCGACGGGCCCACGGCGTGCGCGGCGGCCGTGCGGCGGGTCTGCGGGGGGACCGAGGCGGACTCCTGCGGGGGCGGTGGTGGTCCCTCCGGGTCCGAGGGCTTGTCGGACTGTGGGCGCCGGGCGCGGTAGGCGGCCCGGTACGCGGCCGGGGACGAGCCGAGCTGCCGGCGGAAGTGGCCGCGCAGGGCCACCGGGGAGCGGAAGCCGCAGCGGCCCGCCACCTCGTCCACCGAGTAGTCGGACGTCTCAAGGAGCCGCTGCGCCTGGAGCACCCGCTGCGTGATCAGCCACTGCAGGGGAGCGCTCCCGGTGAGCGAGCGGAACCGGCGGTCGAACGTACGACGGCTCATGTACGCGCGTGCCGCCAGCGTCTCCACGTCGAACTGCTCGTGGAGATGCTCCAGCGCCCAGGCGACGACCTCCGCGAGCGGGTCGGCGCCGATCTCCTCTGGTAAAGACCGATCGAGGTAGCGCTCCTGGCCGCCGCTGCGCCGGGGTGGGACCACCAGACGGCGGGCCAGCGCTCCGGCTGCTTCGTTTCCGTGGTCCGTCCGCACGATGTGCAGACAGAGATCTATGCCCGCCGCCGTACCCGCCGATGTCAGTACGTCGCCGTCGTCCACGAACAGTTCGCGGGGATCGACGTGGACGGACGGATAGCGCTTGGCCAGCGTCGGCGCGTACATCCAGTGGGTGGTCGCGGGACGACCGTCCAGCAGACCTGCCGCCGCGAGTACGAAGGCGCCGGTGCACAGCCCGACTATGCGGGCGCCCTCCTCGTGCGCCCGGCGCAGTGCGTCGAGCGCCTCCTCCGGCGGTGGGGAGGTGATCGACCGCCAGGCAGGCACGACGACCGTGCCTGCCCTGGATATCGCCTCCAGCCCCTGGGGCGCGGTGAGTTCGAGTCCCCCGGTGGTCCGCAGGGGCCCCTCCTCCCCGGCGCAGACAAGCAGCCTGTAGCGCGGTACGCCGGCGTCCTGGCGGTCGATCCCGAACACCGACAGTGGAATGGAACTCTCAAAGATGGGGCCGCCGCTGAACAGCAGCACCGCGACGATCTCCTTGCGGCGTCGCCCGGAAAGTTTCCGGGCCGCGGCTTCCGGCGCGGCAGTGGAGTCGTGGCTCATACTGCTAAGCCCCCCTCGGTGGTCGCGGCTCCTCGGTTGTGTCGCTCCTGCACGTTTCCCCTTGGTCCTGCACGAGTCCCCCGCCGTAAGACAGCATGATCGAATCTACTGTGTCCCGTGGTGCCTACGTGACCAGTTCAGCACTCGGCACATTGTCGACATGACAACTTGGCGTGAAGCATTCGATCACGAAGCGTTGCACTCGTGGGCCGTACAGGGAAGTGCGCCTCGCATGCGTGGCCGGTCCCCGTAGGGTGCGAGGCCCCTTGGTGCCCCTTTCGGTGCAGGTCGAACGAGGGGTGGAGACCCCTTCGGCCAACGAATGCACGGGAGCCAGAAGTTGGCTGAAAAGCACCGGGCGCGTGAGCGGAAACCGGTCAGTCGACCGGCGTGTTTTCTGCCGCTCGCCGGCCCCCTCTGTGCGCTCCCGTACCGCCCCTGATGCGCCGTCGGCGACTTGCCGTCCGTTTCTCGGCCGGTTTCTCGCTCGCCGGGCCCGCAGCGAACCGCTCGGACCGCCTCAACAGGGCCCGGCACGCCGCTGTCACCGCCGCCAGGCCGAGGGCCGTCCCTGCCGCGCCCGCCAGGGACGTCCCGTACCCGACGAGCACCACGGGGACCAGTACGCAGCTGAAGGCCGCCCAGCGCACCACATCGCTCACGGAGTCGCCGACGGAGTCCTGCGCGGCGGGCCTCCCGGAGGAGGGCTGGGATGCGGGCACGGTGGGCCTCCCTGGACGGTGGCTTGGGCCTGTCTGGAGCGGTGGCTCACCGGGGTTCAACGCCTGTTCGACCGGCCGGTCACGGAATCCGCCCCGCGGGCGGGAGCCCGACCGCCGCCGAGCCCGCCGAAAAGAGACCGAGCGGCGGGGGCGAACCGATCAACTGTCGCCCCACGCCTGTCAAAACCCCGTGCAAACAGCCTGTACGGGGCAGCAACCATTGCGTTGCGGGCACCCTCTCGTGCATGCTCCCTGGAACCCTCCCGCGGCCGTCGCGGGATCTGGGCAGAGGAGGCGTGCCGCCGTACCCTTGGGGGTATGGGGTTGGGAAGAAGATTCCCGGACACAGCTCCGTAGCACCTGTCGTCCCACCCATGAGGATCCAAACGCCGAGACAGCCATGGCCGGTCAAGAATTCTTCGATCCCGCGGACCGCAAGCGCCCCGTCGTCGATCCCACGGCGTCCGAGCCCTTCGCGGCGGAAGAGACACGTCAGTCCTGTGACCCTGCTTTCAAGCACGGCGTCGTCGTCGGCTTCGACGGCTCGACGTCCAGCGAGCGCGCCCTCGCCTATGCGATCGGAATGGCACACCGCTCCGGCTCCGGCCTGATCATCGTGCACGTCGCCAACCGGCTGCCGACCACGGTGTGGGCGGGCTGCGAACCCCCGGTCTTCGTCGACGTCCCGGACCACCGCACCGAGGTGCTCGGGCTCGAACTCGCCTGCGCGGACTATCTCGCCGAGGTGCCCTGGATCCTCGTCGAGCGCGGCGGCGACATCTGCCACGAGCTCGAGGAGGTCGGGCGGGAGTACGAGGCGGACGCGATCGTCGTCGGCTCCACGCACGGCATCGTCGGACGGATCTTCGGCTCGGTCGCGGGACGGCTCGCGAAGCGGGCGCAGCGGCCGGTCATCGTCATCCCGTGACGCGTCCCCTTGTTCCATTGCCCCAGGTGAGGCGCGGCGCGGCGGGGTGTCGGGCTGCTTCTGACGCGGCATAAACCTACTCGTGCGTAGAGGTGTTTGTGTCTTTGTGAAGGGTACAAACCGGTCGTCGGACCGACACGGTTCCGACATAGGGCATCGCGCAAGCGCACCTGCATGAAAGGAGCCCCGCCGTGAACAACGACGTCACTGCGGGAAGCACCATCACCACCCTCGGTCATCTCGCCCTCGGCATCACCCTGCTGTTCTTCGGCCTCGGTCACACCGAAGTGATCGACGGCGTGACGGCGGCCGACGCCGTGGGCCTGGCCACCTACGTCGGCGGCATCGCGCTCTTCATCGCGGGTCTGTTCGCGTTCCGCGACCGTGACATCGTCACGGGCACGGCCTTCACGGGATTCGGGGCCCTGTGGTTCGCCTGGGGTGCGATGGCGGGCGACTGGGGAGTCACCGCCGGCAGCGCGCTGTCGGACAACGCCGCAGGGCTCTTCTTCCTGCTGTTCGCTCTCGTCGCGCTGAGCCTCACCCTCGGGGCGGCGGCCCGCGGACCGCTCGCACAGGGCGCCTACGGGCTGTTCTTCGTCGCGCTGGTGCTTCTCGCCATCTCGAGCTTCGCGGACAACGAAGCGCTCGGTAAGGTCGGCGGCTGGTTCGCCGTGGCGGGCGGCGCCGTGGCCTGGTACACCGCGACGGCGTTCCTGGCCCACTGGCCCACCGCACTCCCACGACGCGCTGCCGGCCGGAGGATGACGGCTCCCGGCTGAGGCAGCCACGAGCCGGCGTAATGGGCGACGTCGGCTCCCGCAAAGAACGGCCTCCTGTGTGCTGGTGGCACACACAGGAGGCCGTTCGCGCGCCCCTTTGCGCCTAAACCGGCGCCGCTCTCGCGGACCTGGTTGCGCGCCCCTTTGCGCCTAAACCGGCGCCGCTTTCGCGGACCTGGTTGATCGCCGTGGGGGTTGCTCAATTATCGCTTCGGTGGTCTTGCGGAATTTTTATTCCACCGTGACCGACTTGGCGAGGTTCCTGGGCTTGTCGATGTCCCTGCCCAGGGCCAACGCCGTGTGGTAGGCGAGGAGTTGGAGGGGGATGCCCATCAGGATCGGGTCCAGCTCGTCCTCGTTCTTCGGGACGATGATCGTCCGGTCGGCCTTCTCCTGCTCCTGGTGCGCCACCGCGAGGATCTTGCCGCTGCGGGCCTTGATCTCCTCCAGGGCGGCGCGGTTCTTCTCCAGCAGGTCGTCGTCGGGCACGATCGCGACCGTCGGCAGGGCGGGCTCGATCAGGGCGAGGGGGCCGTGCTTGAGCTCGGAGGCGGGGTAGGCCTCGGCGTGGATGTACGAGACCTCCTTGAGCTTCAGCGAGGCCTCGCGGGCGACCGGGTAGCCCCGTACACGGCCGATGAAGAGCATCGAGCGGGCCTCGGCGTACTCCGCCGCCAGCTTCTCGATCTCGCCCTCCTGCTGAAGGATCTCCGAGATCTGCGCGGGCAGCCTGCGCAGGCCCTCGATGATCCGCTTGCCGTCGCGGACCGACAGGTCACGGGTGCGGCCCAGGTGCAGCGCGAGCAGCGCGAAGGCGACCGTGGTGTTCGTGAAGCACTTGGTCGAGACGACGCAGACCTCGGGGCCCGCGTGGACATAGATGCCGCCGTCCGCCTCGCGGGCGATGGCGCTGCCCACCACGTTCACCACGCCCAGGACGCGCGCGCCCTTGCGCTTCAGCTCCTGCACCGCGGCCAGTACGTCGTACGTCTCACCGGACTGCGAGACCGCGATGTACAGCGTGTCGGGGTCGACGACCGCATTGCGGTAGCGGAACTCGGAGGCCGGCTCGGCGTCCGCGGGGATACGGGCCAGCTCCTCGATCATCTGGGCGCCGATCATGCCCGCGTGGTACGAGGTGCCGCAGCCGAGGATCTTCACGCGGCGGATCTTGCGCGCCTCGCGGGCGTCCAGGTTCAGGCCGCCCAGGTGCACGGTGGAGAACCGGTCGTCGATGCGGCCGCGCAGGCACCGGTCCACGGCGTCGGCCTGCTCGGAGATCTCCTTGTGCATGTACGTGTCGTGGCCGCCCATGTCGTACGAGGCGGCCTCCCACTCCACGGTGGTCGGCTCGGCGGTCGTGCGGGTGCCCTCGGTGGTGTAGGTACGGAAGTCGTCGGCCTTCAGTGTGGCCATCTCGCCGTCGTCGAGCGTGACGATCTGGCGGGTGTGGGTGACCAGGGCTGCGATGTCCGAGGCGACGAACATCTCCTTCTCGCCGATGCCGAGGACGACCGGGGAGCCGTTGCGGGCCACCACGATGCGGTCGGGGAAGTCGGCGTGCATCACGGCGATGCCGTACGTGCCCTCGATGACGCGCAGTGTGTCGCGAACCTTGTCCTCGAGCTTCACGGCCTGCGAGCGGGCGATGAGGTGGGTGAGGACCTCGGTGTCGGTCTCGGAGAGGAACTCGACTCCGTCGGCCTCCAGCTTCCTGCGCAGGTCGGAGGCGTTGTCGATGATGCCGTTGTGGACGACGGCGACCTTGCCCTCGGCGTCCAGATGCGGGTGCGCGTTGACGTCGGAGGGGGCGCCGTGCGTGGCCCAGCGGGTGTGGGCGATGCCGGTGGTGCCCTTGAAGCGGGCCGGCACCTTGGCCTCCAGGTCGCGGACCCGGCCCTTGGCCTTGACCATCTTGAGGCCGGCCGTCCTCGGGCTGGTCACGACGATGCCGGCGGAGTCGTAGCCGCGGTACTCCAGGCGCTGCAGGCCTTCGAGGAGCAGCGGCGCCACGTCACGCTTGCCGATGTAACCGACGATTCCACACATACAGAAGGCCCCTAGCCGTAGATGATCTAGCCATAAACGATGCGGCGCAGCTGCCTGAGCGTGAGCTCGGGCGGTGCGACCGCGCGGTACTTCAGGTCCGCCGCGATCCGTTCGAAGATCGCCGCGTTCACCAGGCCCTGAACCTGGAGCTCACGATGGCGGCGACGGACGAAATCCTCCGTCGTCTCGTCGAAGTAGGCGAGCACGTCCTGTATCACCCGCAGTGCCTCGCCCCGGTTGAGGGCGGTGGAGCGCGTCAGGTGATCAACGAGTTCGTCGTGCACTCGATGATCCTGAATGATGGGGCGAGTGATCGCAAGAAATCTGCCCGAAATCGGGCAGGGTCGTGGCGGAACCGTCTCAAAGAACCTGCACTGGCCGCAAAGGATCTATGTCAGGTCAGAGGGGTGGCTCAGAGGTGCTTCAAGATGGCCTGCTTGGCCAGTGTGAACTCCTCGTCCGTGAGGACGCCCGACTTGTGCAGTTCGCCGAGTTCGCGCAGGCGGCGCAGTAGCGCGTCGTGATCGGGCTCGGCGGGCGGCTCGGCGTCCTGGGCGGGGGCGTTCGACGCTGTGGGCACCCGGTCCTCGACGGACGCCGACGGGTGCGGGAGGCGGGCCTGTACCGCCGCCGCGATCAGCGCCATCAACGGGTCCTTCTTGAAGCCCCACAGCTCGATGGAGTTGGGGTCGTACTTCGGCGGGGCCTTGGTCGGGGCGCCTCGGACGGTGAAGCGCAGGCAGCCGTTCTCCAGGCCGATCGCGGGGTGCCACTCCACGGACTGGATATCCGCGAAGTAGAGCGTGCGGGGGCCGGACGCAGCCTTGGCCTCCTCCGTCTTCCAGTTCCATTCCAGCCGTACGCGCTCCCCGTCGAAGCTCGCGGTGCCGTCCCCGGCGGACACCGACAGCGGCACGGACGGGCCCGGCAGCAGATAGCGGTCGACGGCGGTGGCCGGGACCTGGTCCAGCAGCAGCGCGTTGCGGATCTCGTCCACGAAGTACTCGGCGACGCCGTAGCGGTCGGAGTCGACGGCGAGCTGATACGGATCGTTCGGCTCGGCGAGCTTGCCGCCGGTCGCCTGCAGCAGTGGGTCCGCTCCCTCCCGCAGCCGGAGCTTCAACCGGCCGGACTTCTTGCCCTGCTCGAAGGAGATCCCCGCCAACGAGCCCAGCGGGACGGTCAGTTCACCCAGCGTCTTGCGCAACAGACTGACGCTCTTGTCGCGCCCCGGTGTCAGGTGCAGGGCATCGCCGTCGAAGGTCCAAGTACCGTCCTTTTGGATGATTTCCGCCATACGGCAATTCTGTACGACGACGGGCGCCCCCTGGGACCGTACTTGAGGGCGCCCGCCTGCTTGTGGGGCTGTTGCTACAGCCCGGCTATGGGGTTCTTCAGGTTGCCGACGAGCTGGAGCGCTCCGGCCGGGTCGGCGAGGTCGACCATCTGCTTGTTGTTGCGCAGCTGGAGCCGGTTGAGGCAGGACAGCGCGAAGTCCGGCGCGAACATGTCGTACTGCCGGAACTTGTCGGCCAGTTCGGGCGCGGCTGCCTGATAGTCGCGTACGCAGTCGGCGACCGTCCGCCAGAAGTCGGTCTCCTCGATGACGCCCTCGTCGGCGAGGTTCGCGGCCAGGAAGCGGAAGAAGCAGTCGAAGACGTCCGTGAGGATCGACAGCAGCTTCTTGTCCTCGGGCACCTCGACGCGGATCCGCTCGACCACCGGCGGCAGCACCGCGTCCGGGTCCATCACCGCGATCTCCTCGGCGATGTCCTTGTAGATCACGCGCTGTACGACGCCGTCCTTCAGGACGAGGATGACGTTCTCGCCGTGCGGCATGAAGACGAGGTCGTACGCGTAGAAGCTGTGCAGCAGCGGCGTGAGGTACGCGTGCAGGTAGCGCCGCAGCCACTCCACGGGCGTGAGGCCCGAGCGCTCGATCAGCGCCGCCGCGACGGACGCGCCCTCGTGGTCCACATGGACGAGGGAGGCCATGGTGGCCAGTTGCTCGCCCTCCTGGAGGGAGGGGACCGGGCTTTCGCGCCACAGGGCGGCGAGCATCTTGCGGTATGGGGAGTAGCGGTCGGTGGCCGCCTCGTACTCCAGGTGCCGGTAGCCGACGGCCGCGCGCTCACGGATGACCGACAGACCGGTGGACTTCAACACCGGGTCGTTCTGGACGAGTTGGGCCAGCCAGTCGTTGATGGCCGGCGTCGCCTCCATGTACGCGGCGGAAAGGCCGCGCATGAAACCCATGTTGATGACCGACAGAGCGGTCTTCACATAGTGCTTCTCGGGGGCGCTCTTGTTGAAGAACGTCCGGATCGACTGCTGGGCCAGATACTCGTCGTCGCCCTCACCCAGGCACACCAGGTGCTGCTGGGCGACCTCGGCCGCGAAGGTCACGGAGAGTTTGTTCCACCACTGCCAGGGGTGGACTGGGATGAGGAGGTAGTCGTCCGGGTCGAGGCCCTTTTCGGTCAAGGTGACGGAGAACCGCTTCAGCGTCTCGTCCCCCAGCTCGGACCGCAGCAGCGACTCGTAGTCGATGCCGACGCCCGCCGTGAACGCCGCCCGCGAGCGGTGCGCCGCCAGCCAGATCAGCCGTACGGGGCTCGCGGTCTCAGGGGCGTACGAGAGGTACTCGTGGACCCCGAAGCCGAGCCGCCCGTTGTTCGCGACGAAGCAGGGGTGGCCCTCCGTCATCCCCGTCTCGATCTCCTGGAAGCCGCTCCTCGCGAGCTCGGCGGAGGTGAGCTGGGGCTTGGTGAGCTTGTAGCAGGTGCCGGAGAGGGTGGAGGAGATCTCCTCCAGATAGACCGGCAGTACCTCGTCGCTCAGGCTCAGTGCACCCTTCAGCTCGATGAAGAACTCCAGGGCGTGCAGGGGGAGTTCCCTGCCGTCGCGGTGCCGGGTGATCGACTCGGCGTCGACCTGCCAGTGGTCGAGGGCGCGGCGGGCGGCGGTGAAGCGGTAGCGGGTGAGGCCGTCGTCGCTGCGTATGACGTACGAGCCGTCGTCGGTGGCCTCCGGCGTGAGGAGCCGCTCGTGGGCGAATTCGGCGAGGGCCTTGCGGATGAGGAGGCGGTTCGCCCGCGTCCAGCGCTCCGGCGACAGGTGCGCCACGGCGTCGGACAGATGCGGTCCGGTTGCGGTGTCGATGTGGGTGTGGGTGGTCAGGGTCATATCGCCACTCCTCGCGAAGCCAGGCTGTGCTTTTTAAAGAAGTGCGCCCGCGTGCAGAACGACAGCAGCGCGCGCTTCTCCGGCTTCTGGATCTCACGTACGGGCACAAAGCCGACGGCCTCGTTCAGCGCGTGCACGGCCGTGTTGCTCACGTCCGGTTCGACGACGACCCGCCGGGTGCGCGGGTCGTCGAACAGGGACTCCATCACCGCGGTGATCACGGCCCGGGTGAAGCCGTGCACGGGTGTGTCCGTCGGCGCCACCAGGAAGTGCATGCCGACGTCGCCGGGCTCGGGCTCGTACAGGCCGACGAGTTCGACGTACCGCGGGTCGTAGCGCTCCATCAGGAACGCCGGCTCGCCGTCGTGCAGCCCGATGAACGCGTCGTGGTGCTCATGGGCGGCGATCCGCATGTACTCGCGCTCCACGTCCTGGAGCCGGGCGCCCTGCATCATCCAGTAGGCCGCCTTGGGATGGGTCACCCAGGAGTGCAGCAGCTCGGCGTCGGAGAGCGGGTCGAGGGGGCGCAGTGAGAGCGCCCCGAGAATCGCAGTGCTCATACGGCGAACTCCTGGAAGGCGATGGTCTTCTCGACGGGGTAGTACTCGCTGCCGAGCAGCTCCCGGATGATGTACGCGTTGCGGTACGCGCCCATGCCGAGGTCCGGTGACGTGATCGAGTGCGTGTGGACGCCCGCGTTCTGCAGGAAGATGCCGCGCCCGGTCGTGTCGATGGCGTAGTTGCGGGCCACGTCGTGGTTGCCCTGCTCGTCGTAGAGAATCCGGTCGCGTACAGGCTTCAGGAACTCCGGCTCCGCGTACTTGTAGCCGGTCGCCAGGACCAGGCCCTCGGAGTGCAGCTCGTAGTCCTTCTCCTGCTCCTCCTGACGCAGGCCGAGGGTGTACGTACCGTTCTCGTAACTCGCCCTGTTCAGGGAGGAGTTGGTGAGCAGCCGGGTGGGAACCGGGCCGCCGAGGTTCTTCTGGTAGAGCAGGTCGAAGATCTCGTTGATCAGCTCACCGTCGATGCCCTTGAACAGGCCCTTCTGCTCCGACTGGAGCCGGTAACGGGTCCGCTCCGGCAGCGCGTGGAAGTAGTCGATGTACTCCGGGGAGGTCATCTCCAACGTGAGCTTGGTGTACTCGAGCGGGAAGAAGCGGGGCGAGCGCGTGACCCAGTTCAGCCGGTAGCCGTGTACGTCGATCTCGCTCAGCAGGTCGTAGTAGATCTCCGCGGCGGACTGCCCGCTGCCGACCAGGGTGATCGACTTCTTCGCCTGGAGCTCCTGCTTGTGCTGCTGGTAGCGGGAGTTGTGGATGAAGTCCCCGCCGAGACCCTGACAGGCCTCGGGGATGTACGGCGGTGTTCCGGTGCCGAGCACGAGGTGCCGGGCGCGGTAGGTCTCGTCGGCCTCCGTCCGTACGACATAGACGTCATCGACGTACGTGACCTCGGTGACCGTCGTGTTGAAACGGATGCTGGAGAGCTGCCCGGCCGCCCAGCGGCAGTAGTCGTCGTACTCGACGCGCAGCGGATAGAAGTTCTCGCGGATGTAGAACGCGTACAACCGCCCTGAGGACTTCAGGTAGTTGAGGAAGGAGTACGGGGACGTCGGGTCGGCCAGGGTGACCAGGTCCGACATGAACGGCGTCTGGAGGTGGGCGCCCTCCAGAAACATTCCGGAGTGCCACTCGAAGTCCGGCTTGGACTCCAGGAAGACGCCGTCGAGTTCGGTGATCGGCTCGGTGAGGCAGGCGAGGCCGAGGTTGAAGGGGCCGAGGCCGATCCCGATGAAGTCGTGGGTCTTCTCGGGGAATTCGGGAAGCGCGGATTCAGGAAGCGCGGTCAAGGGACTCTCCCAGGTACTGCTCGGCGTGGCCGGCGATCAGGTCGAGTACGGCGGCGATGTCGTCCGTCGTGGTCTCGGGGTTGAGCAGGGTGAACTTCAGGTAGTGGCGGCCGGCGACCTTGGTGCCCGCGACGACCGCGTCACCGGAGGCGAACAGGGCCTTGCGGGCGTACAGGTTGGCGCGGTCGATCTCGGCCGGGTCGGTGACGGCCGCCGGGATGTAGCGGAAGACGAGGGTGGAAAGCGACGGCGCGACGACCACGTCGAAGCGCGGGTCGGCGGCGAGCAACTCCCAGCCCTCCTGCGCCAGTTCGCAGACCTCGTCGAAGAGTTCGCCGATGCCGTCGGCGCCCATCACGCGCAGCGTCATCCACAGCTTGAGCGCGTCGAAGCGGCGGGTGGTCTGCAGGGACTTGTCCACCTGGTTGGGGATGCGTTCCTCCACCATGCGGCGCGGGTTGAGGTACTCCGCGTGGTACGTGGCATGCCGCAGCGTGGCGGCGTCCCGGACCAGCACGGCGGATGAACTCACCGGCTGGAAGAAGGACTTGTGGTAGTCGACGGTGACGGAGTCGGCGCGCTCGATGCCGTCGATGAGGTGACGGTTCTTGAGGGAGGTGAGCAGCCCGCAGCCGTACGCCGCGTCGACGTGCAGCCAGGCGCCGAACTGGTCGCACAGCTCGGCGATCTCGGGCAGCGGGTCGATGGAGCCGAAGTCGGTGGTGCCCGCGGTGGCGACGACGGCCATCGGGATCAGCCCGTCGCGGCGGCAGCGCTCCAGCTCATGGGCGAGCGCGACGGTCTGCAGGCGCTTGTCGTGGCCGACGGGTATGGAGACCACGGAGTCCTGGCTGAGCCCGAGGAGTTTCGCCGACTTCTTGACGCTGAAGTGGCTCACCTCGGAGGCGAAGACGCGCAGTTTGGCGTACGAGTCGGTCTTGGCCTCCTCGCGGGCAAGGAGCAGCGCCTGGAGGTTGGACTGGGTGCCGCCGGACGTGAACACGCCGTCGGCGGCCGGGCCGAGGCCGATGCGCTCGGTGGTCCAGTCGATGAGCCGGCGCTCGATGAGGGTGCCGCCGGCCGACTGGTCCCAGGTGTCCAGCGAGGAGTTGACGGCCGATAGGACCGCCTCGCCGACGACGGCGGGGATCACGACCGGGCAGTTGAGGTGCGCGAGATAGCGCGGGTGGTGGAAGTAGATCGCGTCGCGCAGGTAGAGCTCCTCGAGCTCGTCCAGGGCCGCGGTGGTGTCGAGCAGCGGCCGGTCGAGGTCGACCTTGTCGATGCGCGGCGCGAGGGCGTCGACCGTGACGCCGGTGAACGGACGGTCGGTGGTGGCGAGTTTGGCCGCCACCCGCTCGATTCCTTCGGTCACGGAGCTGCGGTACCGCTCCGCGGTCGTGTCATTGAGCAGGTGCGAGCGCATGGGGGGTTTCCTCCGGGGACAGAGAGGGTGTGGGGCGCGGTGTTCCTGAGAGCGTGTGACTTAGGTAAGGCTAACCTAACTTTTCGGCTCTCGCTCGTCCCTCATGTCCCTTTAGTTGCACGTATGCCGGCGTTTGGTGGCTGTCCGTGAGGGATGGATCACTCTCCTTGGATCACCCTCCCTGGATCACTCTCCTTGCTCGAGCCGCTGGTCCTCGGTCAGCCCGAGCCGCCAGTAGCCGACGAACCTGACCCGCCGACGGTCGATCTCCCGCTCGCGCACGAGATGGCGGCGCAGCTCCTTCACACAGCCGGCCTCGCCCGAGATCCAGGCGTACGGGCTTTGTGCGGGCGGGAGTTGGGCGGAGCGGATCGCGTCGAGAGCCATGGGGGACCCCTCGTCGCGTACGAGCCAGGTGATCTCGGCGTCCGCGTCGGTGCTCAACTCCAGACGGTCGCCCGCGTGCGGGACCTCCAGCCAGACGCGGGCCCTGGTCCCGGCCGGCAGCGACTCCAGGATGGCCGCGGCGGCGGGCAGGGCCGTCTCGTCCGCCCACATGAGGACCAGATCGGTGTCGGCGGGCGGACGGAAACGTATCGCCCCGTTGTCGGCGACCGCCGGGCCGATCAGGGCGACATGGTCACCGGCCTTGGCGTCGGCGGCCCAGCGCGAGGCCGGGCCTGCCGGGGTGGCGGCCCCGGGCTCCGTGCCGTGCAGCACGAAGTCGATGTCGATCTCGGCGGTCGGCCCCTGCGCGTCGCGGCGCAGCGCCCGCAGCGTGTACGAGCGCATCACCGCCCGTACGTCTTCGGGGATGCCGAGGTATGCCTCCCGCCAGCCCTCGCCGTACTCCAAGGGCAGGACGGGCTTCTCCTGCCCCGGGCGCGGCAGGAAGAGCGAGAGGCTCTGGTCCAGGCCGTCGGAGGCGAAGGAGCTCAGGTCGCCGCCCGCGAAGGTGACGCGGACGAGAGACGGGCTGAGCCGCCTCGTCCGTACGACCTGGAGGGAGAAGATACGGTACGGGGCGGCTACGGCCGTCGTCATGCGTGCTCCTGAGTTCTCGTCAGGGGGCGGGCTTTGTGTCCGGCAACGCCGGCGGGTCAGGCGACCTTCTTGGCCTTCTCGATGGCCGTGGCGAGGTTCTCGAGGATGGGCGCGCACTTGTCGTAGGACAGGATCGGCTCCGGGTCACGCGCGATGACCTGACCGGCCTTGACCGCGGGCAACTGCTTCCATGTGCCCTCGGTGATGTCGGCGGGCTGGATGGCCGAGGTGCGGTTGTCCATCAGGATGAGATCCGCGGGGTACTTGTCGACGTTCTCCCAGCTCAGGTTCTCGAACCAGCCGCCGCTGGCCTTCAGTACGTCGGCGGGGGGCTCGACGAAGTTCACGCCGAGCGCTTTGAAGTACTCCAGGTCGATGGAGAGGTTCGAGGTGGAGACGTAGAAGATGTCCTGGCTCGCGGAGCCGGCCAGCACCCTGATGCCCGGGTTGGCCTTGACGGCGGCCCGCACCTTGGCAGAGGCGTCCTCGAAGCGCTTCTTGGCGGCGGTGACCTTCTCGGCCTTCACGTCGGCGCCCAGCGACTCGGCGAGCTCCATCATGCGCTGCAGCGGCTCGGTCAGCTGGCGGTCGTAGACGGAGATGCCGACGGTCGGGGCGAGGGCGACGATCTTGTCCTTGGACTCCTCGGGGACGTACCAGAGCGTGCCCGCGTCGTCGAACATCGTGGTGATCAGAACGTCGGGCGCCAGGGTCGCGTACTTCTCGACGTTGAACTGGCCGAACTCGTTGCCGAGAATGGTCACTTTGCTGATGTCGAGGTCGCCGGCCTGGACGTCGGCCTTGCCGTCCTTGGTCTCGGTGGGGCCGAAGACGCCCTTGACCGCGATGCCGTAGTCGTGGAGCGCGGCGGCGACGCCGGTGAACGCGACGATGTTCGCCGGGACCTTGTCGGTCTTGGCGGTCTCGCCGCGGTCGTCCTTGAAGCTCCAGGGGCCGGACTTGGCGGCCTCCGTGGAGTCGGCCGAGCCACCGCTTTGCGCTTCGTCGTCGCCGCAGGCCGCGAGGACGGCGCCGAGGCCGAGGGCGCTGCCCGCGGCGAGTATGCCGCGGCGGGTGAGGTGGGCGGAACGGGCGTTGGACATGGGTGGCTGCCTTCGAACGGGGCTGGATTGCGGACAAAGTATCAAGTCAGGTTAGCCTAACCTAACCGCATATCCAGAGGGTGGTTCCGGGTGCTGAGACGCCCGGAGTGACGTATGCCCGTTGCTGTGAGCCGCCTGTGGATCGAAGGCAGGCGAGGTGGATGCCCCTCCAATGGGGCGCAGTGCAGCCGGTTGTGATGCGAATGTCAAGGCCGATCTGACGCCTCGGTGGTCGGCTGACGAGCCGCCGGATCCCGCATACCCAGCAGTCGCCGGAGCATTCCACTGCCGTGACCGCCCCGACCCAACACGGCCTGCCGACCGACCACATCGAGGCCACGAAACCGGCGCTGACTGACCGGGTGCGACCGGCGACTGTCACCTGGCCAACCGGTCACCTGTACCAACCGGTAGGGACATTTGCCTCTAGTGACCCGTGATGCCTTTGTGAACCATGTTGCGGAAGCGGGCCTTCCAGGCCGACCAAGGCCGCAAGCGGCGTCGTTTCAGCAGCCTGCCCGCCCAGTCTTTTGTCGCGCCGATGCGGTCTGTGTTTCCGCGATTCCGCCGGTCAGGAGATAAGCCGACGCAAGAAAGGGCAACACTCAGATGCAATCGTTCTCCGAGCCTGTCGTACCGAGGACGAAAGGCCGCGGGCGCAGGAAAGGCTCCCGGTGGCTGAACAAGAAGTTCCTGCCGGTACTCCTCGCCGTAGCCGTGATTCTCGGCGGTGCCTTTCTCATGGCTCCTCAACTGCAGCCGAAAGCCAGTGCGGCCATCAACACCCAGCCGATCGCCTATGGCATCAGCGCAGGACAGACCGGCCAGTCCAGCTACTCGGACTTTCTCAACCGGCTCCGGCAGCGCGTGACAGGCGGTCGGTTCCTGCAGGGTGACACGCTGCGGACAGATCCCGCCGCCCGGAACGACTTCACCATCGTCCAGCTGGGTGCGGGGAACGAGGGCGCCGCCGCGAACGAGATCATGCTGCTCGTACGCAACAGCGACCTGTTCGTGGTCGGCTGGCTCAGCAGGAGCACCAACCGCTTCACGTCCCTCGAGAACGACATTCCGACCCTCAACGACCCCATAGACGATCAGCGCCCGCCGGCCGAGGCCGTGCGAGCCCGCTTCAGCGGGAACTACGTCGATCTGGAGCGCCGGGCGGGCCAGTCCCGTCTGGAGATCGGCCTCTCCCCCGACGGGGTCCGGCAGTCGATCCGCGACCTGGACAGGGCGCAGTCCACCGAGGCCCAGCAGGCCCGGGCCCTGATCGTGCTCATCCAGGTGATCGCCGAGGGCGCCCGGTTCCGTCCGATCGAGACGCTGTACCGCGACACCTACATCAATGGCGCGAGGCAGCCGGACCAACACCTCGTAGAGCTGGAAAACGCCTGGCAACCCGTGTCCGAAATAGCCAATCGGCACGTCAACGATCCGAACGATCCGCTCACTCAAGAGCTCATGCGTCGGCACGAGAACTTCCTGAACGAGTTGCAAGTCTTCGAATCGAATCAGGTTGCCGCCCTGCTGGCGGTGGCGATCTTCTTCACGTCGCTGTAGTGCCCTCGCGGGGTCTGGCCCGTCCAACTGCGGAACTCATTCGCCTTGCAACTGGACGGACCAGACCCCACTCATCCATGCGGGAGACACGAGAGAAGCACGAGGGAAGCACGAGGGAACGGCAGCCCCGCACTTTCGCAGCGGAGGGGTCAACAGCCCGACGCGCCGGCGGCATCGTCCTGGCCCTGGCCGATCGCGACCAGCGCGCGGTCCAGGACCTCCTGGACCTGGCCGAGGGCCGAGATCGTGGTGACCAGACCCGGGGCCTGGTAGTGGTCGACGACCGGCGCCGTCTGGCTGCGGTAGACCTGCAGTCGCGTACGAACAGTTGCCTCGCGGTCGTCATCGCGCTGGTACAGCTCACCGCCGCAGACGTCGCAGGTTCCTGCCACGTCAGGCGGGCTGTAGTCGACGTGGAAGATGTGTTCGCGGTCCCGACGGCACAGCCGTCGTCCAGCGATCCGCCTGACCACCTCGGCCTCGGGAATCTCCAGGTCGAGCACGGCATCCAGCCTCGACTCCGAGTCGGCCAGGATGCCGTCCAGCGCCTCCGCCTGGGCAAGATTGCGGGGGAAGCCGTCCAGCAGGAATCCGCGCTCGGTGTCCGGGCGGGCAAGGCGCTCTTTGATCACCTCGATCGTGACCTCGTCCGGTATCAGAAGGCCGGCGCGCATGTGCGTGTGGGCGCTCTGCCCGAGCTCGGTGCCCTGGTCGATGTGCTCGCGGAACAGGTCACCGGAAGAGATGTGCTGGATCGACAGATGCGCGGCAATGCGCACCGCCTGCGTGCCCTTGCCGGCTCCGGGCGGCCCGATCAGGAGGATGCGCATCGATGAGGTGTCCCTTCGTCGTGCGTGGCCAGGGTCAATCCCAGGATTCGAAGTAGTTGGGCGTAGTGACTGCGTAGACGCCCTTTGTGTATTCCGCAGACGGTAGGCACCCTAAGGTCGGCGCGGCCTCTTACCGCGGCGCGACGGCCGCGAGTACGCCCCGTGCAGCCGTTCCGTCTGGCCAGGTCCACCCGGCGACGAGGCGTCCGGACGACCTCTGCGCGGCCTCCGCCGACCGTAGGACGCGGTTGACCTGGACATCAAGCCCGTCGTCAAGGCCAGTTCCGTGCACGGTGACGGTCGGGTCAGGGGTGTCGCTCTTGCTCTGGTGCTGCGGCGTCGCCTCGCCACGCAGGAGGGCGCGCAACTGCGCCATCACCACCGGGTCGTGGACGCCGTCGTAGATCCACCGGGTGCCGAGCACCCCATGCTCGGAGGTGCCGATCAGCGCATCGCCGGGAACGTTCTCCAGCGCCGCACCGCGGTAGCCCATCGGCACCAGATACGCCACCGGCTCCTGCGCGGTGGCGTCCACCACGACCATGAACTCGATCCCGACCGCGCCCTCCGGATCGTCCAAGCGGAACCCACCGGCCTTGACCAGTTCCGGCGTTACTGCGTCGCCCACGTACCAGCTCTGCTTCGGTAGCCAGTCGGTGAGCAGTTCCAGCTTGGTGGGCGTCATGGTGGTGCGGTGGATGGAGGCCATGCGAGCTCCCTCACGCGTAGGTCTGGGCCCGTCCTCCAACGGGACGTGATGGAACTATAGGAAACGGCCGTGCTTCCCGAGCGGCGGCGAGTGACCTCGTGGATCTCCCCACGTTATGAGGGTCGGTTGCGGGTGGAGGTCGCCGACGCCAACAACGATCAGCCTGCGCCCAGGGAGGCGCAGGCTGATGAGGAGTGCGGGCGTGGCCTCGCTCTCGTCGTTGCCCTTGCTGAGAAGTGGGGGTGCTGTCCGCGGCGGCATGGGATTGGCAAGGCAGTGTGGGCGGAGCTGCTCCTCTGAGCGAGGGAGATGTCAGCTCGTCAGGCCCAACTCCCGTGCGATCAGCATGCGTTGGACCTCGCTCGTGCCCTCGCCGATCTCCAGGATCTTGGAGTCGCGCCACATGCGGGCCACGGGGTATTCGTTCATGAAGCCGTAGCCGCCGTGGATCTGGGTGGCGTCGCGGGCGTTGTCCACGGCGATCGTGGAGGAGTAGAGCTTGGCCAGGGCCGCCTCCTTCTTGAAGGGGTCGCCGGTCACCAGGCGGGAGGCCGCGTCGCGCCAGGTGAGGCGGGACGTGTGGGCCTTCATCTCCATGTCGGCGATTTTGAACTGGATCGCCTGGTTCGCGCCGATCGGCCGGCCGAAGGCGTGGCGCTCCTTGGCGTACTTCAGGGATTCGTCGACGCAGCCCTGCGCAAGACCCGTCGCCAGGGCCGCTATGGCGATACGGCCCTCGTCGAGGATGCGGAGGAACTGGGCGTAACCGCGGCCCTCCTCGCCGAGCAGGTTCGCGGCGGGTACGCGGACGTCGTCGAAGGACAGCTCGCGGGTGTCCGAGGCGTTCCAGCCGACCTTCGAGTACGGGGGTGCCACCGTGAAGCCCGGCGTCCCGGACGGGACGATGATCGCCGAGATACGCGGCTTGCCCTCGGCCGTGCGGCCGGTGACCGCCGTGACCGTGACCAGAGCCGTGATGTCCGTACCGGAGTTGGTGATGAAGCACTTGGTGCCGTTGATCACCCATTCGTTCGTCGCCTCGTCGAGACGGGCCGTCGTACGGGTCGCGCCGGCGTCCGAGCCGCCGTCCGGTTCGGTCAGGCCGAAGGCGCCGAGGATCTCGCCCGTGCAGAGGCGGGGGAGCCATTCCCGCTTCTGGGCCTCGGTGCCGAAGAGGTGGATCGGCATGGCGCCGAGGGAGACGCCCGCTTCGAGGGTGATGGCCACGGAGGAGTCGACGCGGGCCAGCTCCTCCAGCGCGATGCCCAGCGCCAGATAGTCGCCGCCCATACCGCCGTACTCCTCCGGGAACGGCAGCCCGAACAGGCCCATCCGGCCCATCTCCCGCACGATCTCGTACGGGAACTCATGCCGCTCGTAGAAGTCGCCGATCTTCGGGGCGACGACATCATGTGCGAACTCCTCGACCGTACGCCGGAGTTCTTCGAGTTCGGGGGAGAGCCGATGGTCCAGGGACATGGGGGATCACTCCTTGTGGGAGAGGGCGCGGACGGTGCGGGAAGGGCTGGGTCGGCCCAGTTGCTCGGCCATCCACACGCTGGTGGTGATGAGGCGGTCGAGGTCGACTCCGGTGTCGATGCCGAGGCCACGCAGCATCCACACGAGGTCTTCGGTGGCGAGGTTGCCGGTGGCGGACTTGGCGTACGGGCAGCCGCCGAGGCCTCCGGCGGACGCGTCGACGGTCGTGACGCCGTGCTGAAGTGCCGCGAGGGTGTTGGCGAGGGCCTGGCCGTAGGTGTCGTGGAAGTGCACGCCGAGGGTGTGAGTGGGGACGTCTGCGTCGTTGAGCGCGCTGAGCAGTGCCTGTACGTGCCCCGGGGTCGCGACGCCGATCGTGTCGCCGAGGCTCAGTTCGTCGCAGCCCATGTCGAGCAGGGCCCTGCAGACCCGGACGACCTGGGGGATCGGGACCGCGCCCTCCCACGGGTCCCCGAAGCTCATGGAGATGTAGCCGCGGACGTGGCGACCTTCCGTCTTCGCCCGGTTCACCACCGGCTCGAACATGGCCAGCGACTCGTCGAGGGTGCGGTTGAGGTTGGCCTTCGCGAAGGACTCGGTGGCACTGGCGAAGACGGCGACCTGCCGGGCGCCGAGCGCCAGGGCGCGGTCCAGGCCGCGTTCGTTCGGCACGAGGACCGGGAGCGCGACCGGGAGTTCGCTGACGCGGGGGAACAGTTGCTCCGCGTCCGCCAGTTGGGGCACCCACTTCGGGTGTACGAAGCTGGTGGCCTCGATGGTCGTCAGGCCCGCGTCGGCGAGGCGGTGGATGAACTCCGCCTTGACCTCCGTCGGGACCGTGCCCTTCTCGTTCTGCAGGCCGTCGCGGGCGCCGACCTCGTAGATCCGGACGGCGGCCGGGAGGCCCTGGGCGGGGACGGCCATGGGGAGTCCCAGTTCGGGAGTGGTCATGACGTGGCCTCCTCCTGCTCCTGCCCCAGCTCTTGCTCCTGGGGCGCGATGACGGCCAGCACCTGGTCCATGGCGACGGTCGAGCCCGGAGTGACGTCCAGCTCGGCGACGGTGCCGGCGTGCGGGGCGGAGATGACGTGCTCCATCTTCATCGCCTCGACGACCAGCAGGCTCTGTCCGGCGGTCACTTCGTCGCCGACGGCGACCTTCACGACGGTGACTGTGCCGGGCATGGGGGCGGTGAGGGAGTCGACGCCGGTGAGGGCGGCGCCGGTGAGGGAGGCGGCGACGGGGTCGTGATCCTGGACGTTCCAGGCGTCGCCGTCGCGGCCGAGCCAGGTGCCTGCCGGCAGGGCGGCGAAGGTGTGGGTGACGCCGTTCAGGTGGAGGGTGACGGTGCGGGTGCCGGCGGGAGGGTTTTCTTCCCCAAGCCCGCCCCTTCCCGAAGCTGGGGGCAAGCCCCCAGACCCCCACGAGACTTCCGCGTCGCGGAGGGTGCCGCGTACGCGTACCTCGACGGGGTCGTGGCCGGGTACGCGGAGGTGGTGCACGGTCCAGGCGGGGGTTCCGCCGAGACGCCACCCACTGGGTACCGAGAAAGGATCGGTCCACCCCTCCAGCCCGTCCGGCGCTTGAGGACGAGGCCGTTCAGGCCGATCGGGGGTCTGGGGGCGCAGCCCCCCACGCGGCGGAGCCGCAAATTGATACAGCCGGGAAGGGACGGGCCTGGGGAAAAGTTCCGCTTGTCGCAGCAACCCCGCCGCCACGTACACCTCACTCGGCACCTCAGCCGAGACCAGCCCGTCAACCTCCCGCTCCACCAACCCCGTGTCCAACTCCCCGGCCACAACGGCAGGGTGAGCCAACAGCCTCCGCAGGAACCCCGCGTTGGTCGGCACCCCCAGCGTCACCGTCTCGGCGAGGGCGGCGCGGAGCTTCCGTAGAGCCGTCGCCCGGTCAGGCCCGTACGCGATGACCTTGGACAGCATCGGGTCGTACAGGCTGCCGACCTCGGTGCCTTCACTGAGCCCCGAGTCGGTGCGGACACCGTCGCCCTGAGGCTCGCGCAGAGCCAGCACCGTCCCCCCGGAGGGAAGGAATCCCCGCGCCGGATCCTCCGCGCAGATCCGCGCCTCGACCGCGTGGCCGGTGAATGTGATGTCCTCCTGCCCGAACCCCAACCGCTCACCCGCCGCAACCCGAAGCTGCCACTCGACGAGATCGACCCCGGTAATCATCTCCGTCACCGGATGCTCGACCTGGAGCCGGGTGTTCATCTCCATGAAGCAGTACGCCGACGGGTCGTCGCCCGGCACGATGAACTCGACCGTGCCCGCGCCCACGTACCCGCAGGAGCGCGCCGCCTCGACCGCCGCCGCCCCCATGGCCGCCCGCGTCTTCTCGTCGAGCAGGACGCTCGGCGCCTCCTCGATGATCTTCTGGTGCCGGCGCTGGAGGGAGCACTCACGCTCGCCCAGGTGCACCACATTGCCGTGGCCGTCCGCCAGGACCTGGATCTCGATGTGCCGGGGCCGGTCGATCCACCGCTCCACGAGGAGCGTGTCGTCGCCGAAGGAGGCACGGGCCTCACGCCGGGCCGCCGCGATCTCCTCGCTGAGCACCGACAGGTCGCGCACCAGCCGCATCCCCTTGCCGCCACCGCCCGCCGAGGGCTTGAGCAGCACGGGCGCGCCCAACTCGCGGGCCGCGTCCTCCAGTTCGGGATCGGCGGCACCCGGCACGACCGGAACCCCGGCCGCCCGCACCGTCTCCTTGGCGCGGATCTTGTCGCCCATGAGCTCGATGGCCGAGGCGGGCGGCCCGATGAAGACGAGCCCGGCGTCGGCGCAGGCGCGCGCGAAGGAGGCGTTCTCGGCGAGGAAGCCATAGCCCGGATGCACCGCCTGCGCGCCCGTCCGTGCCGCCGCATCCAGCAGCCGCTCCGCCGACAGATAGCTCTCACCCGCCGGCGCCGGACCGATCCGTACAGCCGTGTCCGCCTCCCGGACGTGTCGCGCGTCGGCGTCCGCATCGCTGAAGACGGCCACCGAGCGCACACCCAGCGCCCGGAGCGTACGGATGACCCGGACCGCGATCTCGCCCCGGTTGGCCACAAGCACTGTCTCGAACATCGTCAAGAGTCCCTCACCCTCACATCCGGAAGACGCCGAACTGGGGCTCACCCAGGGGCGCGTTGGCGCAGGCGGTCAGGGCGAGACCCAGCATCTGCCGGGTCTCCATCGGGTCGATGACCCCGTCGTCCCAGAGCCGGGCCGTCGCGTAGTAGGCGTTCCCCTGGCGCTCGTACTGTGCGCGGATCGGCTCCTTGAAGGCCTCTTCCTCTTCGGCGGGCCAGGACTCGCCGCGGGCCTCCAACTGGTCGCGCTTGACGGTCGCGAGGACCGACGCGGCCTGTTCGCCGCCCATCACGGAGATCTTGGCGTTCGGCCACATCCACAGGAAGCGCGGGGAGTACGCCCGGCCGCACATCGAGTAGTTGCCCGCGCCGTACGAGCCGCCGATCACCACCGTCAGCTTCGGTACGCGCGTACTGGCCACCGCCGTGACCATCTTGGCGCCGTGCTTGGCGATGCCGCCCGCCTCGTAGTCACGGCCCACCATGAAGCCTGAGACATTCTGCAGGAACACCAGGGGGATCCCGCGCTGGTCGCACAGCTCGATGAAGTGGGCGCCCTTCTGGGCCGATTCGGAGAACAGGATGCCGTTGTTGGCGACGATCCCGACCGGATGCCCGTGCACCCGCGCGAACCCCGTCACCAGGGTCTGCCCGAACTCCGACTTGAACTCCGCGAAGCGCGAGCCGTCGACCACGCGCGCGATGACCTCGCGTACGTCATAGGGGGTACGGGAATCCACCGGCACCACGCCGTACAGCCCCGCAGGGTCCACCTTCGGCTCCACGGCCGGTGCGACCGTCCAGGGCAGTGCCCCGCGCGCGGGGAGGGTGGAAACGATGGTGCGCACGATCCGCAGCGCGTGCGCGTCGTCCTCCGCGAGATGGTCGGTGACACCCGACACACGCGCGTGGACCTCGCCGCCGCCCAGCTCCTCGGCGGTGACGACCTCTCCCGTCGCGGCCTTCACCAGGGGCGGCCCTCCGAGGAAGATCGTGCCCTGATTGCGCACGATCACGGCCTCGTCGCTCATGGCGGGGACGTACGCTCCACCCGCCGTGCACGAGCCGAGCACCGCCGCGATCTGCGGGATCCCGGCCCCCGACATCCGTGCCTGGTTGTAGAAGATGCGCCCGAAGTGCTCGCGATCGGGGAAGACCTCGTCCTGCATGGGCAGGAAGGCACCTCCGGAGTCCACCAAGTACACACAGGGGAGGCGGTTTTCCAGCGCCACCTCCTGGGCGCGCAGATGCTTCTTCACCGTCATCGGGTAGTACGTGCCGCCCTTGACGGTCGCGTCATTGGCGACGATCACGCACTCGCGGCCGCTCACCCGCCCGATCCCGGCGATGACGCCCGCGGCCGGCGCCTGCTCTTCGTACATCCCGTCGGCGGCGAGCGGGGCCAGCTCCAGGAAGGGCGAGCCCGGGTCGAGGAGGGCGTCCACGCGGTCGCGCGGCAGCAGCTTTCCGCGCGCGGTGTGCCGGGCGCGCGCCCGCTCGCCGCCGCCGAGCCTGGCTGTGGCCAGCTTCCGCCGCAGCTCGTCCAACAGCGCGTGGTGTGCCGCCTCGTTGGCCTGCCAGGCAGCCGACGCGGGGTCGGCCGTGCTGGTCAGCACCGGTGCCTCCTGCATCGTGGAGTCCCCTCGCTTTGTTAATGAGCGTTAACCATGTCCTCCAGGTTAACGACCGCTAACCTCCCTGTCTAGAATTACCTCCATGGCCACCAGAACCGAAGCCCTCACCCGCCGCGAACAGATCCTCAAGGAAGCCGCCCGGCTCTTCGCCGAGCGCGGCTTCCACGGTGTCGGGGTCGACGAGATAGGGGCGGCGGTCGGCATCAGCGGACCCGGCCTGTACCGGCACTTCGCGGGCAAGGACGCGATGCTCGCCGAGCTGCTCGTGGGGATCAGCGGGCAGCTGCTGACCGGTGGCAAGGGGCGGGCCGCCGAGGCCGCCGGGAACCCCGAGGCGGTCCTCGACTCGCTCGTCGAAGGGCACATCGACTTCGCGCTCGACGACCGTCCCCTCATCACCCTGCACGACCGCGAGCTGGACCGCCTCCGGGACAGCGACCGCAAGCTCGTACGGCAACTCCAGCGCCAGTACGTCGAGCTGTGGGTGGAGGTCGTGCGCGAGGTCTACCCCGACCTCGCCGAACCGGCCGCCCGGGCCGCCGTCCACGCGGTCTTCGGGCTGCTGAACTCGACGCCGCACATGGGGCGTCCCGGCTCGCTGCCCGGCCGGGCGGCGACGGCGGCCTTGCTGCACCGGATGGCGCGGGGGGCTTTTGAAGCGGCGGCCGTCTCGGCGCCGGGGTGAGTCGGTCCTGCGGTGACCCGGTCTTGCGGTGACCGGTCCGGGCCTGACGCGGTGCCCGTGTGACCTGCTCCCAGCGTGACCTACGTCTCTGGACGACTGTAGTGACCGGCGGGTAACGTGGGCTGAGCAAGCGCTTAGACAAGACATGCGGCGCTTGGGACCGAGCAACGCGAGCCAAGGAGCCGTACACGATGCGCCGTACCGTCTTCAACGAGGATCACGAGGCGTTCCGGGAGACCCTGCGAGCCTTCATCGAGGCCGAGGTCGTCCCCGTGTACGACGAGTGGTTCGCCGCGGGCCAGGCACCGCGCGACTTCTACTACAAGCTCGCCGAGCTGGGCGTCTTCGGGATCCGCGTCCCCGAGGAGTTCGGCGGCGCGGGCATCGACTCGTACAAGTTCGAGGCCGTCATGTACGAGGAGACCGCCCGCGCGGGTGTCTCCTTCGGCGGCTCCGGCGTGCATGTGCTGCTCGGTCTGCCGTACATCAAGATGCTCGCCACCGACGAGCAGAAGAAGCGGTTCCTGCCGAAGTTCGTCTCCGGTGAGGAGATGTGGGCCCTCGCGATGACCGAGCCGGGCACCGGCTCCGACCTCGCGGGCATGAAGACCACCGCGAAGCTCTCCGACGACGGCACGCACTACGTGCTCAACGGCGCCAAGACCTTCATCACCGGCGGCGTCCACGCCGACCGCGTCATCGTCTGCGCCCGCACCTCCGCCCCGCGCGAGGACGACCGCCGCTTCGGCATCTCCCTGTTCGCCGTCGACACCAAGTCCGAGGGCTACTCCGTCGGCCGCAAGCTCGACAAGCTCGGCCTGAAGACCTCCGACACCGCCGAGCTGGCGTTCGTCGATGTGAAGGTGCCGGTCGAGGACCTGCTCGGCGAGGAGAACAAGGGCTTCGCCTACCTCGGCACCAACCTCGCCTCGGAGCGCTGGGGCATCGCCTACGGCGCGTACGCGCAGGCCGAGGCGGCGGTCCGGTTCGCCAAGGAGTACGTCCAGGACCGTACGGTCTTCGGCAAGACGGTCGCCTCCTTCCAGAACACCAAGTTCGAGCTGGCCGCCTGCCAGGCCGAGGTCGACGCCGCGCAGGCCGTCGCCGACCGCTCCCTGGAAGCCCTGGACGCGGGTGAGCTGTCCCCGGCCGAGGCCGCGAGCGCCAAGCTGTTCTGCACCGAGGTCGCACACCGCGTCATCGACCGCTGCCTCCAGCTGCACGGCGGCTACGGCTTCATGAACGAGTACCCGATAGCCCGCCTCTACGCCGACAACCGCGTCAACCGGATCTACGGCGGCACCAGCGAGGTCATGAAGATGATCATCGCGAAGGACATGGGTCTGTAAGCCGCCCGCAATCAGTGCGCGGTACAACCGACAACATGAGCCAGGCACGCGAGGCACTCGACTCCCTGCTCGATCTGCTCGACCTGGAGCGGATCGAGCAGGACATCTTCCGCGGCCGGTCCCAGTCCTCCGTCGTCCCGCGCGTCTTCGGCGGGCAGGTCGCGGCGCAGGCCCTGGTCGCCGCCGGACGTACGGTTCCCGAGGACCGGCTCGCCCACTCCCTGCACGCGTACTTCCTGCGCCCCGGAGACCCCGGCGCGCCCATCGTCTACACCGTGGACCGGATCCGCGACGGCCGTTCCTTCACGACCCGGAGGGTCGTCGCGGTCCAGCACGGGCAGCCGATCTTCCACCTCTCCGCGTCCTTCCAGACGTACGAGGAGGGCCTGGAGCACCAGGCCCCCATGCCGGCCTCGCCCGACCCCGAGACCCTGCCGACCGCGGCGGAGATCCTGCCGACGTACGCGGACGCCTTCTGGGAACCGGGCGTACTGGAGCGCCTGCTGGAGGCCCGCGCCGCGGTCGACCTCCGGTACGTGGACGCGCCGCCGTTCGCGAGCGTCGGGGAGGAGCGCGAGCCGCGCTCCCAGGTGTGGTTCCGCACCAACGGCAAGCTGGTGGACGATCCCCTGCTCCACGTCTGCCTCGCCACCTACGTCTCCGACATGACGCTCCTCGACTCCGTGCTCCTCGCCCACGGGCGGGGTGGCTGGGCCGTGGGGGACGTGGTCGGGGCCTCGCTGGACCACGCGATGTGGTTCCACCGGCCGTTCCGTGCCGACGAGTGGCTGCTGTACGACCAGGAGTCGCCGTCGGCGTCAGGTGGGCGGGGGCTTGGGCAGGCCCGGATCTATACGCGGGAGGGGCAGTTGGCGATCACGGTGATCCAGGAAGGTGTGGTACGGATCCCCCGGTGATGGTTCCACCGGGGGTGGGCCGGGGCTCAGGCCGTCGCCGTGAGGCCCGCCGCGTCCAGGAGATACGCCGTCATCGGGTCATAGTGCCGCGGACTCGTGACGTGGTCGTCCAGGGGAATCGTCACCTGGAGCGTGCCCTCGGACTCGGCGAGGAAGAGGGCGGGGTCGTTGGAGTCCGCGTACCCCATGGAGTCGATGCCCTGCTGGCCGGCGAAACCCGCCCAGCCGTGGTCGGCGACGACCAGATCGGGCAGCGGCCGGCCCTCGCGCTCGAGCCCCGTCAGGATGGCGCGCATCGGCTCCCCGGAGTGGGTGTGCCAGAGCGTGGCACCCTGCTCCAGGACTGCCACGTCCGCGAACTGGAAGACATACCCCTCGTCCGTCTGCAGCCCGTCCGGAATCACCACGATCTCGCATCCGGCGGCCCGCAACCCGGCGGCCGTCGCCCGGTGCACATCCAGCAACCCGCCCGGATGCCCCGTCGCGAACAGCACCCGCTGCTTCCCGGCCGCCGCCTTCCGCAGCCGTGACGCCATCCGGTCCAGGGCGTCGATCGTCAGCTCCGGATCGATGGTGTCCTGCCCGTGGCGATACTCCGGGTCGTCATTCACCCCGCAACGCTCCGCCATCACCGCGAGTACGTCCTGCTCGTCGGTCCAGCGGTCACCGAGCTCGAGGCCGAGCCAGAAGTGGCGGTCGCCGTTCGCCAGTTTGCGGTAGTGGGAGAGGTTGTTCTCGCGGGGGGTGGCGACATCGCCCGCGATACGCGTCCGTACGAGGTGGTCGACGAGTTCGGCGCGGCTGGGAGTCCCGGGTATCGGCATGGTCCCTATTCTGCCGGTGCGCCCCGTGTGGCGAACTGGTGTTCCGTAGCCTGGGACGGGGGGTCACGTGGTGTTCGTCACCCCGGGCAGCGAAACGATCACAGGCGGGGCCGAAGCGGCGTTTCCGTCAGCCCAGGTGCGTAGGCGCGAACATCCGTAGCACTGCCGGGAGGACGATCACCGACGGGCCGGGCGTTGACAGGGCCTTCGCCAAGTCGCCTTCGAGGGTCTCAGGAGCCGTACGGACACCCGGTACCCCGAACGACTCCGCCAGAGCCACATAGTCCGGGCGGGTCAGTTCCGTGGCCGTCTCCGTGGCTGTGGCCGTCGCCGTCGTCTCGCCGAAGGTGTCCGTCATGTATTCGCGGAGGATGCCGTAGCCGCCGTCGTCGATGATCAGCCAGGTGACGTCGAAGCCGTGTTGCTTCGCGGTGGCGAGTTCGGCGATGGAGTACAGGGCGCCGCCGTCGCCGGAGACCGCGAGGACCGGGTGGGTGGGGTCCGCCGCCGCGGCGCCCAGGGCGGCCGGGAAGGCGTAGCCGAGGCCGCCCGCGCCCTGGGCCGAGTGCATGGTGTTCGGGTGGCGGGGGTCGAAGGCCGACCAGGCCCAGTACGCCAGGATCGTCATGTCCCAGAAGGAGGGGGAGCGCGGGGGAAGGGCTCGGCGTATCGACGCCAACGCGTCCTGTTCCAGGGCGAGTTGCTGGGAGGCGATACGTGAATGGACCCGTTCCAGGAGCGTACGCACCCGCTCGGGAGCCGCCTCGTCCGGACGCTCGTCCACCGTCTCCAGCAGGGCGGAGAGCGCGAGTCTCGCATCCGCGTGGATGCCGAGCGCCGGGTAGTTGGACTCCAGCTTGCCCAGGTCCGCCTCGATCTGGATCAGCCTGCCGCGCGGCTTGAACGTTCGGTAGTTCGACGACAGTTCGCCGAGGCCCGAGCCGACGACGAGGAGTACGTCCGCGTCCTCCAGGAAGTCCGTCGTGTGGCGGTCCTCCAGCCAGGACTGGAGGGAGAGGGGGTGGTTCCAGGGGAACGCTCCCTTCCCGCCGAAGGTGGTGACCACGGGGGCCTGGATCCGCTCCGCCAGCGCCCGCAGCTTTCCCGACGCGTCCGCCCGTATCACCCCGCCTCCCGCGATGATCGCCGGGCGGGCCGCCCCGGACAGCAAGTGGGCCGCCACCGCCGTGAGTTCGGGGCGTGGGACCAGTTCCTCGGGTGTCGCGTCGGCCGCCGTCACCTGCGGCAGCGGCGTCTCGGCCAGCAGTACGTCCTGCGGGATCTCCACCCACACCGGCCCGTGCGGAGCCGTCAGCGCCGACTGCCACGCCGCCGCGATCGCCGACGGGATCTGTGACTGCGTACGGACCGTATGGACCGACTTCACCACGCCCCTGAAGGACGCCTGCTGGTCCGGGAGTTCGTGCAGGTAGCCGTGGCGGCCGCCGCCCAGGCCCGCCGTCGGGATCTGGCTGCTGATCGCCAGCACCGGCGCGCTCGCCGCCGCCGCCTCCTGGAGTGCGGCCAGGGACGTCAGCGCGCCCGGGCCCGTCGAGAGCAGCAGCGGGGCCGCCTCGCCGGTGATACGGCCGTACGCGTCGGCCGCGAAGCCCGCGTTGTTCTCGACGCGCAGGCCGACGTAGCGGAGCGAGGAGCGGCGGAGCGCGTCGAACATGCCCAGGGCGTGCTGGCCGGGGAGACCGAAGACCGTTGTCGCGCCGAGGCCGGACAGGGTTTCCACGACCAGGTCTCCGCCGTTGCGGCCGGGGGGAGGATTCAGGGCGGCCGAGGTCTGCGCCTCCGTCGGGCGGAGGACCAAGTCGTGGTCGTGGGTCACTTCGCTGCCTTCTCCTGCTTTGCCTGCGCGATCTGGCGGGACATGATCGTCGTCAGTTCGTACGCCGTGTGGGACGCGGCGACCGACGTGATCTCGGCGTGATCGTACGCGGGCGCGACCTCGACGACGTCCGCCGAGACGAGGTGGCAGGACGCCAACCCCCGGAGGATCTCCAGGAGTTCGCGGGAGGTGAGGCCGCCCGCCTCCGGTGTACCCGTGCCGGGCGCGTGCGCCGGGTCCAGGACGTCGATGTCGATGGAGACGTAGAGCGGACGGTCGCCGATGCGCTGCCGCAGCTGGTCCGCCACCTCGTCCACACCGCGCCGCATCACGTCCGCCGATGTCACGATGCCGAAGCCCATCTTCTCGTCGTCGTCCAGGTCCTGCCTGCCGTACAGCGGGCCGCGCGTGCCCACGTGCGAGAGCGCCGAGGTGTCGAGGATGCCCTCCTCGACCGCCCGCCGGAACGGCGTGCCGTGCGTGTACTCCGCGCCGAAGTACGTGTCCCAGGTGTCGAGATGCGCGTCGAAGTGGAGCAGCGCGACCGGGCCGTGCTTCTTCGCGACCGACCGCAGGAGGGGGAGCGCGATGGTGTGGTCGCCGCCGAGGGTCATCAACCGGGCGCCGGTGCCGAGGAGTTCGTCCGCGGCCCCTTCGATGGTCTCCACGGCCTCGTCGATGTCGAACGGGTTCGCGGCGATGTCCCCGGCGTCCGCGACCTGCGCGAGGGCGAAGGGGGACGCGTCCTGCGCGGGGTTGTACGGGCGCAGGAGACGGCTGGCCTCCCGGATCGCGTTCCCGCCGAAACGGGCACCCGGCCGGTACGAGACGCCCGCGTCGAACGGCACACCCACGACCGCGACGTCGGCGCGGCCGACCTCGTCGAGGCGGGGCAGCCGGGCGAAGGTCGCGGGACCCGCGTACCGCGGAACGCGGGACGAGTCGACGGGGCCGCGGGGCGTCTCGTTGCTGCTCATGGTTGTTCTGCCTTCTTTCCTACGCTTCGTCGCGTATGTACTGCACGGCCGACTCTAGTGGGGAGCCGGAACGGGTTCGGACACGGGTTCGGGAGCCCGGCCCGCCAGTCGCTCGCGCCAGGCGGCGAGCACGGCGGCGTCAGTCGCGGGTGTGGCCAGCGAGACGATCACGTACGTGGCCAGCGAGGACAGCAGCCCGTAATAGATGGGCTCGTTGGCGAGGATTCCGTACGCCGCCATCAGCGCGATGACCGCGAGGCCGCCGACCGCGACGGAGGCCAGCGCGCCCTGGGCGGTGCCGCGCTTCCACAGCAGGCCGCCGAGGATGGGCACGAGGAGGCCGCCGACGAGGAGGTTGTAGGCGACGGTCAGGGCCTCGACGACGTTGTTGAGCGCGATGGCGGTACAGATCACCGCGACGCCCATGATGAGGATGAAGGCCCTGTTACCCCTGACCTCGTCGTGCTGCTCCTCGGACGGTCGGACGGCCCCTCGCAACCGCGACCAGATGTCGTTGTTCGCGACGGTCGCGCAGGCGATGAGAGCGCCCGAGGACGTCGACATCACGGCGGCCAGCGCCGCGGCGAGCACCAACCCCCGTACCCCCATGGGGAGTTCGTCCTTCACGATGGTCGCGAAGGCGTCGTCCGCGCTGCCGAGCTTCGGGTAGAGGACCTTGGCCGCCGTACCGATGACGGCGCCGGCGAGCGCGTACGCCAGGCAGTAGGTGCCCGCGACCGTGCCGCCCCATTTGGCGGTCCGGTCGCTGCGCGCGGTGAACACGCGCTGCCAGATGTCCTGCCCGATCAGCATGCCGAAGGTGTAGATCAGGACGTACGTGAAGATCGTCTCGCCGCCGATGCCCAGCGGGTCGAAGTACGACGTCGGCAGCTCGTCCCTCATCGCGCCGAAGCCGCCCGCCTTGACGACCGCGATGGGGAGCAGCAGGAGCAGTACGCCGATCGTCTTGACCACGAACTGCACCATGTCGGTGAGGGTGATCGACCACATGCCGCCGAGCGTCGAGTACGCGACGACGATCGAGCCGCCGAGGACGATCGCGACCGTGCGGTTCATGTCGAAGAGGACGTCGAAGATCGTGGCGTACGCGATGGTGGACGTGACGGCGAGCATCAGCGTGTACGCCCACATGACGACGCCGGAGATGACGCCGGCCCGTCCGCCGTAGCGCAGGTCGAGCATCTCGGAGACGGTGTAGACCTTCAGCCGGGCGATGCGGGCGGAGAAGAAGACCGACAGGGCGAGGAGCCCGAGGCCGATGGTGAAGACCATCCAGGCGCCGGAGAGCCCGTACTGGTACCCGAGGCCGACGCCGCCGATGGTGGACGCGCCGCCGAGGACGATCGCGGCCATGGTGCCGGAGTACATGGTGGGACCGAGGCGGCGGCCCGCCACCAGGAACTCGCTCTTCGACTTGGCGCGGCGCATGCCCCACCAGCCCATGGCCAGCATGCCTGCCAGATAGACGACGATCACTGCGTAGTCGACGGCCACAGGGCCCTCCTTCACTCGGTGTCGCCTGCGGGTGACGAGCAACGACACTAGGTGGCCGGAAAGCGACTGCGAAGTGTACGTTTCATCCATTCGAGCCGCCTCGAGTGGAGGGAACGTCCACCATGCAGGACCCCGCCGTCCCTCCCACCCCACCGGTCCCACTGGCGGCGCTCCTGGCCCGCGAGGACCTCGCCCTCCGCCAGATCGCCGGGCCGACCGATCCGGACCTCGTCGTCCACTGGGCGCACACCTCGGAGATGGCGGACCCGTACCCGTACCTGCTGGGCGGCGAGCTGCTGCTGACGGCCGGAGTGCACATCCCGGAGGCGGCGGGCTCGGGGACCTACTTCGAGGACTACGTGTCCCGGATCGTCGCGGCGGGCGGCGCAGCCCTCGGTTTCGGGGTGGCGCCGGTGCACGACATGGTGCCGCGGGCGCTGGTCGCGGCCTGCGAGGCGTACGAGCTGCCGCTGGTCGAGGTCCCGCCGCAGACCACCTTCTCGGGCGTGGCCCGGGCGGTCTGGCAGCTCATGGCCCAGGCCCGGCACGCGGAGCTGCGCCGCGTGACCGAGGCCCAGCAGAGCCTGGCCGCGGCGGCCTCCCGGCAGGACCCGGTGCCGTCGGTCCTGCGGCAACTGGCTCAGCGGGTGGGCGGCCGGGCGGTGCTGTACGGGACCGACGGGGTGGAAGTCGCGGTTGCGGGGCGGGAGTTGAGGCCGGGAGCGAGTGGCGCGCTGGCCGAGCTGGCGGCGATCGTGCGGCCGGTCGAGGGTCCCGGTGCCACGCCCACGCCCGCCCCTTCCTCCGCCACCGACACCGTGGACGGCACCCACCTCGCCGCGTACGCCCTCGGTACGGAGCAGAGATTCGTGCTCGGAGTGGCGGCGCCTCGGCGCGAACCCGGCGACCACACCATCGCCTCCGTCGCCGCCGTACTCCTGTCCCTCCTCACCGGCGAGCACCAGAGCGGTACCGGCGCGGCCCGCTCCTCGGCTCTCGTACGACTGCTGCTGGGCGCCGCGCCCGAGGACGTGGCGCCTCTTCTGGGCGGAAAGCGGTGGGTCGTGGTGCACGCGTGTCCGGACGGCCCCGCTGCTCCGGACGCCGTCGCCGCGTCCGCGCTGGGGGCGGCACTCGGCTCGGCGCTTGTCGACCTGGACGTGGACGGGGAGGTCGTACGCGTCCTCGTGCCCGCCGAGCGTGAGCCGGCCCCGCAGTCCGGCTGGACGTGCGGGGTCAGCTCGGCCGTCGGTCCGCAGGAGTGGGCTGCCGCCGACATGCAGGCCGCCCGCGCGCTGGCTCGCGCGCGGGCCACCCGTACGCCCCTGGTCCGCCACAGCGAACGCCTCGGCCTGGCCGGCCTGATTCCGCCGGCCGAGGCCGAGGCTCACACCCGTACGCTCCTCGCCCCGATCGCCACGAACCCGGCCCTCCCCGAGACCCTCCGCACCTGGCTTTCCCTGCACGGCAGTTGGGACCGCACGGCGGTCGCCCTGTCCGTGCACCGGAACACGGTGCGGCAGCGGGTCGCGCGGTGTGCGGCCCTGCTGGACGTGGACCTCGACGATCCGGACGTACGGATGGAGCTGTGGTTCGCGCTCAGGCAGCTCGGACACGAGTGACCCAGGAGCGGCGCGGACGCCTGTCCTGGGTCACTCGCTTTGTCAGCTGCTCATTCTCAGCTGCTCAGCGCAGGTCCGAGCCGAACAGTGCGTCCGCGGACGGCGCCGACAGCGTCCCGGGGCCGAAGGCGAAGGCCGACGTGGTGGTGAGGCCACTCGTCTTGCCGCGCAGGAGCCAGACCGCTCCGGCGTCGGCGTTCTCAGCCGTCGAGGAGACGGCGAGGTCACGGTGGCCGTTGCCGTCGACGTCCAGGAGCGCGGCAGCCGCGCCGAACTCGTCGTTCGTCTCGGCGACTCCGGGCACACCCTCGGTGTTCTGGTGGAAGACCTGGGTGCCGGTGCCCGTGACGCCGGAGGCGCTGCCGGGGACCAGGGCGAACGAACCGGCGTCGGTGAGGCCGCTGAAGTCCTCGCCGGAGATGCCGAGCGCGATGTCCGCGTAGCCGTCGCCCGTGACGTCGGCGACCGAGACCGCGGAGCCAACGTTGTCACCGGGCTCCTGGGCGCCGTGGAAGCCGGGCAGGCTCTGGTCGAAGGCCTGATCACCGGCGTCGTTCAGGCCCTGGGCCGAGCCGAACGCTATGCGCACCTTCTCGCTCGCGTCGTCGGCACCGACCACCACGTCGTCGATGCCGTCGCCGTTCACGTCACCCACGCCGGTGCCCGGCTGGGGACCGCCCGCGGTGTCTCCGGGTGCCCGCACGGTGGTGAATCCCGAACTGCCGCCGTACAGCACCCGGTTGCCCCAGGTACCGTCGCCGGTGTAGGCCCACTGGACGATGTCGTCCTTGCCGTCACCGTTGACGTCGCCGACCTGGCCGGAGACGACAGGTCCGGTGATCGAGTCGGGGCCGTCCTCGCAGCCGCCGTTGGTGACGCATGAGGCGTCGTCCGCCTCGTAGCCCCACCATTCGGACCTGTCGAGGATGTTCAGGGTGGCGGCGGGCGTTCCGGCGCGGGTGACCGGGCCCTTCCAGAGGGTGGCCGGGGCGCCCTCGGGGTCGTCGCCGCCGACGTCCTGCTTGGAGAACAGGGCCAGGTCCGTCGTGCCGTCCCCGTCGAAGTCGCCTGCCTGCGGAGCGGCCCCGTACCCGGCGATGTTCGTGCCGCCGGTGAGACCCGAGGGGGAGCCCCAGAGGATGACGGAGCCTGCGGTGCCGCCGGCGATCACGAGGTCGCCGTAGCCGTCGCTGTCCAGGTCGCCCTTGGTGAAGGTCGCCCCGAAGCGCTGGTTGGCTGTGGCCGAGCCGGGAACACCGCTGGTGGAGCGGCTGATGAGTTTTTTGTCGGTGGCGGAGAGGCCGCTGGGCGAGCCGTACGTGACGGCCACGTAGCCGGCCTTGGCCGCGCCGGAGATCGTGGCGCCCGGCGCGCCGACGACCAGGTCGGCGTAGCCGTCCCCGTTTAAGTCGTCCTGTACGTCAACGTCCGCCGATTCGGCCGTGGGGGCGGCCTGGGCGGCATGGGCGGAGGCCCCGGTGAGGGCCAGGGTGCTGATCCCTCCGGCGAGCAGCGCCGCGGCGGCCACGGGGGCGGTCAGCCGGGCGGTGGGGGTCCTGCGTCGTACTCGGGACATGCATGTGCCTTTCGAGTCGGTCCTTTCGGCGCGTCGGGGACGCGCTTTCACGGGATGAGACTCGGACGGTAGGTCACCGGTTGTTCGATCTGAAGACATTCATTGTTCATTTGTAAGCTTGGCTTGAACCGAACTCCCCGGTAACCCGGGGAGTTCGAGCCTCTGCGCGGTGTGCTGCCAGGCCGGATGTGTTACCAGATCGCCTCGACCCACTCCGGGTGGTCGATGAACGGGTTGCGGTTGCCCTGATAGGTGTCGTAAATGATCTCGTTGCGGCGCTCCTCGAAGGCGCTCGGCGGGTCCTCGTCGTTCCACTGCTTCAGGACCGAGAGGCGGCCGTGGTACGGGGAACTGCCGTTGGAGACCGAGTCGTTGGGCTCCAGGTCGGCCCAGCTGTCGTCGCCCTCGTAGCGGACGGCCATGTAGAGGATCATGCGGGCCACGTCGCCCTTGACGGCGTCGCGCGGCTCGAAGGAGTTCGAGTCGGTGTAGTTGCCGGCTGCGCCGCTGACCGCGCTGCCGCCGTTGTCGAAGTCCTTGTTGCCGCGGATGCTGTTGATCTGCACGTCCTCGGGGCGCAGGTGGTGCAGGTCGGTGCCGGGGCCCGCCGAGGTGCCGAAGTCGCCGTGGGACTGGGCCCAGACGTGCTCGCGGTTCCAGTTGCCGGTGCTGCCGCCGTTGAGGGACTTGCTGCGGGAGGTGCCGGTGTAGAGCAGGATCACGTTGTTGCTGTTGTTCGGGTCCTGGTCCGTGGCCTTGAGGGCGTTCCAGACCGCGGAGTACGAGATCCTGGTCTGGTCGCTGATGATCGTGTGCAGCGAGTCCTTCAGGGCCGGGCCCGTCTTGCCGATCGCGTCCTCGTAGTACGTGTCGTCGTACGCGGTGGTGGTGGCCACGGCGGGGCTCGCGACCGCGGCCGGCAAGGTGATCCCGACGAGTACGGCGGCGGCGGTCAGTGCGAGCGGCTTCCAGCCGCGTATTCGTCTGCCTGTCTGCGCAACGGACATGGGGGGTGTCCTTTCCCGGGGACGGCACGCGTGGAACGCGGTGTCCGACTCAAAGGGCCTGAGTTCTACGCGTGTTGACCACTTGGTCAATCGGGAGAGTGGCACGGGGGAGGGGCTCGCGGCGTAACCGGGACGAGGCGTTTGTGTGACGTTCTGAAATCGAAAGCAGCTACTGGCGTTGCGCGAGGGTTTTCCCCAAGTCATGGAGGGCTTGCCCTAGTTGACGTCGGACACGTCCGGCGGTACCGCGTGGGCCGCCGATGGTCCAGCAACTGACCTCCAGTCTCGGCGGGCGTATGGGCCCCTCACCGCTCAGAACTTCCGTGCGGGAAACGTGTGTACAACTTTCGGCCACTTCAATGAGTCAGAGAAGGCGAGCGTGCTGAAGCGCGCTCGTTCTGCTTCAAGGGGATGGGAAGCACTCCATGACTCACCGGATATCCAGGCGTGCCCGTGTGCTGTGCGCAGGGCTCGGCGCGGGGGTGCTCATGCCGTTCGTGGCGGGGGCGGGGCCCGCCGTTGCGGCGACGCCGCAGGTCAGTTGTACGTCCGGCACGGCGGGCCTGGCCGCCAAGTTGCAGAGGGACATCACCACTGCCCTCGCGAACCGCAACGGCACGATCGCCGTCGGTCTCTACGACCGTACGACCCGGACGACCTGCACGCTGCGGGCGAGTTCGGCGTACGACTCGGCCAGCGTCGTGAAGGTGACCGTGCTCGCCACGCTGCTGTGGGACGCGAGGAAGCATGGCCGGTATCTCACGCAGCGCGAGACCGAACTCGCCACCGCCATGATCACCAAGTCGGACAACTCCGCGACCAGCACGCTCTGGAGACAGCTGGGCGTGACCAAGGTGAAGGGCTTCCTCGCCGCCGCCGGGATGACCCAGACCAAGCCCGGCGCGAACGGCTACTGGGGACTCACCCAGATCACCGTCCGAGACGAGCAGAAGCTGCTCGCCCTCGTCACCGCGAGGAACTCCGTCCTGAGCGACAACTCCCGTGCGTACATATCGAAGTTGATGGGGAGGGTCATCTCCTCGCAGAGGTGGGGTACGCCGGCGGGGGCGCCCTCCTCCGTGTCCGTGCACGTCAAGAACGGCTGGCTGTCGCGGTCCACGCACGGCTGGCGCGTCCACAGCGTCGGTACGTTCAAGGGCGGCGGCCGCGACTACATGATCTCCGTCCTCACCCACGGCAACAGCACGATGAACTACGGCATCACCACGATTCAGGGTGTGGCACGGGCGATCCACAAGGACCTACGTCCCTAGGACCGGTTGACGCCTACGACCGGTTGACGCGTAGCGCTGTTACTGGACGAGAGGCCAGGGGGAGAGCAGATCACGCAGCAGCTCGGTGAAGGCGCCGTCCAGAGTGTTCTCCCAGCGCTGGTCGCCGACTGCTTCGGGGCAGAGAGCAGCGGGGCGGGCGATCCAGAGGATCTTCCACGTCCTGGACTTCAACGCGAGGTCGCCCCAGACCCCGCCGCGCGGGACGAGCGGGTAGAGCAGATCGCCGATCCGTTCCGTCGCGACCTCTACCAGCGGGCCCTCGATCGCCGTGTGCGCCGCTGCGAGCGCCATGGGGGAGGAGCGGGCGATCGCGGCCGTGGTCGGATGGCGGCGGACGACACGCGCCACGTGGGTCAGGTGGTCGATGATCCCCTGAGTGGTGCCGTCGCTGGGGCTGGTGCGTTGTGCCTCGTCAAAAGCGTGCGCGAGTTCGGCTTTGAGCGCGAGCTGGTGCAGTTTGGAGGCGGACTTCCAGTTGGCGTAGAGGAAGTTGCGCGACGTGCCACAGCTGCGGGCGATGGCGGTCAGGGGCACGTCCAGGCCGTCGGTACGCATCAGCGTGCGTACGGTGGTGATCACGTGTCCCGTGCTGTACGGGTTGCGCTCGAATCTGGATTGCGGGCTCATGGCCCCTATGGTGCGAAAAGCGTGAACACACGGGGGCGTGATGCCCTTTGTGCACTCAAACGAGCGGTGTTTGAACGCGGCGGGGAGAAGTGCTCACGCTTTTGTTAGGGGGTACTGGTCCGCTGGGCCCCCTCAGGCTGGGAACTTGCCGCCCTTGACGGCCGTGACGAACGCCGACCAATCGCCCGCCGAGTCCACCGCATGGCAGAGAGCCGCGGCGCCCGAGGCCCCGCCGATGTCGGGTGCCGTCGCCCTTGCTCAGCGTCCCACTGAGTACGGAGCCCTGTACTGCACCGAGACCAATGCCAGCGCCTCCTTCAGGTTGTGTTCGGAGATGCTCTTCATGAAGGCGCGGTCGGGGAAGTCGCCGTCGAGGAGGCGTAGCGGGCCCGCCGTGAGGGAGAGGCGTTGCGCGAGTGTGTAGAGGGCGAGTCGGTTCTCGTCCAGGCCGGACACCGCCAGGGGGCCGTACTCGTCGTTCAGGCGGATGCGCAGGAAGACGTGCTCCCACTCGACGTCGAAGTACATCAAGCCCTCGATGTCGATCAGTACGGGATTACCGTCCGCGTCCACCTGTACGTGGTCCGGGCCCAGTTCGCCGTGCACGACCGAGTACTGCGTGCGCGGCTGCACCTGCTCGGCCAGCACGTGCAGCCGCTCCTCCAGCCGGTCGCGGGCCGTCGCGATCCTCGGGTCGCGGGAGGCTGCTTCGGTGAGGTCCCGTAGCGCGCGCTCGAGGACGACTTCCTCGCATGACGTTCCGCGCGAGGTTCCGCCGGCGTCGACCACGGCCACCTTGCCGTACGTCGGTGCCCGGTGGTGCCGCATCGCCTCCAGCGCCTCTGCGAGGCGGGCCATGACCGGGGCGGCCGTGCGCGGGTCGCGTGCGAGGAGTTTCTCCAGGTTCTCTCCGGGGACGTCCTCGACGATCGCCAGGTCGGCCGGGTGGTGCGTGCCGTCGCGGTCGAGGAGGCGTATCGCCGGTACGCGGACGCCGAGCCCGTCCAGCCGTGTGTGGGCGGCCTCGAACAGGTCGAGGCCGAGGCCGGGCGAGAACGGATCGGTGAGGTCGTCGTCGCCCTCGGCCGACGGCCAGTAGTTCTCGGTGTCGTCCCACACGTAGGCGATCGCCGTTGTCGCGTCGTCCATCGTCAGGCGGTACACACCCTTCTTGCTGCCGCCCGCGACCCGTTCGGCTCCCTCCAACCGCCGCCCAGCTCCCAGCGCCGCCCGCGCCGCGCCTGCCAACTGATCCCGTGCCACTGTCCCTGGTGCCATATTCCGGACCGCCTCTCCGTCGCCATAGCCCGCGCACCTTACGGGAGTTGCGGCATACGGGAGTTTCCGTGTGGGCCCGAGTGTGGGCGACAAGGGTGCAAAAAGCGTGAACACGGATGGACGCAATGCCCTTTGGTCGCTCAAACGAGCGGCGTCTGAACGCAGCAGGGAGAACTGTTCACGCCTTTTCTGCTTACCCCTCAACCACCCGCGCCTACGGTGATCGCATGCGCTTGAGATCCGTACTCGCGACCCTCACCGCCGGCCTGACCGCGGTCACCTGCCTGACCGCCGCCGGGCCCGCCGCGGCCAGAGCCGCCGCCGGAGCCCCGGCCGCCGCGGCCGCAGCGGGAACCCCATCTCGGAACGCCTGTTCGCCCTCCGTCTCCATCGACGGGTTTTCCGACGCCCTCGACAAGACGACGTACGAAGGCACCTACGTCGGCAACTTCTCCGCGCTCGCCGTCGACCGGGACGGCAAGCTCGCCGCCCTCTCCGACCGTTCGTCCCTCTTCACCCTGGACCCGAAGACGTTCCAGCCCCGCTCCGTCGTCGCGCTCGCGGACGAGAACAAGGCCGCGCTCGACTCCGAGGGGCTGGTCGTCGATCGGGACGGTACGCGGCTCGTGTCGTCCGAGGGCAAGCCGACCGTTCGCCGGTACGGGCGGGACGGCGCGATCCTCACCCGCCTCCCTGTGCCGGAGTACCTGCGCGTCGCCCCCGCCGGGCGTGCCGCCACCAACCAGACCTTCGAGGCCCTGACCCTCTTCCCCGGCGGCCACACCCTGCTGGCCGGCATGGAGGGTTCCCTGTCCGGTGACACCCTGGGCATCGTCCGCCTCCAGACCTGGCACCGCCACGGCTCGAAGGACTTCCGCCTCGCGGCCCAGTACGGCTACCGCACGGACACCGGCCTCGGCGTCGTCGAGACCGCCGCGACCCCCGACGGCCGCCTCCTCGTCCTGGAACGCGGCTTCACGCCGGGCGTCGGCAACACGGTCCGCCTCTATGCCGCCGACCTCCGCCGCGCCACGGACACGAGCGGCGTCGAGAACCTGACCGGCCAGAACGAGGTACGCCTGGTCAGGAAAACCCTCCTCGCCGACCTCGTGAACTGCCCCACCCTCGGCGCCACCGCCAAACAGCCCCAGCCCAACCCCCTCCTCGACAACATCGAGGCCATGACCGTCACCGGCCACCGCCACGGCCGTCTCAAGGTCCTCCTGGCCAGCGACGACAACCAGAACGCAGCACAGATCACCCGCTTCTACTCCCTGCGCGTACGTCTCTGACCGTTTCGCCTCCGGCTGTTGCTCCGAATATTGCGGAGGGATGAAATCCGGTTCCGATCGCGTTGGTGCCTTCCGGCGGACAAGGATCTGAAGGATCTACGGGAGGCACCGGCGTGGCAGCGCAACAGGGGGAGTCGAGCGGCTGGGCACGGCGGCTCGCCGGATACGCGTGGCGGTATCCGAAGGACGTCGTGCTCGCGCTCGGTTCCTCGCTCGCCGGTATGGCGGTCATGGCGCTGGTCCCGCTCGTCACCAAGGTGATCATCGATGACGTCATCGGGGACAAGAGCCGGGACATGGCCCCTTGGGCAGGTGCCCTCATCGGGGCGGCTTTCCTCGTCTACGTCTTCACGTACATCCGGCGCTACTACGGCGGCCGACTCGCCCTCGACGTCCAGCACGACCTGCGCACCGACATGTACAAGGCGATCACCGGGCTCGACGGGCGGCGGCAGGACGAGCTGTCGACCGGGCAGGTCGTGGGGCGGGCGACCAGTGATCTCCAGCTGATCCAGAGCCTGCTGTTCATGCTCCCGATGACCATCGGGAACGTGCTGCTGTTCCTGATCTCCCTCGGGATCATGGCCTCGCTGTCCCTCCCGCTCACCGGCGTCGCGCTGGCCGTCGCCCCCGCCCTGTGGTTCATCGCCAAGCGCAGCAGCACCCGGCTGCACCCCGCCACCTGGTACGCGCAGGGTCAGGCCGCCGCCGTCGCGGGAGTCGTCGACGGCGCCGTCAGCGGCGTACGCGTGGTGAAGGGGTTCGGGCAGGAGGACCAGGAGACCGGGAAGCTGCGGGAGGTCGGGCGGCGGCTCTTCGCGGGGCGGCTGCGGACCATCAAGCTGAACTCCCGGTACACCCCCGCACTGCAGGCCGTGCCCGCGCTCGGGCAGGTCGCGATGCTCGCCTTCGGCGGCTGGCTCGCCGTACGCGGGCACATCACGCTCGGTACGTTCGTCGCCTTCTCGACGTATCTCGCCCAGCTCGTCGGGCCCGTTCGCATGCTCGCCATGGTGCTGACCGTCGGGCAGCAGGCCCGTGCCGGTGCCGAGCGCGTTCTCGAGCTGATCGACATCGAGCCGGCCATCGAGGACGGTACGAAGCCGCTGCCGGCCGACGCGCCCGCGACCGTCGAGTTCGACGACGTGGCCTTCGGGTACGAAGACGCCTCGCAACCCGTTCTCGACGGGCTCAGCTTCGAGATCCGCCCGGGCGAGACCCTCGCCGTGGTCGGCTCCTCCGGGTCCGGCAAGTCGACGGTGTCCCTCCTCCTCCCGCGCTTCTACGACGTCACACGCGGCGCCGTCCTCGTCGGCGGCCACGACGTGCGCGAGCTCACGCTCGAATCGCTGCGCGCCGCGATCGGGCTCGTCCCCGAGGACTCCTTCCTCTTCTCGGACACCGTGCGCGCCAACATCGCGTACGGCCGCCCCGACGCCACCCAGGAGGAGATCGAGACCGCCGCGCGGGCCGCGCAGGCGGACCGGTTCATCGCCGAGCTGCCGGACGGGTACGACACCAAGGTCGGCGAGCAGGGACTGACGCTCTCCGGCGGGCAGCGCCAGCGCGTCGCCCTGGCCCGCGCGATCCTCACCGATCCGCGCCTGCTGGTCCTCGACGACGCGACCTCAGCCGTGGACGCCCGCGTCGAGCACGAGATCCACGAGGCCCTCAAGCACGTCATGGAGGGCCGTACGACCCTCCTCATCGCCCACCGCCGCTCCACGCTCAACCTCGCCGACCGCATCGCCGTCCTCGACGGCGGACGGCTCGCCGACATCGGTACGCACGAGGAGCTCCAGCAGCGCTCGCCGCTGTACCGGCAGCTGCTCACCGACCCGGACGAGCTGGGCGGCGTCTCGCCAGGTCACGCACAGCCCGCCTGTCCCGTCGAGGACACGTCCGTACGGGACGAGCTGGACGCCGAGTTCGACGCCGAGCGCGGGATCACGCCCAAGCTGTGGACCGGGGACCGTGAGCCCCGGGACGCGGCCATGGACGGGATGCCGGCGACACCCGAACTCCTTGCCCAGGTCGAGGCGTTGCCCCCGGCGGACGACAAGCCCGGCATCGACGAGGCGCGGGCGGTCACCCCGGAGGAGTCGTACGGGCTCCGCAGACTGTTGCGGGGCTTCGGACTTCCCCTTCTCGTCAGCCTCGGCCTCGTCGCCGTCGACGCGGGCATGGGCCTGCTGCTGCCGGTCATGATCCGCAACGGCATCGACGACGGTGTCACCAAGGTCGCCGAGGGCGCGGTGTGGACGGCGTCCCTGCTGGCCCTGCTCACCGTGATCGTCCAGTGGGTGGCGCAGACCGGTGAGATCCGTATGACGGGACGTACGGGCGAGAGGGTCCTGTACGCGCTCCGGCTGAAGATCTTCGCGCAGCTCCAGCGGCTCGGACTCGACTACTACGAGCGGGAGTTGACGGGCCGGATCATGACCCGGATGACGACCGACGTGGACGCCCTGTCGACGTTCCTGCAGACGGGACTCGTCACCGCCTTCGTCTCGGTCGTCACCTTCTTCGGCATCATGGCCGCGCTGCTCGTGATCGACGTGGAGCTCGCGCTCGTCGTCTTCGCGACGCTGCCGCCGCTGATCATCGCCACGGTGTTCTTCCGCCGGGCGAGTGTGAAGGCGTACGAACTCGCCCGTGAGCGCGTCTCCGTGGTGAACGCGGACCTTCAGGAGTCGGTGGCCGGGCTGCGGATCGTCCAGGCGTTCCGGCGTGAGCGGGGCGGCCGGCGGCGGTTCGCGGAAGGCAGCGACAGCTATCGCAAGGCGCGGATCCGGGGGCAATGGCTGATCTCGGTGTACTTCCCCTTCGTGCAGTTCCTGTCGTCGGTCGCGGCGGCCGCGGTGATCATCGTGGGCGCGGGGCGGATCGACGCGGGGACGCTCACCACCGGTGCGCTGGTCGCGTATCTGCTGTACATCGACCTGTTCTTCGCGCCCGTGCAGCAGCTCTCGCAGGTCTTCGACGGCTACCAGCAGGCGAGCGTCTCGCTGGGCCGCGTCCAGGAACTGCTCCAGGAGCCGACCTCCACCAAGGCCGCCGACAAGGCGCTCGAAGTCCCGTCACTGCGGGGGGAGATCGCCTTCGAGGACGTCGACTTCGCGTACAAGGACGACGAAGAAGCCCTGAGCGGCGTGAAGTTGCACATCCCCGCCGGACAGACCGTCGCCTTCGTCGGCGAAACCGGCGCGGGCAAGTCGACGCTGGTCAAGCTGGTTGCCCGGTTCTACGACCCGACGGGCGGGCGGGTGACCGTCGACGGCACGGATCTGCGTGCGCTGGACCTCACCTCGTACCGGCACCGTCTCGGGGTCGTCCCCCAGGAGGCGTACCTCTTCCAGGGCACGGTCCGGGACGCCATCGCCTACGGCCGCCCCGACGCCACCGATGCCGAGGTGGAGGCCGCCGCCCGCGCGGTCGGCGCGCACGACATGATCGCCACGCTCGACGGCGGCTACCTCCACGAGGTCGCCGAACGCGGCCGCAATCTCTCCGCCGGACAACGCCAGTTGATCGCCCTCGCCCGAGCCGAACTCGTCGACCCGGACATCCTCCTCCTCGACGAGGCCACCGCCGCGCTCGACCTGGCCACCGAGGCCCAGGTCAACCAGGCCACCGACCGCATCGCGGGCCGCCGCACCACACTGGTGGTCGCCCACCGCCTCACCACGGCGGCCCGCGCGGACCGGGTCGTGGTCATGGACCACGGCCGGGTGGCGGAGGACGGCACACACGAGGAACTGCTCGAACGCGGCGGCCGGTACGCGGAGTTGTGGCAGATGTTCCTCGGGGAGCCGGTCACCGCCCCGATTGCCTAGTCTTTGCTCGACTTCCCTTCCACCAGGCAACCAGACGGCCTACGTCATGCGTCCGTAGACGGAGTACGCCGATTGCTGCGGGAGGAACAACAGTGGACAAGAGCGCGATACGCCGTCATATGGCGCTCGGTGTGGCTGTACTGACCGCTTCCGGAATGCTGTCCCTCGCGGGCCCGGACACGGGCACCGCGGAGGCGGCGGCACTCTGCTCCGGCCGCAAGGTCCGCACGCTGCCCTTCTCCACCGGGTCCGTCCAGATCTACAAGAAGCGCGGCTACGTCTGCGCGGTGACCCTCCGCGAGAGGCAGGGCACCCGCACCTACATGTCCGTGAGCGTACGAGCATGGCGAGCCCGACCAGCCGTAAACAAAGGCCTCTTCAAACACCACGCAGGCCCGGTAACGGTCCACGCCGGCCACCGCCGCGTATTGATAAAGGGCACAGTCGGCTCAGACTCGGCAAGCTCAGGCTGGATCCGCCTATGACCCCGCGCCCCTGAAAAAAAGGGGGCCGCAGGCCCCTTTTTTCAGGGGCGCGGGGAACTGCGCGACCAGCCACAACGGACCCGCACCTTGGAAACGAATTTCCAGCAGGTCGCACCCTTGTCCGGAATGCGCCCAACATCCCCTGGCCTCAACGGAGTTGCTCCGCTAAGTTCCGGCGGACATCTGTGTTCTCCAGGGGAGTGTGCATGCGCAAGACGCTCAGATGGCTGCTGTCGCTCGTGGTGCTCATAGGCACCGTGAGTACGGCCGGCGCGGCCACCGCCGCCCAGCCAGAAGCCACCGCCGCCCAGCCGGAGGCAACCGCCGACATCAAGGACCGTCTCCTCGCGATACCGGGCATGAGCCTGATCGAGGAGAAGCCCTACACCGGCTACCGCTACTTCGTCCTCAACTACACCCAGCCGATCGACCACCGGCACCCGTCCAAGGGCACGTTCCAGCAGCGCATCACGGTGCTGCACAAGGACACGGCACGCCCGACGGTGTTCTTCACCAGCGGCTACAACGTCTCGACGACGCCGCGCCGCAGCGAGCCGACCCAGATCGTGGACGGCAACCAGATCTCGATGGAGTACCGCTTCTTCACTCCGTCCCGCCCCGACCCGGCCGACTGGTCCAAGCTCGACATCTGGCAGGCGGCCAGCGACCAGCACCGTATCTTCAAGGCCCTCAAGAAGGTCTACGACAAGAAGTGGCTCTCCACGGGCGGCTCGAAGGGCGGCATGACCGCCACGTACTACGAGCGCTTCTACCCGCGCGACATGGACGGCGTCGTCGCGTACGTCGCCCCCAACGACGTGGTGAACAAGGAGGATTCGGCGTACGACCGGTTCTTCGCGAACGTCGGCACCAAGGAGTGCCGCGACAAGCTGAACGCCGTGCAGCGCGAGGCGCTCGTACGCCGTGAGCCGCTGGAGAAGCGCTACAAGGACTACGCCGACGCGGAGGGCCTGACCTTCAACACGGTCGGCAGCCTGGACAAGGCGTACGAGGCCGTCGTACTCGACTATGTGTGGGGCTTCTGGCAGTACAGCCTGCTCGCCGACTGCGACACCATCCCGGCGGACGCCGCCAACGCCACCGACGACGAGATCTGGAGCACGATCGACACGATCGTCGGCTTCTCCGCCTACGCCGACCAGGGCCTGGAGCAGTACACGCCGTACTACTACCAGGCGGGTACGCAACTCGGGGCGCCGGACATCGAGTTCCCGCACATCGAGTCGGGGCTGATCCGCTACGGCTACCAGCCGCCGCGGAACTTCGTGCCGCGCGACATCTCCATGAAGTTCCAGCCGTGGGCGATGCGCGACGTCGACACCTGGGTCAAGCACAACGCCAAGCAGATGCTGTACGTGTACGGCGAGAACGACCCGTGGGGCTCCGAGCCGTTCCACCTGGGCAAGGGCGCCCGTGACTCGTACATCTTCACGGCTCCCGGGGCGAACCACGGCGCCAATGTCGCCGGCCTCGTCGCCGACGAGAAGGCCCTCGCCACGGCCCGCATCCTGAAGTGGGCGGGCGTCGCCTCCGCCACGGTCCAGGAGGACCCGTCGAAGGCGAAGCCGCTGGCCAAGTTCGACAGGAAGCTGGACAAGCACAGCGCGGAGCGCCAGCTGCGGCCGTAAAGCCGTAATTGCTCCCGGCTCCCGGCAGAGCAACTGCCGTGCTGCGCCCGTCCGTTGACTACAGCGGGCGGGCGCAGCCCACCGGCTTCGGCCCGCCGAGCTGGACGTACAGGACTGTCGACGCGGGACAGTCGGCACGCTTCTCGACCGCCGACGCCACCTTGTACTCGGGCGACTTCTCGCCCTTGCCGTCGCACGCCGTCTCACGGACCTCGCCTTCGCCCGCGCTGTAGACGCAGTCACCGACGATCGTGCGCGGGCCTCCGCCGCCGCCCGGGTCGCCGGGGTGAGGCTTCTGCAGATTGCGCATACAGGCGTACCCCTGCGGGACCGCGCCGTCGCCGTCCTCGTCCGCGGACGGTTTCTGTTCGCTGATGTGCAGCACGAAGTCCGTGGTGGCGGGGCACGCCGGACCTTCGCTCTGCTTGCCGTCATGGCGCGCCACGACCCGCGCCGCCGCCCGCTCACTGGCGCACGGCACCTCGGTGAACGACGTGCGCCCGAACGAACTGCACTCGTCCACCCCGAGGAACTGCGCCCCGAACCCGGCGGTCCGCGTAGGCGTCACCTGCTCGCTCTCGCCGAGCCGGCCCTCCCCGGAATCCGCGGATCCCGAAATCCGGTCGCACCCGGTGAGCGCCGCCACGATCACCAGCAGCGCGCACACCACCCACCCACACCGTGCCTTGTGCATGACTGCTCCCCCCCGATACCCCCGCCCAGCGTGACCCGCCACAGCGGGCCCACGCCAGACGTGCGGGGTGCTTTGCGTCTTTTGGGGGCGGTGCGCCGGGTGTGCGGCGTACGTGGCGTACGGCGGACTGTACAGCCGTACGTCGCCCGATGTCCGACAAGGGCCTAGTACTGCGTTTTCCCGGGGGGTAACCCCCGGACCCCCAGCAGAAAAGCAGGTCGGCTGGAGTGATCGGAGCGGACATCGCGAGGCAAACTCGAGTAACTCGACCCATTGTCCGACCAGGGCCTAGTAGCTCAGCCCGTGCCCGATCGGATACAGCACCTGATCCGGGTCGTCCGCCCGCTGCACCGGCAGTCTGTCGGCCGGTTCGATGCACCCCGCGAGCACCCGTCAGGGGCGCGGGGCTGTGTCTATTTGCGGCTCCGCCGCGATGGGGGTCCCCCCGCTCTGGGGGTCTCCCCCCCCCGATCTGGGGTCCCCCCAGGCCCTTAAGGCACTGGGGGAGCAGCCGAGAGTGGGGGAGCGACCAGCCACAACGGACCCGCGGGTTCAACTGTGCTTCCAGCGGAGCGCCTTGGCGGTCGGCGGAGGGGCCGCCACCGGCGCAGTTGGAGGGGGCGCGCCGATGGCGGCATGCTGCCGGCCGCAGGCGGTTGGAGAGGGTAGGTCAGCGATCGCAGCCAGCAGCGAGGGCCGACACCGCACAGCGGAGACTCATCCGGCAGCCTGCGGATTGGACGGCGGGTGGCGGGGATGGGTTCCCCGGATCGGCCCGATTCCCGGAAATTGGTACGGGAACGCACCACCGTGTCCAAGGAGGTTGCTGCGGCACTGTTTTGGGCCGGAGCGCCGCAACCAACCTGTGAACCCGCTGAACTCACCGAACTCGCCGATCAGCGCTTCTTGTTGTACGTCGCCGTCACCTCGACCTCGACGAGCCACCCCGGCACGGCCAGCGAGGCGACCTCCATCGTCGCCCGCGCCGGGCGGGCCTTGTTGGCGAGCAGCGGCGCCTTGGGGGCCGAAGTGCCCATGGGCACCGGCACGACCTGGAGCGACTTCAGGTCGATGTTCGCGAAGTACTGCCGGTACGCGCGGTTCCAGCCCGCGTAGTCGGCGATCTCGGCGCCCGGCGGCTTCATCAGGTAGGCCTTCATCGTGATGACGTCGGCCGGTTTCACGCCCGCGGTCTCGAGGTTGGTCTTGATGTTGCGGAGGACGACGAGCGCCTGTGCCTCGGTGATCGTGACGCCCTGCGCCCCTTCGGTGAGGGTGGGGTCGGTGTAGCGCTCGGGCGTGCCCTCCGGCGCGGCCGGGTTCAGCGCGGACGGGCCGAGACCGCTGCTCTGGTAGACGGCGACTTCCCCGCCCGTCGCCACGCCGTTGGCGATGGCAGGGTTGGACTGCCCCTCGGGCAGCATGACCCGTACCTCCTTCGGGCCCGGCGACCACCAGCCCTTGGCGCCGGCCACTGTCGCGGAGCCGGTCAGCAGTGCCCCGGTCAGGGCCGTACCGACGAAAACCTTCGTACGCCGCTTCATCCCGCCATCACCCTCTCGTGGATCCCGGTCACGACCTTGCGGGCCGAGGTGAACGCTCCGTGCTGCCAGGCGATGACGTGGCTGAGCCAGTCGCCGGCGAAGTAGACGTGTCCCGCGGGCTGGTTGAGCAGCCTGTACTCGGGGCCGGTCTGCGAGGGCCAGCCGACCCAGCCCGCCTCGATGTGGGGCGTGCGGTGCCAGGCGACGCTGAAGGAGCGGTCGAGTTCGGTGCGGTACTTGTCGCCGTGGATCTTCACACCCCGGCTCACCGCCCGCTTCAGCCGCTCGGCGTGCGGCAGATCGCCGTACGCGACAGCGTTGTCACCGAAGTTGTAGTAGCCGATGAGCGTGCCGCGGCGGCCCTGATAGCCGTACGACGGGTACCAGATGGTGGACAGGTCCGTGTCGGTCGGTGTGATGCCGCCGTAGATTTGCTCGTCCGTCTCCCACCAGCGGCTGCGGTACTCGAGCCCGATCTTGCCGACGGGGGTCGCCACGGGATACTTCAGCGCCGCGGTGACGTCCGCGCCCAGGTTGTGCTTGATACGGGCCATGACCATGGGCGGAACCGCCGCCACGACGAAGTCGGCGCGCCGGCTGCGGATACGGCCCTCGGCGTCCTCGTAGGTGACCTCGGCGCCGTCCGGAAGGTTCTTCACCTCCATCGCCTTGGCGCCGTAGGTGATCCGGTCCTGGCCGATGGCCTTGGCGAGCGCGTACGGGATCGCGTCCATCCCGCCCACCGGCTGGAACATCAGCATGGCCTGGTCGTAGCCGAACTCGAAGGAGAAGCGCTGCCCGACGCCGCTCGCGACCACGTCCGACAGGGAGGGCACCGGGCCGAGCACCGTGCCCTCCTCGAAGCCCGCGCCAGGTTCGACCGAGTAGCCGCGACGGTCGCTGCCGGTGTACGCGAAGCCGTCCGCCTTGCCCTTGATGGCGCCGAAGTTCTGCAGGAACGCGATGAGGCCTTCCTTGTCGGCGGCGGTGAGCTCCTTGTCCAGGGCGCCCTGGTCGGTGGCCTTGGCGAGCAGCTCGGAGACATAGCCGTAGACATCGGCCTTCGCCGTACGCCAGCGCATCGGCTTGCCCGCGAGGGCGGCGCTCTTCTCCTGGTAGATGTACGCGTTGGCGTTCTGGTTGGTGAACACCTCGAGGGGAACGCCGAGTTCGCGGCAGTACTCGAGCGTGACGTGGGTCTGCGGCAGCCGGGCCGGGCCCGCGTTCATGTACTGGCCCTCGGAGAACGCACCCTTCTGCGTACGCCCGTCCAGATCGGTCAGCGTGGTGCCGCCGCGGACCGTCCAGTTGCGTCCGCCCGGGCGGTCCTTGGCCTCCAGGATCCGGCAGTCGTAGCCCGCCTTGCCCAGCTCGTACGCCGTCGCCAGCCCGGCAATGCCGCCACCGAGAATGAGTACCTTCTTGCGCCCGCGCCCGGTGAGTTCGAAGTCGCCGTTCCGGGGCGCCCGGTACGCCTCGGCCCGAGCCTCCGGGACCGGCGCGAGCCCCAGGGCCCCCATCGCCGAGTACAGCATTCCGGCGCCGCCCGCGATCCCGACGGATCTCAGGAAGCCGCGGCGAGATGCCTCTGCAACCATCCAATTCCTCCTCGCCCACAGCCCACGGCCCTGGCGGACCGAGGCTGCATCGTTGGATCAACCCGGCCCGGTGGGGGGTGAGTTGCGGGTGAGGCCGGAGTGCTTCTTGAGCCTCCGTCAGGGGTGTTACAGGGTCATGCCAATGAGGTATCCATGGCGGATGAGGTTGGTTTGCAATTCAAACCGACGTCACTGGGACCCGCGCACCCTGGGCATCGCGCCGGGCATCACACCGCGGAGGTGACGCGGCCGTCGCTCTCCAGCACGCGCAGATCCCTGTAGAGCTGGGCCACCACCGTGCACACGGGCGGCAGGACCACCAACGGCATGAGCAGCAGCGCGATGGCCGTCGGGGTGATCAGGACCAGTACGCCGGTGACCCACACGTTGTCACCGCTCAGCCAGAGCATGGCCAGGCCGATCGGGTGGGCCAGGGGAGTGGCCGCGTACCGCAGGACGACGAAGCCGAGCACGACGAAGGCCGTGAGAAGCAGGCCGATGCCGTAGGTCTTCCACGGCGCGCCCTTGGTGAGCGCCCAGGCGCGCTTCACGGCCGCCCGGGAAGAGGTGTTCTCCGACACGAGCGCGGCGGTGGCCACGCAGTAACGGAAGTACACGAGCAGGCCGAGTCCCGCGATCGCGATCGGCAGACCCCAGCCCACGATTCGGTACTGCATCGTCGCGGTCTCACCGATCCCCGTGCGCTCCACACCGGGCACCTCGCCCGCCTCGACGGCGACCCACAGCGCGAACCCGAGAAAGGCTATGGCGCCCACCCGTACCCAACTCCGCCACTGCACCCAGTACGCGACGCCGACGTGCGGGCGTGCCCGGGCCCATAACTCCTTGACGGTCAGGCGCCCTTCACCGTCCAGGCTGTGGTCCAGGGCGACGGTGTGCGCGGTCTGCATCACGCAGACGACTGCGGCGGCGAGGGCCAGAAGCAGCACCGTGACTCCGAGACCGATGTCTTCCAGGGTGTCCATCTGATCGGCGTACGCGACGTAGGAGTCCTCGGCGGCGATGGCTGCCTCAGCGTCTGACCGGGCGGCCTCGAAGCTGTCCCACCCCACGAGGAATCCGCCCGCGACGATGCCGCCTCCGACGAGGGTGGTGAGGGCGGTGACGCGCAGGGCCAGGCCGTAGAGGGGGCGCCAGGCGAGGCCGAGGGTTCGGAGAGCTTCGCGGACGAGCATCCCCTGTGGCCCTACGCCGACTCGTTGAGCAGGCGCGACAGATGCTCCCTCCCCGCCCCCAGCAGCCCTGGAAGCGGCGCAGCCGACTCGTACCACCGCTTCTCGTACTCCCAGCACAGCCAGCCGTCCCAGCCCTCGCGGGAGAGGAGTTCCACGCACTCGGTGAGGGGGAGGACACCCGCGCCGAGCGGCAGCGGGGTGGTGTCGTCGGCGGACGCGATGTCCTTGACCTGGACGTAGCCGAGGTGCGGCGAGAGCGCGGCGTACGTCGAGCCGGGCTGTTCGCCGCCGAGCCAGGTGTGCATGACGTCCCAGAGGGCGCCGACGCGGGGGTGGCCGACGAGGCCGAGGACACGGATGGCGTCCGCGCCCGTGCGGTGCGAGTCGTGGGTCTCCAGGAGGATGCGTACGCCAAGATCGGCGGCGTACTCCGCGGCCGTGCCCAGACGCCGCGCGGCCGTCGCGTCGGCCTCCCCGGGGCTCTGGTCGGTGCCGCCGCCGGGAAAGACGCGGATGAAGGGGGCGCCCAGGTCGCGGGCCAGCTCCAGGAGTTCGCGGATCTCCTGGAGTACGGGTTCGTCGTCGCCCGGTGCGGCCACGCGCGCGTATCCCGCAAGCCCCAGGATCTCGACACCGGCCGCCTTGAACTCGGCGGCCACGTCGGCTCGCCGGCTCAGGTCTATGCCGGGGTGGACCGGCTCCTCGGGATGCGCGCGCAGCTCGACACCGTGGTAGCCGTGCGCGGCCGCGAGCCGCAGCACATCGGGGATGGGCAGTCCGGGAACGCCGAGCGTGGAGAAGGCCAACTTCATGCTCCGGACCCTACCTGCCGCCCCCACCTGCTGGGCAGGGTCAATCTTGTGCGCCGTGCAGGTCCAGGCGCCAGTCCTGGCCGACGAGGTCCACACCGAAGGAACGGTGCGGCTTTTCGGCGAGGAGGACGAAGCCGTGGCGCTGGTAGATCTTGCGGGCCGCGGACAGTACGTCGTTCGTCCACAGGACCATTTCGCGGTAGCCGACGCCCCGCGCGAACTCGATGCAGGCACGCACGAGTTGGTCACCGATACCGAGGCCGCGCGCGTCCGGTTCGACGAGGAGGAGGCGCAGGCGTGCGGCTCCCGGCGCCTCGTCCCGTACGCACATCACGCAGCCCACCGCGCGACCGTCCAGCTCCGCGATCCACGCCCGCTCCAGATGCGGGTCGTGATCCTCCGCGAAGTCCGCGACGATCCGGGCGACCAGGCCCTCGTAGTCCGTGTTGAACCCATGCTCGGCGGCGTACAGCGCGGCGTTGCGCTGCACGATCCAGCCGAGGTCGCCGGGGCCGGGGTCCCGCAGGACGACGTCCTCGCGGCGATGGGGGTCCCCCCGCTCGAGCGAAGCCGAGAGTGGGGGAGAAGCCGAGAGTGGGGGAGGCCGGTCGTCGGACAGAACGTCCCGGATCGTGCGCATCGCCTCGGTCAGGCGGGGCCGGTCGTCCGCCGGAACGGTGGCCAGCAGTGAACCGACCGCTTCCCGTGAACGCTCGTCCAGCAGATCGGCCGCCTCGCGTCCGCGCACGGTGAGCGTGATGTGACGCCGCCGGGTGTCCGTCTCGGAGGGCGCGCGCTCGATCAGCCCGTCCTGCTCGAACTTCGCCAGGATGCGGCTCAAGTACCCGGCGTCCAACGACAGTTCACCACGCAGATCGGCGGCGTCCGTACGGAGTGAGTGCGCGAGTTCGTACAGCACCCGGGCCTCGGTCAGCGTGTACGGGGCGTACAACTGGCGGCTGTAGTCCAGCGCGCCGATGACGTTCGTATAGAAGCGGTTGAACGAGCGGATGTCCTGGATGGTCATGGGCCGAACCTCGAGATGGTTGACTCAGTCAGAGATATCGCTGTCCTGAGGGTAGACCGACGACGGCGCCTCGTCCATGGCTCGGTTCGCTACCGCGCTCTTCAGGGGCGCGAGGCTGTCACATCTGCGGCTCTCGCGCGGGCGCGACCAGCACCGCTAAGGAGGCCGCAGGCCTCTTAGGGGCGCGGGGCTGTATCAATGTGCGGCTCCGCCGCGATGGGGGTCCCCCCGCTCTGGGGGTCCCCCCAGGCCCTTAAGGCACTGGGGGAGAATTCGAGAGTGGGGGAGCGACCAGCCACAACGAACCCGCACTCGCCCACGAACCGAACCCGCCACCCCCGTAGGCGCCCCGCCCCCCTACTCCTTGGGAACCCCCGTAGACCCCCGCACCATCAACTCCCCCCGCACCGTCACAATCCCACCTTCCGGCGCCTCCTCCCGCCCCATAGCGACCCGCCCGGCCAGGGCCCCCGCCTCCGACAGCGGCAACCGCACCGTCGTCAGCGCGGGCACCGCATCGACGCTGAACGGCAGGTCGTCGAACCCGACGACCGAGACGTCATCGGGGATACGCAGCCCGGAGTCGCGCAGAGCGGCACACGCGCCGAGCGCGACGGTGTCGTTCGCGGCGACGATGGCCGTCAACGACGGCTCGCGGCGCAGGAGTTCGAGGGTCGCCTCGTAACCCGCCCGGCGGTCGTAGCGGCCGTGGACGGTCCACGCGGGGTCGTCGGGGATGTCGTGCGCGGCGAGCGCGGCCCGGTGGCCTTCGAGGCGGTGGCGGGTCGTGGTCCGCTCCTCGGGGCCCGCGATGTAGCCCATGCGGCGATGGCCGAGTTCGATCAGGTGCTCGGTGAGCTCCCGGCCGCCGCCGCGGTTGTCGAACGTGAGCGCCACGGCGTCGGTGTCGGCCGGTGCGGGCGGACGTCCGCACAGCACCACCCGGGTCCCCGCGTCCGCCAGCTTGCGCAGCTTCGTCGCGACGGCCGTCGCGTGCGCGGTGTTCTCGACGGCGCCGCCGGTCAGTACGACCGCGGCGGCGCGTTGGCGCTGAAGGAGCGTGAGATAGGTGAGTTCGCGCTCCGGGGAGCCGCCCGTGTTGCAGACGACGCCAAGCCGTTCCCCGCCCGCGCGCCCGCCGGGTCCGCCGATCTCGGACTGGATCGCCGCCGCCATGATCCCGAAGAAGGGGTCGGCGATGTCGTTGACCAGGATCCCGACCAGGTCGGAGGTGGCGGCGGCCAGTGCGCTCGCCGGGCCGTTCAGTACGTAGTCCAGCTCGTCCACGGCCCGCAGTACCCGCTCCCGCGTCGTTGCCGCCACGGGGTAGTTGCCGTTCAGTACGCGGGACACGGTGGCGGGCGAGACCTGCGCGCGAGCCGCCACGTCCGCCAGGGTCACGGTCATCTATCGTCCTCCGGTCAGGCCTCTACGTATGTACATCCCGCACACGACCGCATGTCTCGCACATCTCACCACCGCGCGGTCTTGTCCGATCCGCTGCACAGAGGCTAGCTTCTCATCACATAGAAAGCGCTTGCTGTAACGCTCACCTGTTCACCTGTGGGGCGTACGCGGCGCAGGACGCGTACGAAGGGAATGACGTGACACGCAAGACGGTGCGCATCGCGATGAACGGCGTGACGGGACGCATGGGCTACCGCCAGCATCTCGTCCGCTCCATCCTCGCCCTGCGCGAACAGGGCGGACTCGACCTGGGCGACGGCACCGTGCTGTGGCCCGAGCCCGTGCTCGTCGGCCGCCGTGAGCACGCGCTGAAGGCGCTCGCGGACCAGCACGGCATCGAGCACTGGTCCACCAGCCTCGACGCCGTACTCGACGACCCGGCCGTCGACATCTACTTCGACGCGCAGGTCACCTCCGCCCGCGAGGGCGCCATCAAGAAGGCCATCGAGGCCGGAAAGCACATCTACACCGAGAAGCCGACCGCGACCGGCCTCGACGGTGCCCTGGAGCTGGCCCGGCTGGCCAATGCCAAGGGCATCAAGCACGGCGTGGTCCAGGACAAGCTCTTCCTCCCCGGCCTGCTCAAGCTCAAGCGCCTCATCGACGGCGGCTTCTTCGGACGGATCCTGTCCATCCGCGGCGAGTTCGGCTACTGGGTCTTCGAGGGCGACTGGCAGTCCGCCCAGCGCCCGTCCTGGAACTACCGCGCCGAGGACGGCGGCGGCATCGTCGTCGACATGTTCCCGCACTGGGAGTACGTCCTCCACGAGCTGTTCGGCCGCGTCAAGTCCGTACAAGCGCTGACCGCGACGCACATCCCGCAGCGCTGGGACGAGCAGGGCAAGCCGTACGCCGCGACCGCCGACGACGCCGCGTACGGCATCTTCGAGCTGGAGAACGGCGCCATCGCCCAGATCAACTCCTCCTGGACCGTACGCGTCAACCGCGACGAGCTGGTGGAGTTCCAGGTCGACGGGACCGAGGGCTCGGCGGTCGCCGGCCTGCGCAACTGCCGTGCCCAGCACCGCAGTTCGACGCCGAAGCCGGTCTGGAACCCGGACATCCCCGCCACCGAGGTCTTCCGCGACCAGTGGCAGGAGGTGCCCGACAACGCCGAGTTCGACAACGGCTTCAAGGCGCAGTGGGAACTCTTCTTCAAGCACGTGTACGCCGACGCGCCCTACCACTGGGACCTGCTCGCCGGCGCCCGCGGCGTCCAGCTCGCCGAACTGGGGTTGAAGTCCTCGGCCGAGGGCCGCCGTTTCGACGTACCGGAGATCTCGCTGTGACGACTGGGACGACTGGGACGATCCAACTGCCCGGTGCGGACGGGGTGTTGAGGTCCTACACTCCGCGCACGGAACCGCTCGCCCTCACCACGGGCGCCCCGTTCAGCTCCCGTACGGTCTTCTCCGCCGCGCACGTCGTGGCCGATCCGTACGCGGATGTCTCCCCCGACTCACCCGCGGCCGTCGACTGGGACGCCACCCTCGCCTTCCGCCGCCACCTGTGGTCGCACGGGCTCGGCGTCGCGGAGGCGATGGACACGGCTCAGCGGGGGATGGGCCTGGACTGGGCGGGCGCGGCGGAACTGATCCGCCGCTCGGCCGCCGAGGCGAAGGCCGTCGGCGGGCTGATCGCGTGCGGGGTGGGCACGGACCAGCTCGCCTCGGGCTCCTTGGCGGAGGTCCAGGCGGCGTACGAGGAGCAGCTCGCGCTCGTGGAGGGGACGGGCGCGCAGGCGATCCTCATGGCGTCGCGGGCGCTGGCGGCGGTGGCCTCCGGTCCCGAGGACTACCTCGACGTGTACGGGCATCTCCTCCGCCAGGCCTCCGAACCCGTGATCCTGCACTGGCTGGGCCCGATGTTCGACCCGGCCCTGGAGGGTTACTGGGGTTCGTCCGACCTGGACGCGGCGACCGACACCTTCCTGGAGGTCATCGCCGCGCACCCCGACAAGGTCGACGGCATCAAGGTCTCCCTCCTGGACGCCCAGCGGGAGATCGACCTGCGCCGCCGCCTGCCGAAGGGCGTCCGCTGCTACACGGGCGACGACTTCAACTACCCCGAACTCATCGCGGGCGATGACCAGGGCTTCAGCCACGCCCTGCTCGGCATCTTCGACCCGCTGGGCCCCCTGGCGGCAGAAGCCGTCCGGGTCCTCGACACGGGCGACGTGAAGGGCTTCCGCGAACTCCTCGATCCCACGGTCGAGTTGTCCCGCCACCTCTTCCAGACCCCGACCCGCTTCTACAAGACGGGCGTGGTCTTCCTCGCCTGGCTCGCGGGCCACCAGTCGCACTTCACGATGGTCGGCGGCCTCCAGTCGGCCCGCTCGCTCCCGCACTTCGCCCGCGCGTACGAACTGGCCGACGGTCTTGGCCTGTTCCCGGACCCGGCGCTGGCCGCGGCGCGGATGAAGAACCTGCTCTCCTTGTACGGAGTGAACCAGTGACCGAATCGGTACCCGCCCTGTCGCGTTTCTCCATCAACCAGATGACGGTCAAGCAGCTGTCGCTGCCCGAACTGGTCGATGCCTGCCTGGAGTTGGGCGTACCGGGCGTGGGTCTGTGGCGTGAGCCGGTCCAGTCGTACGGCGTGGAGGAGACCGCGAAACTGGTCCGCGAGGCGGGTCTGACGGTCACGACCCTCTGCCGGGGCGGCTTCTTCACGGCGATCGACGCGGACGAGCGGGCGAAGGCGCTGGACGACAACAGGGCGGCCGTCGACGAGGCGGCCACCCTGGGCACCGACACGCTGGTCCTGGTCTCCGGCGGCCTCCCGGCGGGCTCGAAGGACCTGCACGGCGCGAGGGAGCGCATCGCCGACGCGCTGGCCGAGCTGGGTCCGTACGCGCAGGAGCGGGGCGTACGGCTGGCCATCGAGCCGTTGCACCCGATGTACGCCTCGGACCGCTGCGTGGTGTCGACCCTCACTCAGGCCCTCGACCTGGCGGAACGCTTCCCGGCGGAGCAGGTGGGCGTGACGGTTGACACGTACCACATCTGGTGGGACGACCAGGCCCCCGCCCAGATCACCCGCGCGGGCGCAGGCGGCCGCATCCACACCTTCCAACTGGCCGACTGGACAACCCCGTTGCCGGAGGGCGTCCTCACCGGCCGTGGTCAGATCGGCGACGGCGCGATCGACATGAGGGAGTGGAAGGGCTACGTCGAGGCGGCGGGCTACACCGGTCCCATCGAGGTCGAGCTTTTCAACGCCGGGCTGTGGGCACGGGACGGCCGCGAGGTGCTGGCGGAGACGGCGGCACGGTTCGTGGAGCATGCGGCGTAAGGGCGTACGTGGCCTGACGAGCTTGGGGCGCCCTACGAGGGAAGGGGCGCCCCATCTTGACGTTCGCGGCTGGGGTGCGACGCGGGCCTGGGTGGAGCAGGCGCTGTCTGCGGGCGAGCACATCGACGGCGTGGTGCGGCTTCGTGGCGGGTGGACGTCGGAAATGCGACGTCTGGACATCTCCGGGCCGGGCGGTCGGCGCTCGATGGTTCTGCGGTCGTTCGTCAAACCCTTCTTCTTGCGGCACGCGGAGGGGCTGCTGAGCCGCGAGGCGGACATTCTGCGCCTGCTCGGCGATACGGACGTGCCCGCGGCCACACTGGTGGGTGTGGACGCGACGGCGCAGCACTGCGATCACCCGTCCTTGCTGATGTCCCTGCTGCCGGGGTCCGTGCGCCTGGGTGATGAGGGGGCCGACCGGCGTTCCGATCTGCTGGCCGGCCAGTTGCTGCGTATTCACCGGCTGCCGGTGACCGTGGAGGCACGGCCCCGTACCTATCAGGCGTGGACCTCTCCGGAGCGAGTGAGTACGCCGGGGGACACCGAGCGGCCCGAGCTGTGGCAACGGGCCGTGGACGTCATCCGGCAGGAGCCCCCGGACTACCGGCCCTGCTTTCTGCACCGGGACTTCCATCCCGGCAACGTCCTCTTCACGGGCAACGGCAAGGGTGACGGCGGCGGCGATGATCTGCGGATCAGCGGCGTCGTCGACTGGGTGGAGACCTCCTGGGGGCCGGCCGATCTGGACGTGGCCCACTGCTCCACGGCACTGGCGCTGCTGCACGGAGTGCCGGCGGGCATGCGCTTCGCCGACCGCTATGTCGCCGCGGGAGGGACGCTGTCGGAGGACCCCGCCGCCCACCTCTACTGGCGGTTGCTGGACGCCTTGGCCTTCGCCCCGGACGCCGAGAAGGTGGCCGTCCCATGGCGCGAACTGGACCGAACCGATCTGACCCCCACCGTGCTGACCAGCCGGCTGGAGGGTTACGTCCAGGCTTTGCTCGACCGCTACTGAGCGGACCCTGCGTTTGACGGGAGTCCGCCCAGGGGCTGGACTGGAATCACGGGCGCTGCGGCCGGACCCCGTTCTAGGGAGAGCAGCGATGACGACCATGGAAACCTTCCACCTTCTGCAGCCGTACCGGATCGCCGAGGAGACGTTCGTCATCCCGTGGGCCCTGGAAGCCCCGCCGGTCGGCCACTTCCCGATGAATTCGATGGTGATCCGGGGATCCGAACCGGTGCTTGTGGACACCGGGGCACCGGCGGTGCGGTCCCAGTGGCTGGAGGCCGCGTGGTCCGTGGTGGATCCGTTGGACGTTCGGTGGATCTTCCTCACTCACGACGACCGTGACCACGCCGGCAACCTCTTGGCGGTCCTCGCTGAATGCCCGAACGCGACGCTGCTGACGACGTGGTTCTCGATCGGGCGCATGGCCGAGGAGTGGGAGACGCCCATCAACCGGTGCCGCTTCATGATCGACGGCGATACGGTGGATGTGGGTGACCGAACGCTGGTGGCCAAGCGGCCGCCGTTGTACGACAACCCCACGACCCGCGCCCTCTTCGACCCGAAGACCGATGTCCTGTGGGCGGTGGACACCTTCGCGACGAACGTGCCCGCTCCCATCCCCGAAATCGCCGACCTGTCCGCCGATGAATTTCGCGAAGGCCAGTTCTTCGGCGGGCGCCTGGTCTCGCCCTGGGTCGCGCTGCTCGACGGCCGGAAGTTCGGGGCGGTGGTGGACGACTTCCAGCGGCTGGACGCCGAGGTCATCGCCGGCTGCCATTCACCGGTGCTTCGCGGGCCGCGGATCGCGGAGGCGTACGACCTTCTCCGCCGGCTTCCCGAGATTCCCGCGTGGCCGGAGTTCACGCAGGCCGACCTGGACCAGTGGATGGCGGTTGCCGAGGGGTCGGTCCCGCCGGAACAGCCACGGCCGTCGGCCACGTGACGGGTGTTCCCGCCGCCATCAGGCCGAGCGGCACACGGCCGCCGGTGGGCGGTCGGCACCTGCGCAAGCGCGCTACAGGCCGAGAGACGTCTGTGTCTGCCGCGTCTCCTGTATCTCCTGGTCGTCAGTGAAGGCACCGGATGACGCCGCCCCGCCGAGGAGTGCCGTGGCGAGCACCGCCGCAGCGACGAACGTCCAGCGTGGCCGCCACGAGCGCTTGGTTTCGTCGTTGCGTGGAGGTGGGGCGTCGACGTGCCCGCAGGCGATGGTGGTGCGCGCGTCCGCCCACGCCTCCGCCTCGTCGTCCCGCACTCCGCAGGCCGTGACGAACGCGACGACCAGCTCCTCGCGGGGCAGCCGCTCCCTGCCGAGCATGGTCGCCGCCGTGGAGTAGGGCAGCGTGTGGCCCGCCGCCGTCGCGCGGCGTTCCAGCTGGCGGTAGCTCAGGCCCGACCACGTCTTGAGGCGGCGTAGCGCCGCCATGAAGGCGGCTGCGTCGGTGTCCGGCGGTGTGGGCGGTGCTGTGGTCATGGTGGTGGTCCCCCCTGTTGAGCTGGACGTACACGAGCTCGCACAAGCTCGAACACCCTGACAGCTTGAGGAACGGCGAGAGCCGCGGTCAACCTCGGCGCAGATTCCCGATGTTGGAGGTCATATGGGCAAGGGTCTTCGTCTGCGTCACTGTCGCCGTACGGGCGTCGCCGCCACGGTCCTCTCGGTTCTGGTGATGGTGGGCGGATGCGCCGAAGAGCGGGCCGCCGGGCGCGCGGCACCGCCCGGCGCCGCGTCCCCGAAGGCGCGCGACGGGGAGTCGGTCGCCGGCTTCCTCCGCCGCACCCTGCCCGCCGGGTCCGGCGGCACCGTGATCGCCGCACGTGGCGGCGAACTCGCGTACTGCGGAGGGTTCGGGACGGCGGACCGCGCCTCGGGCACCCCCGCGAGCTGCCGCACCGTGTACGACGTCATGTCGAACACCAAGCAGTTCACCGCGGCCGCGATCCTGAAGCTGGAGGTGATGGGGCGGCTGCGGGTGAGTGATCCGATCGGCCGGTACCTGGGGTGGCCGGTTCCCGGGGACAAGCGCGGCATCACGATCGAGCACCTGCTCACTCATACATCGGGCCTGGTCGAGGGGCTCGGCGACGACTACGAACCCGTCTCGCGCGACGAGTTGGTGCGGCAGGCCCTGGCGTCGAAGCTGCGGTCCGTCCCGGGTGCGGAGTTCCACTACTCCAACACCGGCTACAGCCTGCTCGCCGCGATCATCGAGGAGGCGTCCGGGGAGGGCTACGAGCCGTTCCTGGCCCGTCACCTGTTCGCACCGGCCGGAATGGACCGGACCGGATATGTGCTGCCCCGGTGGCCGCGGAACCTGGTCGCGGTGGAGTACGACAGCGAGGGGCGGAGCCAGGGCAGGCCCATCGACCATCCCTGGGCCGCCGACGGGCCGTACTGGCACCTGCGCGGCAACGGCGGCATGCTCTCCACAGCACAGGACATGTTCCGCTGGCACCGCGCCCTCTCGGGCGACGAGATCCTTCCGGCGCAGGCCAGGCAGAGGTTGTTCGCGCCCCACGTGCGGATCCCCGACTCCGACGAGCTGCTCGGGCCCGGCCCGTCGTACTACGGATACGGCTGGGTCGCCACCGGCACTCCCCAAGGCCCGCTCGCCTGGCACAACGGCGGCAACGACTGGTCCCTGGGCTATCTCGCGCACTGGCCGCGCGACGGCGTCCTGGTGTTCTGGGTGAGCAACCACGCCTACCAGGACGGGAAGTGGGACCTCCAGGACCGTGCGGAGAAGCTGACGATGGGCATCGCCGACCGCGTACGGGCGGAGGACCACTGAGGTCCCGCAAAAAATCTCCGGAGCCCGTGCAACCCTCTGCCCACCCCGCGGGTCGTACTTGGCATCAGGACTTCTGGAGGGGGGATCTGGGGGGATCCGCGGGGGTTCTGATGTTGGGGGAGGGGTAGAACGAGGGGCTCGGTCGACGGACCGGGCCCCTCGAAGCCTTTCCGGCCTTCTTCACAGGGCTGCGACCTCTTCGGCGCTGGGGAACGAAGCCTGGGCGCCCTCCCGGGTGACCGCCACGGCGCCCACGCGTGCCGCGTACGCCGCCGAGTCCGCGAGGGACTCCCCGGCCCCGAGCCGCCAGGCCAGGGCCGCGGTGAACGCGTCGCCCGCCCCCGTCGTGTCCACGGCGTCGACCTTCACGGAGGGGACGCGGGTCACCCCGGACGCGTCGGCGACCAGCGCGCCCTCCTCGCCCAGCGTGACGACCACCGAGCGTGGGCCCCGCGCGAGGAGCGACTCGGCCCACTCCGAGGGCCCGGCGCCCGCGTCGGCACCCAGCACCACGCGCGCCTCGTGTTCGTTCACGATCAGCGGGTCGCAGGCCGCGAGCACCTCGTCCGGCAGTTCCCTCGGCGGCGACGGGTTGAGTACGAAACGGGTGCCCGGCCGCAAGCCCCGTACGACCTCCTCGACCGTCTCCAGGGGGATCTCCAGCTGGGCCGAGACCACCGGGGAGGCGGCGAGGAGGGCCGAGGCCGTTCGGACGTCCTCCGGGGTCAGGCGGCCGTTCGCGCCGGGCGACACGACGATGCTGTTGTCGCCGGACGGGTCCACCGTGATCAGCGCGATGCCGGTGGGCGCCCCGCCGACGAGGACGCCGGCCGTGTCGACACCGGCGTCCCGCATCGAGTCGAGCAGCAGCCGCCCGTGGCCGTCGTCGCCGACCCGCGCCAGCAGCGCCGTACGGGCCCCGAGGCGGGCGGCGGCGACCGCCTGGTTGGCGCCCTTGCCGCCCGGGTGGACGGCCAGGTCGGAGCCGAGGACGGTCTCCCCGGCGCCGGGGCGGCGCTCGACGCCGATCACCAGGTCGGCGTTGGCCGACCCGATGACCAGCAGGTCGTAGTCGTACATCACTCTCGCTCCTTGTGGAGTTCCCCGTGGATCCCTGTGTGGACTGGCTCAGGGCCCGTGTGGGCCGGCTCAGGACATGAGGTCGGCGACGTTCTCGGACGCCACCATCTTCACCGGGACCTTGACCGTCACGGTGACCTTCTCACCGTCCGCGGCCTTCAGCGCGTGACGAAGGTTGTCCACAGGTTTCGCGCGCTGTCAGAGGCGGGCGGTAGCGTCGGATCATGTCGAATCTGGCGGGGAACCAGGCAGGCACCGGGGCGCGGAACCTGGCGGTTCTCGAGGGCGTGCTGGAGCGGATCACGTACGCCAACGAGGAGAACGGCTACACGGTCGCCCGGGTGGACACCGGACGGGGCGGCGGCGATCTGCTCACGGTCGTCGGCGCGCTGCTCGGCGCCCAGGTGGGGGAGTCCCTGCGCATGGAGGGCCGCTGGGGGTCGCACCCTCAGTACGGCAAGCAGTTCACGGTGGAGAACTACACGACGGTGCTGCCCGCCACGGTCCAGGGTATCCGCCGCTATCTGGGATCCGGCCTGGTCAAGGGCATCGGGCCGGTCTTCGCGGACCGCATCACCCAGCACTTCGGGCTCGACACCCTCCAGATCATCGAGGAGGAGCCGAAGCGGCTCATCGAGGTGCCCGGTCTCGGCCCCAAGCGGACCAAGAAGATCGCCGACGCCTGGGAGGAGCAGAAGGCGATCAAGGAGGTCATGCTCTTCCTCCAGACCGTCGAGGTGTCGACGTCGATCGCGGTCCGTATCTACAAGAAGTACGGCGACGCCTCGATCTCGGTGGTCAAGAACCAGCCGTACCGCCTGGCGTCCGACGTCTGGGGCATCGGCTTCCTCACCGCCGACAAGATCGCCCAGTCCGTGGGCATCCCGCACGACAGCCCTGAGCGTGTCAAGGCCGGTCTCCAGTACGCCCTTTCGCAGTCCACCGACCAGGGCCACTGTTTCCTCCCGGAGGAGCAGCTGATCGCGGACGCGGTGAAGTTGCTCCAGGTGGACACGGGCCTGGTCATCGAGTGCCTCGGGGAACTGGCGGCGCCCCAGGAGGACGACGGCGACCCCGGAGTCGTACGGGAAAAGGTCCCCGGCCACGACGGCGGCGACCCCGTGACGGCCATCTACCTGGTCCCCTTCCACCGGGCCGAACTCTCCCTGTCCGCCCAGCTGTTGCGCCTCCTGCGCACCGACGAGGACCGGATGCCGGCTTTCCGGAACGTGGCCTGGGACAAGGCCCTGGCCTGGCTCAAGGACCGTACGGGAGCGGAGCTGGCCCCCGAGCAGGAGGAGGCCGTTCGCCTCGCGCTCACCGAGAAGGTCGCCGTGCTCACCGGAGGCCCCGGCTGCGGCAAGTCCTTCACGGTCCGCTCGATTGTGGAGCTGGCCCGCGCCAAGAAGGCCAAGGTCGTGCTGGCCGCGCCCACGGGCCGCGCCGCCAAGCGGCTGGCCGAGCTCACGGGCGCGGAGGCCTCGACCGTGCACCGGCTCCTGGAGCTGAAGCCCGGCGGGGACGCGGCGTACGACAAGGACCGTCCGCTGGACGCCGACCTGGTGGTCGTGGACGAGGCCTCGATGCTCGACCTGCTCCTTGCCAACAAGCTGGTGAAGGCGGTGCCTCCGGGGGCGCATCTGCTCTTCGTGGGAGATGTCGACCAGCTGCCGAGCGTCGGCGCGGGGGAGGTCCTGCGCGATCTGCTCGCCGAGGGCGGCCCGGTGCCCGCCGTCCGGCTCACCCGGATCTTCCGCCAGGCCCAGCAGTCGGGGGTGGTGACGAACGCCCACCGGATCAACGAGGGCAAGCAGCCGATCACCCAGGACCTGAAGGACTTCTTCCTCTTCGTCGAGGACGACACGGAGGAGGTGGGCCGGCTCACGGTGGACGTGGCGGCCCGGCGCATCCCCGCCAAATTCGGCCTCGATCCGCGCCGTGACGTCCAGGTCCTCGCCCCCATGCACCGCGGCCCGGCGGGCGCGGGCACCCTCAACGGACTGCTCCAGCAGGCGATCACACCCGCCCGCCCCGACCTCGCCGAGAAGCGCTTCGGCGGCCGGGTCTTCCGCGTCGGCGACAAGGTCACGCAGATCCGCAACAATTACGAGAAGGGTGAGAACGGTGTCTTCAACGGCACGGTCGGCGTGGTCACCTCCCTCAACGTGGACGACCAGCGGCTGACGGTGCTGACCGACGAGGACGAGGAGGTGCCGTACGAATTCGACGAGCTCGACGAGCTGGCGCATGCGTACGCGGTGACGATCCACCGCTCCCAGGGCAGTGAGTATCCAGCGGTGGTGATCCCGGTGACCACCAGCGCCTGGATGATGCTCCAGCGCAACCTGCTCTACACGGCCGTCACCCGCGCCAAGAAGCTTGTGGTGCTGGTCGGTTCACGCAAGGCGATAGGGCAGGCGGTGCGCACGGTGTCGGCGGGCCGACGTTGTACGGCCCTGGATTTCCGGCTCTCACCCCGCCCTCTCGGCCCGTGAGCCAGATTTGATCGATCAAATGAGTCGCAAGGGTCACAGAGCACTTCCGCAGGCAGGGCGAAGGGGGGCAGGATGAGCAGAGTGACGGCACTGAGTGCCGCCAATAGGCCCAATGGTCGACCCCGAGTGCACTCTCCTGCGCCAAATGGGGGATGGTAGAAGCAGTCAGGGCACCTCGAAGAAGAGGCACAACGTCGGTGAGGGATGACGTGAGCGACAACTCTGTAGTACTGCGGTACGGCGACGGCGAGTACACCTACCCGGTGATAGACAGCACCGTCGGCGACAAGGGCTTCGACATCGGGAAGCTCCGCGCCCAGACCGGTCTGGTCACGCTGGACAGTGGTTACGGCAACACCGCCGCCTATAAATCCGCCATCACCTATCTCGACGGTGAGCAGGGCATCCTCCGGTACCGCGGTTACCCGATCGAGCAGCTGGCAGAGCGCTCCTCCTTCCTCGAGGTGGCCTACCTGCTGATCAACGGCGAGCTGCCGACGGTCGACGAGCTCTCCACCTTCCGGGGCGAAATCACACAGCACACCCTGCTGCATGAGGACGTCAAGAACTTCTACCGTGGCTTCCCGCGCGACGCCCACCCGATGGCGATGCTGTCCTCGGTGGTCTCCGCGCTGTCCACCTTCTACCAGGACAGCCACAATCCGTTCGACGAGACCCAGCGCAACCTCTCCACGATCCGCCTGCTCGCCAAGCTCCCGACGATCGCGGCGTACGCGTACAAGAAGTCGATCGGGCACCCCTTCGTCTACCCGCGCAACGACCTCGGTTACGTCGAGAACTTCCTGCGTATGACGTTCTCGGTTCCGGCGCAGGAGTACGACCTGGACCCGGTCGTGGTCTCCGCGCTCGACAAGTTGCTGATCCTGCACGCGGACCACGAGCAGAACTGTTCGACCTCCACCGTCCGCCTGGTCGGCTCCTCGCAGGCGAACATGTTCGCCTCGATCTCGGCCGGTATCTCGGCGCTGTGGGGTCCGCTGCACGGCGGTGCCAACCAGTCCGTCCTGGAGATGCTGGAAGGCATCAAGGCCAACGGCGGCGACGTCGACTCCTTCATCCGCAAGGTGAAGAACAAGGAGGACGGCGTCCGCCTGATGGGCTTCGGCCACCGGGTGTACAAGTCCTTCGACCCGCGCGCCAAGATCATCAAGGCTGCGGCGCACGATGTCCTCTCGGCCCTCGGCAAGTCCGACGAGCTGCTGGACATCGCGCTCAAGCTGGAGGAGCACGCGCTCTCCGACGACTACTTCGTCTCGCGCAACCTCTACCCGAACGTGGACTTCTACACCGGGCTGATCTACCGGGCGATGGGCTTCCCGACCGAGATGTTCACGGTCCTGTTCGCGCTCGGCCGTCTCCCCGGCTGGATCGCCCAGTGGCACGAGATGATCAAGGAGCCGGGTTCGCGGATCGGCCGTCCGCGGCAGATCTACACGGGTGAGGTTCTGCGGGACTTCGTCCCGGTCGAGGCGCGTTAAAGCGGCTTCTGCAAGTCACGGCGCACGTTAAACGGCGCCTACAAGTCACGGCGCCCTACAGCGAGTGAGTCGAAGGGGCGCGACGGCGTCGAGACGGCATGGGGGTCCCCCCGCTCTGGGGGTCCCCCCAGGCCTTTAAGGCGCTGGGGGAGAATTCGAGAGTGGGGGAGTGCGGAGGCCTGACGAAGGCGGGCCGAGCACGATCGCCGTCTCGACACCGGCTGCAGCGCCCCGGAGGCGAACCGAGCTCCAAAAAAATACGGAAGGCGCCCCGCTGCCGGTCCCCCCACGGGCCGGAGTCGGGGCGCCTTCCTTGTCCCGGTTCGGATTCCCCCCACGGGATCCGGCCGGGCGTCTTAGGACAGCGCCTGAATCGCTGTGATCTAAACGAGCAGAACTCGATGTACTGCTGAACTGGCTGAACTCTGTGTACTGCAGCGAGTGCGGTCTGCCGGGACCCGTACGGGAGGGCCGCTCAAGCTCCCCGTGTACGTGCCCCGGCAACGCAGTTCCGGGAACGTCCCCCAAGACATCCCCAGATGCCAGTCACGCCCCCCAAGACGCTTCTGACATCGCCAACTTAGACTCACGAACCCCTTCGATGGTTACCTTCGCATCACTGTGATCTGCGTCTCTTGCATATGTCCTGAAGATGCACAAGAGACCCGATACGTCGATCGGAGCCCAAGCGTAAGGAAGATGCGCGAGCCTTGTGAAGAGCTTATGTGAGGCTCGCGTCGGACTCTAGAGGGGTTCTTACTTCGACATCACCGAAATGCCCGGAGTCGAAGGCTGTTCGTCACCACGAACACCGAGGAGAACGCCATCGCGGCGCCCGCGATCATCGGATTCAGCAGCCCCGCCGCGGCCAGCGGCAGCGCGGCCACGTTGTAGCCGAAGGCCCAGACGAGATTTCCCTTGATCGTGGCAAGGGTCCTCCGCGACAGCCGGATCGCGTCCGCGGCCACCCGCAGATCCCCGCGTACGAGCGTCAGATCGCCCGCCTCGATCGCCGCGTCAGTCCCCGTGCCCATGGCAAGGCCCAGATCGGCGACGGCGAGAGCGGCCGCGTCGTTGACGCCGTCGCCGACCATCGCGACGGCCCGCCCCTCGGCCTGGAGCCGCTTGATCACCTCGACCTTGTCCTGCGGCAGCACCTCCGCGAAGACGAACTCGTCGTCGATGCCGACACGGCGTGCCACGGACTCGGCGACGGTCCGGTTGTCCCCGGTCAGCAGTACGGGCGTCAGCCCCAGGACGCGCAGCTCGCGGACCGCCTCGGCGCTGCTCTCCTTGACCGCGTCGGCGACGGTCAGGACACCGCGTGCCACCCCGTCCCAGGCGACGGCCACGGCGGTACGCCCCTCTGCCTCGGCCCGCGTCTTCAGTGCGGTCAGCTCGTCCGGCAGCACGACACCGGCCTCGTCCAACAGCCGCGCACGCCCGACCAGCACCTCGTGCCCGTCGACCGTGCCGCGTACGCCGAGCCCCGCGAGGTTCTCGAAGCCGTCGACCGAGGGCAACGGAACCCCCACACGTTCCTCCGCGCCCGCCGCGACGGCCCGTGCGATCGGGTGCTCGGAGGCGTGCTCCAGGGCGCCCGCGAGCCGCAGTACCTGTTTCTCGTCGGCGTCGGCAGCGGCGTACACCTCTTGGAGCGTCATACGGCCCGTGGTGACCGTGCCGGTCTTGTCCAGGACGACCGTGTCGACGCGGCGCGTGGACTCCAGGACCTCGGGGCCCTTGATGAGGATGCCGAGCTGGGCGCCGCGCCCGGTGCCGACCATGAGGGCGGTCGGGGTGGCGAGGCCGAGGGCGCACGGGCAGGCGATGATCAGCACCGCTACGGCGGCCGTGAAGGCGGCGGTCAGCTCGTCCGTCATGCCGAGCCAGACGCCGAAGGTGGCGACGGCGATCAGCAGGACGGCGGGGACGAAGACGGCGGAGATCCGGTCGGCGAGGCGCTGCGCCTCGGCCTTGCCGTTCTGCGCGTCCTCGACGAGCTTCGCCATCCGCGCCAGCTGCGTGTCCGCGCCGATGCGGGTCGCCTCGACGACGAGCCTGCCGCCGGCGTTCACGGTCGCGCCCGTCACGGCGTCGCCGACCGTCACGTCCACCGGCACCGACTCGCCGGTCAGCATCGAGGCGTCGACCGCCGAGGCGCCCTCGACGACGGTGCCGTCGGTGGCGACCTTCTCGCCGGGTCGTACGACGAAACGGTCACCGACCTTGAGATCAGCGACGGGGACGCGTACCTCACGGCCGTCGCGCAGTACGGAGACATCCCTGGCGCCCAGCTCCATCAGGGCCCTCAGGGCCGCGCCCGAGCGTCGCTTGGCGCGGGCCTCCAGATAGCGGCCGAGGAGGATGAAGGTGACGACTCCTGCGGCCACTTCGAGATAGATCGCCGACGAGGCCTCCCCACGGGACACTGTGAGGTCGAAGCCGTGCCGCATGCCCGGCATCCCCGCGTGACCCCAGAACAGCGCCCACACGGACCAGCCGAAGGCGGCCAGCGTGCCGACGGAGACGAGCGTGTCCATGGTGGCCGCGCCGTGCCGGGCGTTCGTGAACGTCGCCCGGTGGAACGGCAGTCCGCCCCATACGACGACGGGCGCGGCGAGCGTCAGCGACAGCCACTGCCAGTTGTCGAACTGGAGGGACGGGACCATGGCGAGGAGGACCACGGGGAGGGCGAGCACGGCGGAGACGGTCAGGCGCTCGCGCAGGGAGGCGAGTTCGGGGTCTTCCCGGGGTGCCTCCGGTGAGGGCTCCGGCTCCGGGGGTGCCGGCTCCTCGGCCGTGTAACCGGTCTTCTCCACGGTGGCGATCAGATCGGCCACGCGTATGCCGTCTTCGTACGAGACCCTCGCGCGCTCCGTCGCGTAGTTCACCGTGGCGGTGACGCCGTCCATGCGGTTGAGCTTCTTCTCGACGCGGGCGGCGCAGGAGGCGCAGGTCATGCCGCCGATGGTGAGTTCGACCTCGGCGGCAGGTGTTGCCGTGCTGCTCAACTTCGGGCCTCAGACCGTGCCGACGAGTTCGAAGCCGGCCTCGTCGATCGCGGCGCGAACCGCGTCCGCGTCGAGCGGGGCGGTGGAGACGACGGTGACCTCGCCGGTCGAGGCAACGGCCTTCACCGAGCTGACGCCGGGGAGCTCGGAGAGCTCGTTGGAGACGGAGCCTTCGCAGTGGGCGCAGCTCATTCCGGTGACCTGGTAGGTGACGGTCTGCTCGGTCATGTCGTTGCTCCATTGTCGGGGCGGGTGGGGCTGTTTGCTTTCACTGTACCCCTAGGGGGTATTCCCCCAAAGTGTGGGCTGTGGGTGGCTGGTCGCGCAGTTCCCCGTGCTTCGGGAAAGCCCGCACCCCCACGCACTCGCGGCTTCCCTCCGGTGGGAGGGGTCGTGGGCCGGTGCGTCGTATGCCCGTCGCTTAGGTCCGGTCTCGGAGAACCCGCACCGTGTACCAGGCCAGGGCCGTATGCCCGGCCTGCGACGGGCTGACGCACCGGCCCACGACCCCGCACCCACCGACCACCCAGGGGCGCGGGGAACGGCGCGACCAGCCACAGACGGCCCGCACCCGCCAGTGAACCGAACCCACCCACCCCGTAGGCGCCCCGCCCAACCGCCGGAGGCTCACGCGGGGGCGAACCCCCTGGTCAGTCCGCCCGGCGACCCCGGTTGCTCGGCCGGGAGGCCACCCACGCCCGGATGGTGTCCGCATACCAATACGGCTTGCCGGACTCCACATGGTCCGGCGGAGGAAGCATCCCGTGTTTGCGGTAGGACCGCACGGTGTCCGGCTGCACATGGATGTGCGCCGCGATGTCCTTGTACGACCAGAGTCTTTGGTCGGTCATCAGTAGCACCTCCCCGCGCGCGCCGCGGAGGCGCTGCGCTGGCGATCGCGTGGCTGTGACCGTCCAACGACAGGACGTGACTGTGGACCAGTGGCTGTCGCTCGGGTGTGACACAAGGCGTGCGCGGCCGGGACATGTGTGACAGGGCGGCGGTATCTGTGACACGGGTGACGTGTTGCGGCGTCTGGGTCTGGTCCGAATGTCCGGACAACCAATTGACAGGCGTCATGGAGCGCCGCTACACCTTGGAGCAGCCGAAGCGAAGGGAAGCCGATGGGCGAGTCCGCGGTGCCCGGTGCGTCCAGTGCGTACGAGCTGATCACCATGGGGCGGATCGGCATGGACCTCTACCCCTTGCGGACAGGCGTGCCGCTCCCGCAGGTGACGTCCGCCATCGTCGCCTCCCGCCTGGAGTGCTCCTCCGCCATGCCGACCCCCTCGGAGGCCGAGGACGCGCTCAAGGAGGGGGCGGTCCTGTGAGCAACGGCGTCTGCACTGGCCGAGCAGAGGCCACCACCCTTGAACTCCTGGGCAGGGAGGGCGTGTTCAGCGAAGTCACCGGCTTCGCGTACACCCTTCGCGACGCCCGGGTGCAGATCGCCTCCGGCGCGGGACGCCGCTTCGCCCTGGCAGGAGCGAAGTGCGAGCGCTGACTCCCCGCCCGCTACGGCCCCGCGCCGGAGGTCCTCGTACACCCCGCCGACAACACGAGCACCGGCCCGGTGTCGAGTCGGAACTGTCGGAACCGGAGGAGAAGCACTGTTTCGAGTTCGAGATCGACGGCCCGAACGGATTCGGTCATCAGCGCGTATTTCCCCGCGTGAGGGCGGATCCGATGTCCTCGCCGAGGTCCGCACCGACGATGCCGGCGGTGCCTTCCTCGTACTCGACGAATGGCACGGCTCGTCCATCGCCCGGCCAGGTCGCGCGATGTACTACTGGAACGTGACAGACGGCCCGGGGGAGGACAGGGTGTGGCGGATCTGCTTCCACCCGGGACACGTAGAAAGCACAGAGGGCTACCGATGACAGAGCCGAAGACGTCAACGGCGACGACAAGGCTGACGGTCGCGCAGGCGCTGGTGCGGTTCCTCGCCGCCCAGTACACGGAGCGGGACGGGGTACGGCGCCGACTGATCGACGCCACCTGGGGCATCTTCGGGCACGGCAATGTCGCCGGGCTCGGGCAGGCGCTTCTCGAGTACGGCGCCGAGATGCCGTACCACCAGGGCCGCAACGAACAGGCCATGGTGCACGCGGCGGTCGGCTACGCCCGTCAGTCGCACCGCCTGGCCACGCACGCCGTCACGACGTCCATCGGACCAGGTGCCACCAACCTCGTCACGGGCGCCGCCCTCGCCACGATCAACCACATCCCCGTACTGCTCCTGCCCGGCGACACCTTCGCGACCCGCCCCGCCGACCCGGTACTCCAGCAGCTCGAAGTCCCGTACGCGGGCGATGTGTCGGTGAACGACTGTCTGCGCCCGGTGTCGAAGTACTTCGACCGCGTCATGCGTCCCGAAGCCCTCATCCCGGCCGCCCTCCAGGCGATGCGCGTGCTCACCGACCCGGTCGAGACGGGCGCCGTCACGCTCGCGCTGCCGCAGGACGTGCAGGCGGAGGCGTACGACTGGCCGGAGGAGTTCTTCGCCGAGCGCGTCTGGGCCGTCCGTCGTCCCGGCGTGGACCCGGAGGAACTGGCCGCCGCCGTCAGGGCCGTACGGGATGCCCGGCGACCCTTGGTCGTCGCGGGCGGCGGGGTTCACCACAGTGAGGCCGAGGCCGCGCTGAAGGAGTTCGCCGACGCCACCGGTATCCCGGTCGCCTCGACCCAGGCGGGCAAGGGCTCCCTCGTCTGGGACCACCCGGCGGACGTCGGTGGCATCGGGCACACCGGCACCGCGACCGCCTGCGAACTGGCCCGCACCGCAGACCTGGTGATCGGCGTCGGCACCCGCTACACCGACTTCACCACCGCCTCCGGCACCCTCTTCGCCGCCCGCGATGTCCGCTTCCTGAACCTCAACATCGCCCCCTTCGACGGCCACAAGCTGTCCGGCCAACCGCTGATCGCGGACGCCCGTACGGGCCTGGAGGCGCTCACCGAGGCGCTCGCGCTGCACGGCCACCGCGCCGAGCCCGCGTACGTCACCGACTACACGGACGACAAGGAGCGCTGGGAGCACCGGGTCGACGCGGCCTACGAGGCGGACGAGCCGGACACCCGGCCCACCCAGCCGCAGGTCCTCGGCCTGCTCGACGAACTGGTCACCGGGGACGACATCCTGATCAACGCGGCCGGCTCCCTCCCCGGCGACCTGCAGAAACTGTGGCGGACCCGGTCCTGGGACCAGTACCACGTCGAGTACGGCTACTCCTGCATGGGTTACGAGATCCCGGCCGCGATCGGCGTGCGCATGGCGGCGCCGGACCGTCCCGTGTGGGCGCTGGTCGGCGACGGCACGTATCTGATGATGCCGACGGAGATGGTCACGGCCGTCCAGGAAGGCATCGCGATCAAGGTCGTGGTCCTGCAGAACCACGGGTACGCGTCCATCGGCGGGCTCTCCGATTCCGTGGGCGGCGAGCGGTTCGGCACCGCGTACCGCTACCGGTCGGAGGACGGTACGTACACGGGGCGGCCGCTGCCCGTCGATCTCGCCGCCAACGCGGCCAGCCTCGGGATGCGGGTGCTGCGCGCGAAGACCGTACGGGATCTGCGGGACGCCCTCGCCGAGGCGCGGGCCGCCGACACTCCCATATGTGTCTACGTGGAGACCGAAACGGCAGACACAGTGTCGGGCGCACCTCCGGCGCAGGCCTGGTGGGATGTACCCGTGGCCGAGACCGCGACCCGCCCGTCGGCGGTCAAGGCACGCGAGGTGTACGACCGGCACGCCGCCGCCCGCCGCCGCCATCTGTGAGGAGTTGCAGGACATGACGAAGACCGTCGACCACTGGATCGGTGGCAAGCCCGCTGGGAGCACGTCGGGTACGTACGGGCCGGTCACCGACCCGGCGACCGGTGCCGTGACCACGCGGGTCGCCTTCGCGAGCGTCGACGAGGTGGACGCCGCGGTCGCCGCCGCCAAGGAGGCGTACGCGACCTGGGGCCAGTCCTCGCTCGCCCAGCGGACGTCCATTCTGTTCAGGTTCCGGGCGCTGCTCGACGCGCACCGGGACGAGATCGCCGAGCTGATCACCGCCGAGCACGGCAAGGTGCACAGCGATGCGCTGGGCGAGGTGGCGCGTGGCCTGGAGATCGTCGACCTGGCGTGTGGCATCAACGTGCAGCTGAAGGGAGAGCTGTCGACGCAGGTCGCCAGCCGCGTGGACGTGGCGTCGATCCGGCAGCCGCTGGGGGTCGTCGCGGGCATCACGCCGTTCAACTTCCCGGCCATGGTGCCGATGTGGATGTTCCCGATGGCCATCGCCTGCGGCAACACCTTCGTGCTGAAGCCCAGCGAGAAGGACCCGTCGGCGTCGATGAAGCTCGCCGAACTGCTGGCGGAGGCCGGGCTTCCGGACGGTGTCTTCAATGTCGTGCACGGCGACAAGGTGGCCGTCGACCGGCTCCTCGAGCACCCGGACGTGAAGGCCGTCTCCTTCGTGGGCTCGACGCCGATCGCCCGCTACATCCACACCACGGCCTCCGCGAACGGCAAGCGCGTACAGGCCCTCGGCGGTGCGAAGAACCACATGCTGGTGCTGCCGGACGCGGACCTGGACGCGGCGGCCGACGCGGCGGTGTCGGCTGCGTACGGGTCCGCGGGCGAGCGCTGCATGGCCATCTCGGCCGTCGTCGCGGTCGGTGCGATCGGCGACGAGCTGGTGGAGAAGATCCGCGAGCGCGCCGAGAAGATCAAGATCGGTCCGGGCGACGACCCCGCGTCCGAGATGGGCCCGCTGATCACGAAGGCGCACCGCGACAAGGTCGCCTCGTATGTGACGGGCGCGGCGGCTCAGGGCTCCGAGGTCGTCCTCGACGGCACCGGCTACACGGTCGAGGGTTACGAGGACGGTCACTGGATCGGCATCTCGCTGCTCGACAAGGTGCCGCCGGCCTCGGACGCGTACCGGGACGAGATCTTCGGCCCGGTGCTGTGCGTGCTGCGCGCGGAGACGTACGACGACGGCGTGGCCCTGATCAACAACTCGCCGTTCGGCAACGGCACCGCGATCTTCACCCGGGACGGCGGCGCGGCCCGACGCTTCCAGATGGAGATCGAGGCGGGCATGGTCGGCGTGAACGTGCCGATCCCGGTGCCGGTGGGCTACCACTCCTTCGGCGGCTGGAAGGACTCCCTCTTCGGCGACCACCACATCTACGGCAACGACGGCACGCACTTCTACACCCGCGGCAAGGTCGTCACGACGCGCTGGCCGGACCCGGCCGACGCGCCGACGGGTGTGGACCTGGGGTTCCCGCGCAACCACTGAGCTGAGCCCTCGTTCCTATCGGTTGCCTGTCAATCGTCAGCCGTGACTCCGGCGGGGGCGCGTGGGCGGGGTGCATCCGCCGCGTGGACGGCGGCACGCTCCTCGGCATCGTCACCGCAGGTCACGTACGGGTTCAGGGGACCTCGCATACCGCGTTCGTGGTATGCGGCCGGGGTCGCGTACGCCGGTGGGATGTCTGCCACTTCCGACCGGAGGCTGCATCGGCTGTCGGTGGTGGCCCTTACCGTTGACGCATGGATCTTCGACTGCCCCGACTACGCGAGGCCGTACTGCGGCGGCCGCGACGGCTGATCGCCGCCGCGGCCGCCGTGGTCGTGCTCGCCGGCGCCGGTACGTGGACGGCCGTCGCCTCTGACGACGTCCCGCCCGTGGACCGGGCCGACAGAGTCATGGACATGGGCAGCGGGGTGAAGGTCGACACCTCGTACTTCACGTCGGGCTCCGGCCGTCGCCCCGCCGTCCTCCTCGCGCACGGCTTCGGCGGCAGCAAGGACGACGTACGGTCCCAGGCGGAGGGCCTGGCGCGCGACGGGTACGCGGTGCTGACGTGGTCGGCCCGCGGATTGGGCAGGTCCACGGGCAAGATCGGCCTGAACGACCCCAAGGGCGAGGTCGCCGATGTCTCCAAGCTGATCGACTGGCTGGCCGAGCGCCCCGAGGTCGAGCTGGACAAGGACGGCGACCCGCGCGTCGGCGCCACCGGCGCCTCGTACGGTGGCGCGGTCTCGCTGCTCGCGGCGGGCCACGACCAGCGGGTGGACGCGATCGCCCCGGCGATCACGTACTGGAACCTCGCGGACGCGCTGTTCCCGAACGGCGTCTTCAAGAAGCTGTGGGCCGGGATCTTCGTCAACTCCGGTGGCGGCTGCGACAAGTTCGAGGCCACGCTGTGCGAGATGTACCAGCGGGTCGCGGAGTCCGGGGAGCCGGACGCCGAGGCGAGGGAGCTGCTGGAATCCCGCTCCCCGTCCGCCGTCGGCGACGAGATCAATGTGCCGACGCTCATCATGCAGGGCCAGACCGACTCCCTCTTCCCGCTCGGCCAGGCCGACGCGATGGCCAAGGCGATCCGGGCCAACGGCGCACCCGTGGACGTCGACTGGATCTCGGGCGGCCATGACGGCGGTGACATGGAGGCGGCGCGGGTGGCCGCGCGTGTGGGCTCCTGGTTCGACCGCTATCTGAAGGACGAGTCGGGGGTGGACACAGGGCCCGCGTTCCAGGTCACGCGCAGCGGCGGTGTCGACTCCCGAGAAGGCACCACCCGGCTGACCAGCGTGAGTTCGGACAGCTATCCCGGCCTGACGAGCAAGACGCGCCCGATCACCCTGTCCGGGCGGGAGCAGAGCTTCGAGAACCCGGCGGGCGCCAACCCGCCCGCCGTCTCGGCCCTGCCCGGCCTCGGCGGCGCCGGCGGCCTCTCCCAGCTCTCCTCGCTCGGGATCGGTGTGTCCCTCGACTTCCCGGGCCAGTTCGCCGCGTTCGAGTCCGAGCCCTTCGTGGAGGACCTCCAGATCACCGGCTCGCCGACGGCGACGGTCCATGTGAAGTCGACCAGCGAGGACGCCGTGCTCTTCGCGAAGGTGTACGACGTCGGACCGGACGGCGGCATGCAGCAGGTGCTGCCCGCGCAACTGGTCGAGCCCATCAGGGTTCAGGACGCGAAGGCCGGCAAGGACGTACGGCTCACCCTCCCGGCGATCGACTACGAGGTGGACGACGGCCACCGGCTGCGCCTGGTCCTCGCCTCGACGGACCTCGGCTACGCCTCCCCGACGGCTCCGGCGACCTACACGGTCTCCATGGCGGGAGACGGCGGCCTGAGGGTGCCGATGCCACTCGGCGACTCGGAGGCGACGGCACCTCTGCCCGCATGGGTGTGGTGGCTGCCGCTGGCCGGCGCGCTCACGGCGCTGGCCCTGATCCTGACGGCCCGCCGCCCCACCGCCGCACCCGCCCCGGACCCGGAACTGGCCGACGTCCCGCTCCAGATCACGGACCTGAGCAAGAAGTACGCCAAGTCGAGCGCCGGTTACGCGGTCCGCGACCTGTCCTTCCAGGTGGAAAAGGGCCAGGTGCTCGGCCTGCTGGGTCCGAACGGCGCGGGCAAGACGACGACGCTGCGCATGCTGATGGGCCTGATCAAGCCGGACGGCGGAGAGATCCGGGTCTTCGGCCACGCGATCCGCCCGGGCGCCCCGGTGCTGTCCCGCGTCGGTTCCTTCGTCGAGGGTGCGGGCTTCCTGCCGCACCTCTCCGGCCGCGAGAATCTCGAACTGTACTGGCGGGCGACGGGCCGCCCGCCCGAGGACGCGCACCTGGAAGAGGCCCTGGAGATAGCGGGCCTCGGTGACGCCCTGTCCCGCGCGGTCCGTACGTACTCCCAGGGCATGCGCCAGCGCCTCGCCATCGCCCAGGCCATGCTCGGCCTCCCGGACCTGCTCATCCTGGACGAGCCGACCAACGGCCTCGACCCGCCCCAGATCCGCGAGATGCGTCAGGTCGTGATCCGCTACGCGGCCGCCGGCCGCACGGTCATCCTCTCCAGCCACCTGCTGGCCGAGGTCGAGCAGTCCTGCACCCACATCGTGGTCATGGACCACGGCCGCCTGGTCCAGGCGGGCCCCGTGGGCGACATCATCGGCAGCGGCGACACCCTGCTCGTCGGCCTGGCCTCCGACATCGCCGACCCAGTGGTGGAGAAGGTGGCGGCCCTGCGGGACGTGGAGTCGGCGGTGCGGACGGATGACGGCCTGCTCGTACGGCTGGCTCCGACGGCGCCCTCCACAGAAGGCGCCGCGGTGCCCGAGCCCGCAGGCGTGGGGGCATCCGGCGGAGCGGACCGCACCGAGGGCTCGGTGGCCGTCTCAGACGCCCCGGACACCGCGCTCGCCGAGGACGCACCGGGCGTCAACGAGCGGAGCGCCTCGTTGCTCGTCGAGCTCGTACGCCTCGAGGTGCCCGTCTCCTCGATCGGCCCGAACCGTCGCCTGGAGGACGCCTTCCTCACCCTGATCGGAGACTCCGAATGAGCACCCTCGCCGAGAAGGCCGACAAGGTCGAGAAGGAAGAGGTGGCGGACGGCTACCGCGCGGGCCGGACCCTGCCGCTGCGCGTCGAGCTCGTACGGCAGCTGAAGCGGCGGCGCACGCTCGTCATGTTCGGGATCCTGGCCGCCCTGCCGTTCATCCTGGCCATCGCCTTCCAGGTCGGCGGCGAACCGGGCGACGGCAACGACCGTGTGAACCTGATGGACACGGCCACCGCGTCCGGGGCGAACTTCGCCGCGGTGAACCTCTTCGCGTCCGCGGGCTTCCTCCTCGTCATCCCTGTGGCGCTGTTCTGCGGGGACACGGTCGCCTCGGAGGCGAGTTGGTCGTCGCTGCGCTATCTGCTCGCGGCGCCCGTGCCCCGGGCCCGGCTCCTGTGGTCCAAGCTCGTCGTCGGACTGACCCTCAGCCTCGCCGCCATGGTGCTGCTGCCGGTCATCGCGCTCGCCGTCGGCACGGTCGCGTACGGCTGGGGCCCGCTCCAACTGCCCGTCGGCGGCACACTGCCCAGCGGCGACGCCGCACGGCTCCTGCTGATCATCATGGCGTACATCTTCGTGTCCCAACTGGTCACCGCGGGGCTGGCGTTCTGGCTGTCGACCCGTACGGACGCCCCGCTGGGCGCGGTCGGCGGCGCGGTGGGCCTGACGATCATCGGCAGTGTCCTCGACGAGGTGACGGCCCTCGGCGACTGGCGCGACTTCATCCCCGCGCACTGGCAGTACGCCTGGCTGGACGTCATCCAGCCGGAGCCGGCCTACGGCGAGATGATCCAGGGCACGGCCATCTCCGTCACGTACGCACTGGTGCTGTTCGCCCTGGCCTTCCGGGGGTTCGCCGGCAAGGACGTCGTCTCCTAGACCGGCCTTGACCGGTGCCTGGACCGATGCTTTGACCGATGCCTGGACCGGTGCCTGGATCGGCTGTCCGGACCCGGAGGGAACGCCTGTTCCGGCATCGAACATCCGGGACGTATTCGCCATGGTCAGCCACCCCTCCCGCTGAGCGGAAAGATCCATCAGCATGAGCAGGCGAGGGCCCGACCAGCCCTGGCGGTGAGGGGGAGAGCGTCGTTCCGCCCGCGAGGGCCAACGGACCCGGAGGGTCACCATGCGAACAGTGCCCATGCGAACAGTCACGAAGCAGGCCACGGAGTGGCTCGCCGCCGCCGCGACCGATCCACGCGACTGCAAGCGGCGGTGGCAGGGCTGTCAGGGGATCGCGGTGCTGCCCTGCGGACGGTTCTGGGACGTGCTGAGTGTCCCGGAGGAACTGGGTGTGCGGGCCCTGGACGCCCTGTTGTGCATCCCGCAGGCACCCGGTCCCGTACTCGCGGACACCGTCGCGCGCAGGGTGGGCTTCTTCCTGCCGCCGGATCCCGAGGGCCGCTGGGTCGGCTCGGACGTCCGGTACCTGGGCAGAGGCGCCTGGATCACGGTGCCCGCGCCACGTCCGGCACCAGGACGTTTCCGGTGGCTGGTTCCGCCCGACGGTACGGGAACGCTGTTCGTCCCCGCCGCCGTGGAACTGGCCCTCCAGCAGGCCCTCGGCACTCTCGCCGCCCAGTCCGTCACGCACCGCCGGTGCCCGACGTGCGGAGCGGCGACCGCGAGAGCCAGTTAGACCGCCGGTGGCCGCCGCCCCATTCCGAGTCCTGACGGATCGTGAGACGGGCGGCAGCCGTGTTCCTCGGACGGGTGCCGACGGGGGAGTGTCGCCAGGCTGATCGTCAGGCGTCAGGAGCTCTCCATGACAAACATGACAAGACCGCCGCCTCACACGAGGCGGCGGTCTTGCTGGCACCGTTCCCGATCCGGGAACGGTCACCTCGGAGGCGGCTTTTAGAAGACCGCGGTCGCGCCCGGCAGGCAGGTGAACACCGAAGTCCCATTGCTGCTCACGGCGTTGCAGGCAGGAACGGTCACCAGGCGGGCGCGGTCACCGCCGTCCACGGAGACGCTGGAACTGGAGCTGGAATTCGAGCTGGAGCTGGAGTTGGAGGTTCCGTTGTCGCCGGCGGCGAATGCGGCGGGCGCCGCCATGGTCAGAGCGGCCGTGGCCAGCACAGCTGAGCCGAGCAGTACTCGAGCAGAACGCATAGTCGCGTATTCCTTCCGGCACCGACGATCGCTGGCCGATTGCCAGCAGGGTGGATCGCCGATGCATCTCCCTCAACGTCAACCACTTCCGGGTGCCCCACCACCGGAGCTCGCCCATTTGTATGAGATCCCCCAAATCTCCGGTCCAAAAAGGTGAGTTGTATTTAAATGGGCATGACGACAGCGCCCCTTGTCTTCGGCCCGTCGGCACCTTCTGGTCGGAACAGGTGAATTTACGCAACGGCGCGGCACAGTAGCGCAGTATCCGTTGGTGGGCTGGTGGCCTTCTGTTAGAACTTCTCCCGCAAGCAGAATTTCATGCGGCGACGAAAGGAATTACATGCCTACGATCAGCTTCGAGGAGCTCGACGGCCTGACCGGCGAGCTGCTGCCCGAGCGTTCGGTGCTGTCCACGATGCTTCCCCTCGGTGGCGGCGACGGTGTCGGTGTCGGGGCCGCGGACTCGAACTCGAGCAGTGCCGCGGTCGCGGAGGGCGGTGACGCGGCTCCCCGCGGCGTCATCTCGACCTCGGCCTGCCAGGCCGTCAACAACATGGGTACGCCCCCGAGCCTGGTCAGCGGCAGCCCGTTCGGCGGCCTGTACCCGAACTCCAGCTTCACCTGTATGCCGGGTACGACCGCCGTGTACTAGGAGCGTGTTCGAGCGGCCGGGGAATGGACGGGCTTTTTTCGCCGGTCCTTCCCCGGCCGCTTGTCCCGTTGTACGGCCGAAGGCCCCACGGCGGGCTCAGACTCCAAGGAATCAGGAATGGAAAACATGTCTGCCGTCGACTACCAAGAACTCGACGCGCTCTCCGGTGAGTTGCTCCCCGGAAAATTTCTGCTGTCCATTATTGACCTGACCCTGGACAACAGCAGGCATACGACATTCAACTTCCCCAACGGCGGTGGCGGCGATGTGGCTTACGCATGCCACGCCACGAACTCCCCGGGCGTACCGGACGCCGCCGGCACCTTGGGACTGGGCGGCGGCAGCAGCATGACGTGCATTCCGGCCACGGTCACCAGCCGCTGAGCTCTGCAAAACCCTGCGAGAGACCTCGCCGAGAGACCTCGCCCTTGCGTGGCGGCCAAAGCGTTCCACCGCCCGACGTCTGGAGATCGACATCAGCACGCGAGTATCCACGCCCGATGCCCGGGACGGCCTCGTTACCTCCACCGCGGCGCCCACCCTCACCGAGGGAACCGAGCTGGTGGGTGAGTACGCGGGATCCGGATATCGCAACCCTCCGCTACTGGTTTACCGCTTCGACGGACAGGTGATCCACCTCCCGCCCCTCCTCTACCGGACCGCCCAGCTCCTGGACGAGCTCTCCAAGGCAGCCGAAAGACCGTTGAACGGGCGTCAGACGATGTCCCGTATCGCGCGGGAACTCAGCCGTACGACCGGCCGGACCTTCAACGCCGAGCACGTCATCTTCCTGATCGACCAGAAGCTGGCTCCGCTGGGCATCACCACCTACAGCGATGGCTCGCAGCCCACCGTCACCAAGAGCGAGCATCCCTTCCTGGGCCTGCGCTTTCGTGCCGCACTGGTCTCCGAACGGGCCACCTGGTTCATCAGCGGCCTGTTTTCCTGGCTGTACCGGCCCCTCATCCTCGTCGTGGCCGTCACCGCGATTCTCGCCGGCGAGATCTGGCTGTTCAGCACGCAGAACCTGGGCCAGGCGATGGCGCACGTACTGGCCAATCCGGCCGGCATCCTGCTCGTGGTGCTGCTGACCCTGGCTTCCGCCGCGTTCCACGAGGTCGGTCATGCCGCGGCCTGCCGGTACGGGAAGGTGCCGCCCGGTGCCATGGGATGCGGCATCTATCTGGTGTGGCCCGCCTTCTACACCGACGTCACCAACTCGTACCGACTGAGCAGGAGCGGACGTCTGCGCATCGATCTCGGTGGCGTCTACTTCAACGGCCTGTTCATCCTCGGCCTGGTCCTGCTGTACCTGCACACCGGATCCCCGCTGCTGTTGGTGACCCTCCTGCTCGTCAACATGGAGATGGTGCAGCAGTTGTTGCCGACGCTCCGGTTCGACGGGTACTACATCGTCTCCGACCTGGTCGGAATTCCGGACCTCTTCAAGTACGTCGGCCCCATTCTCAAGCGGACGATCCTCCGCAGGCCCGCGGACGAACGGCTCAACGCCCTCAAGCGGTGGCCTCAGATCGTTGTCACCGTGTGGGTGCTCGCCGTGTTGCCCGCGCTGGTGATCCAACTCGGCATCGTGTTCGTCCGGCTTCCGGATCTGGCAGTCATCGCCTGGCAGACCATGGTCACACTGGCCAGTGATGCCACGGCCGGCGGCAACCCCGTCATCGGCGTGGCCTCGGCCTGCGTACAGATCCTCTTCCTCCTGCTTCCCCTGCTCGGGCTCGTCCTGATCCTGTGGCAGTTGCTCGTCCTCGCCGTCCGGTTCCTGCGCAAGCGCGGCGCCGGCCGCGCACTCCGTGGGTTCCTCCGGAACTCGCCCCGCTGATCTGCCGCTGAGAGCACTCTCGACACGACGTCCTTCCGCGGATTCGCCCACGGAAGGACGTCGTGTCGTAAGGGTCCCTACGGAGTCCCTACGGACACCCCTAGGTCTCCGGAAGATCTCCCACCGGTCTCAACAGGCGCCCGCCGTGCCCGCTTTGAGATCGATCCGCAACGCCCCGTGCCGCACACCTCGGCCCTCTCCGGCGTCACAGTCACAGACGTCGACGTCAACTCAGAGGGGGCCCACATGGGCGAGTACCGGACGACACGCCGAACACGACGACCGCGCGGCGCACTCGCCGCCCTGATGACCGCGGGCTGCCTGCTGCTCGCCGCCTGCGGCTCGGGCGCCGACGAGTCGTCGGCCGACGGCAGCAACAGCGCCCGCGACACCGAGCGCTTCCCGGCTCCAGCCCCCGCGCAGCCGACCGGCCCCGCGGGCACCGACGAAGGCAGCACCCCGGGCGAGCAGAAGGGCGAGATCCGCGAGAGCACCCCGCCGCCCGCCGACTACCTCTCCACCTTCGCCCTGGACGTCGACACCGCCTCGTACGGGTACGCGCGCCGCACCCTCGCCGACGGAGGGCGGCCGGACCCGGCGACCATCCGCCCCGAGGAGTTCATCAACAGCTTCCGCCAGAACTACGAGCGTCCCGACGGCGACGGCTTCTCCGTCACGGTCGACGGCGCCCGTACGGACGCGGGCGGGGAGGGCGACGACTGGCGGCTCGTACGCGTCGGTCTCGCCACGCGCCCGTCCGAGGACAGCGGCGAACGGCCGCCCGCCGCCCTCACGTTCGTCATCGACGTCTCGGGTTCCATGGCCGAGCCGGGCCGGCTCGACCTGGCCCAGAAGTCCCTCGGCGTGATGACGGACGAACTGCGCGACGACGACTCCGTCGCGATCGTCACCTTCAGCGACGAGGCCGAGACCGTACTCCCGATGACCCGCCTCGGCGACAACCGCGACCGCGTCCACGAAGCCATCGACACCCTGGAACCCACCCTCTCCACCAACCTCGGCGCGGGCGTCGACACCGGATACGCCACAGCCGTCGAGGGCCGGCGCGAAGGCGCCACCAACCGTGTCGTCCTGCTCTCCGACGCCCTCGCCAACACCGGCGAGACGGACGCCGACGCCATCCTGGACCGCATCGCCGACGCCCGCCGCGAGCACGGCATCACCCTGTTCGGCGTCGGCGTGGGCAGCGACTACGGCGACGACCTGATGGAACAGCTCGCCGACAAGGGCGACGGCCACACCACCTACGTATCGAACGAAGACGACGCCCGCACGGTCTTCGTCGACCAACTGCCCCGCAACATCGACCTCACAGCCCGCGACGCCAAGGCGCAGGTCGCCTTCGACCCGCAGACGGTCGAGCAGTTCCGGCTCATCGGCTACGACAACCGCGAGGTCGCCGACGAGGACTTCCGCAACGACAGCGTCGACGGCGGCGAGATCGGCCCCGGCCACACGGTCACGGCCCTCTACGCCGTACGCACCAAGCCCGGCGCCTCCGGCCACCTCGCCACCGCGACCGTCCGCTGGCTCGACCCCGGCACCCGCACCCCGCACGAGGAGTCGGCCCAGCTGGAGTCCGAAGCCCTCAACGAGCCCCTGTGGAGCCGCGACAACGCCCGCAACGGACTCCAGGTCACCGCGATAGCCGCCTACTTCGCCGACGCCCTCCGCTCCGGCGACTCCCGTTGGTCCCGTCTCCCCGGCGCCCCCGGCCTGCCCGAACTGTCCGACCGCGCCGACGAGTTGGCTGACACCACGGAGTCCGAGGAGGTACGCCAACTCGCCGAGACGATCGAACAGGCCGGGTCGGGAGTACCAGTAGGGGGCTAGGAGGGCCGGAGCCGGTAGGCGTACGTGTACGTCCTCCCGGAGTGCAGCAGGTACTTCTCCAGCGGAGCCGCGCCCCACGAGTCGATGCCGCCCACGCCCATCTGCCGGTGGTTGACGCCCAGCACGGTCTCGTCGCGCCGCTTCAGCTCGTACGGATGGCGCGGCCCGTCGAGGTCGAACGGCGAGTAGTGGAGCGCGCTGGTCTCCAGCAACGGCTCGCCGTCCGCCGGATCGGCGAGCACGGTGAGCCCGTCACCGGCACGGTCGGTCAGCGACAGGTGGCGTACGTCCGTCATGTTCCCGGTCTGCTGGGGCCGGACGTACGGCGCCACCTGATCGTCGACCGTGGACCGCCAACGCCCCACGAACGCTGACGTCTTGCGGTCCCAGTAGTTCTCGTGCGGCCCACGCCCGAACCAGTCGAGCCGCTCGAAACCCCCGGGCACGGTCAACAGGGCGCCCACCATGGGCAGATCGGGCAGCCCCGAGGCCGCCTCCAGCGTGTGCCGCACCCGCACCTCGCCGTCTCCGCGCACCCGGAACTCGGTACGCCACGACGAGGCGTTCGGCGAGGTGGGCAGCGTACAGCCGACCTCGATGACCACCTCGCCCGACGAGGGCTGCGAGGCCTTGACCGACGTCACGGTCCGCTTGGCCCCGGCGTCGCGCCAAGTGCGCGCCGTGTTCTGGAACTTCCTGCCGATGTCGTTGTCCGTCGGCCCTCGCCAGAAGTTCGGTACGGGGCCTTCGGCGAGCAGAAGCCGGCCGCGGAAGGCGTACGAGGAGAGCGTGCCGGAGGCCTTCGACAGCACCACCTCCACGTTGCGGCCGCTCACCTTCACCTCGCGGTCGGTCTCCGTCAGCTTGAGGCCGCCCCGCGGTGCGGGATCGGCGGGCGCGGCTGCCTGCCAGTCCAATGCCAGCTGTTCGGCGGCCACTTCGTGCCCGGCGTCGGCCCAGCTCGTCTTCTTCCGCAGCACGAAGGACAGGTTGAGGAAATACTCCGCGCCGGGTTCGAGCGCGGACGGCTTCCGGTAGGGGATACGTACGGTCCCCTCCTCGCCTGGCGCGATCCCGGGCGCCGCCAGCGTGCCGTGCTGCACGCGTGCGCCGTTCCGCGTGACGGTCCACCGCAGCTCGTACGCGTCCAGGCCGCTGAACAGGTGCTTGTTGCGCACCTTCACCACACCGGCGGCGAGATCACCGGCCGTGATCCCCACCGGCTGGTAGACCTTCTTCGCCTCCAGCAGCCCCGGATGAATCGCACGGTCACCCGCCACCAGGCCGTTGCAGCAGAAGTTCCCGTCCGTCGGATAGCCGGGCTTCCAGTCGCCTCCGAACGACAGATACGTGCGCTTCGGGTCGCCCGGCACGGGCAGCCGTATCGTCTGGTCGGCCCAGTCCCAGAAGAACGCGCCGTGCAGGTTCGGATAGCGCTCGATGATGTCCCAGTACTCGGGGAGGTTGCCGCCGCTGTTGCCCATCATGTGCGTGTATTCGCAGAGCATGTACGGCTTCGGGTTGCCGGACCTGCCGTACCGCTCGACGCCCGCCGGGCTGGTGTACATCTCGCTGTGCACGTCGGTCACGGCGTTCATGCCCTCGTAGTGCACGGGCCGCGAGGCGTCGCGTGCGTGCACCCAGTCGGCCATGACCTTGAAGTTCGAGCCCTGGCCCGCCTCGTTGCCGAGCGACCAGACGACCACGCAGGCGTGGTTCTTGTCCCGCTCGACCATCGACCGCATCCGGTCCACACACGCGTCGGTCCACTCGGGCAGCGAACCCGGCACGGTGTCGCGTACCCCGTGCGTCTCCAGGTTCGCCTCGTCGACGACGTACAGCCCGTACTCGTCGCACAGCTCCAGCATCCGCGGATGGTTGGGGTAGTGCGCGGTGCGCAGGGCGTTGATGTTGTGACGCTTCATCAGCAGGATGTCCTGCACCATCCGCGCCTCGTCGACGGCCTGCCCGCGGTCGGGGTCGTTCTCGTGGCGGTTGGTGCCGCGGAACATGATCGGCTTGCCGTTGACGGTGAACTTGCCGGGCCCGTAGTCGACTTGGCGGAACCCGACCCGCTTGCTGTGGATGTCGACGGCCTTGCCCGAGCCGTCCCTCAGCGTGACGACGAGGGTGTAGAGATTCGGCTGCTCGGCCGACCAGAGGGCCGGGGCCTTCACCTCGCCCTTCAGCGTCACCTTCTCCTCGACGCCGTCCGCCAGCTCCAGCACGCGCCGCCCCCGCGCGTCGAACAGCTCGGCCACGATGCGATGTCCGGCGACCGACTGCTTCCCACTCCGGTCGCGTAAGGCGATATCGACGCTCAACACGGCGTCGCGGTACGCGGAGTCCAGCTCCGTCCGCACGAACAGGTCGTCGACGTGCACCTGCGGGACCGAGTACAGATACACGTCCCGGAAGATCCCGGACAGGTCGATCATGTCCTGGTCCTCCACCCAACTGCCGTCGGACCAGCGGTAGACCTCCACGGCGAGCGTGTTCCGCCCGGCCTTCAGATACGGGGAGATGTCGAACTCGGCGGGCGTGTAGCTGTCCTCGCTGTACCCGACGCGCTCGCCGTTGACCCACACGAAGAACGCGGACTTCACGCCCTGGAAGGAGATCAGCGTGCGCCGGCGCTTCCATCCGTCCGGCACGGTGAAGGTACGGCGGTACGAGCCGACCGGGTTGAAGTCGTGCGGGATCTGTGGCGGCTCGGGGGTCTCGTAACCGACCCACGGATACGGGATGTTGAGGTAGATCGGTTCCGGGTAGCCCTCGATCTCCCAGTTCGACGGGACGGGGATACGGTCCCAGTCGCTGTCGTCGAAGCCGGGCGCGTGGAACCCGGTGGGGCGCTGATCGGGGTTTCTCGCCCAGTGGAAGCGCCAACTGCCATTCAGGGAGCGGTGGTACGGCGACTTCTCGAACTGCCCGCGCCGGGCGTCCGCGGCGCTGGCGTACGGCACGAGACGAGCTGCCCGTGCCGGCTCTCTGTTGACCTGGAAGACTCTCGGACTCGCGTCCCACTCGTCCCCCTCGGCGGCGAACGCCCGCTTCTGCGCGGCGAACGCGGCCGAGCCCGCGAGGGCGGCTCCTGCGACGAGGACATTGCGGCGGCTCGGACGGTATGTGCTCATACGGCGGCTCCACCGGAAGGCAACATGAAACTTCAGGGTCGAACGGAATCGCGCATGGCGCAAGACCACGTGCGCCTCGTACGCCCGAGGGGGCCGCAGGCCCCTCAGGGGCGCGGGGCTGTGTCAATTTGCGGCTCCGCCGCGTGGGCGCGACAAGCCACGACGAACCCGCACTCGCCAATGAACCGAACGCACCCTCCCAGTAGGCGCCCACAGCCCCGAACACAGGCGAACAATCGATTGAAGTTCAGCTACGCGCGAGTAAGTTGACGCCAGCGTAAGTACGTACGCACCGCACCACTGCAAGTGAGCCGCCGCGACCGGGAGCCGTCATGGGCGTACGCAAAGATCTGAAACAGGCGAAGAAACGTATCGACCTGGCAGACCGCACCACGGTCGAGCTCGTCAGGGACCACCACGGCGTCGTCCGTGAGGCCCGCATGCCGCCCCTCGCGCCGAGGGCCACCACCGGCAGCATCGCCGACCTGCCCTACACCAACGCGGCCGAGGCCCCCGACGCCGTGATCCTGCGCCGCCGAGCGAACGGCACCTGGCACCCGGTCACCGCGGAGGCCTTCGCCCACGAAGTCACCGCCGTCGCCAAGGGGTTGATCGCGGCGGGACTCGAACCGGGCGGCCGGGTCGCGCTGATGTCCCGTACGCGCTACGAGTGGACGGTCCTCGACTTCGCGATCTGGGCGGCGGGCGGCCAGTCCGTCCCCATCTACGCCACGTCCTCGGCCGAGCAGATCGAGTGGATCGTCCGCGACTCGGGCGCCCGCCTCGTCATAGCCGAGACCCCCGAGAACGCGGAAGAGGTCACCGCCGGCACGGCCGACCACCCCGACCCCCCGCTCGTATGGCAGATCGACGAAGGCGCCATCCCTCAACTCACCGCCCGCGGCCAGCACATCCCCGACGAGGAGATCATCAAGCGCCGCGAGGCCCTGACCCCCGACACGCCCGCGACGATCTGCTACACCTCCGGCACCACCGGTCAGCCCAAGGGCTGCGTCCTCACCCACGCCAACCTGCACGCCGAGGCCGCCAACACGGTCGAGCTCCTGCACCCCATCTTCAAAGAGATCACGGGCCAGGCCGCCTCGACCCTCCTCTTCCTCCCCCTCGCCCACATCCTGGGCCGCACCATCCAGATCGCCTGCCTGATGGCCCGTATCGAGCTGGGGCACTATCCGAGCATCAAGCCGACCGAACTCCGGCCCGCGCTGCGGGAGTTCGGCCCCACCTTCCTGGTCGGCGTCCCGTACCTCTTCGAGAAGATCCACGCCACCGGCCGAGCGACCGCCGAACGCATCGGCCGCGCCGCCTCCTTCGACCGCGCCGACCGCATCGCCGTCCGCTTCGGCGAGGCCCACCTCAACAGGTTCCTCGACCGCGGCGAGGGCCCGAACCCCGGCCTGTACGCCGCCTGGGCCCTGTACGACCAGCTGGTCTACCGCCGCATCCGCAAGGAACTCGGCGGCCGCCTGCGCTACGCCATCAGCGGTGGCTCCCCCCTCGACCGCAACCTCAACCTCTTCTTCTACGCGGCCGGAATCATCATCTACGAGGGCTACGGCCTGACCGAGACCACAGCCGCCGCGACGATCGTCCCGCCCCTCAAACCCCGCCCCGGCACGGTCGGCCTCCCGGTCCCCGGCACGGCGATCCGCATCGACGACGACGGCGAGGTCCTCATCAAGGGCGGCATCGTCTTCAACGCGTACTGGAACAACCCCGCCGCCACCGACGCCGCCCTGACCGACGACTGGTTCGCGACCGGCGACCTCGGCGCCCTCGACGAGGACGGCTACCTCACCATCACCGGCCGCAAGAAGGACATCCTCATCACCTCCGGCGGCAAAAACGTCTCTCCCGCCATCCTCGAGGACCGCCTCCGCAGCCGCCCCCCGGTCGGCCAGTGCATCGTCGTGGGCGACAACCGCCCCTACGTAGCCGCCCTGATCACCCTCGACCGCGAGGACGTAGCCCATTGGCTCCACGTCCGCGCCATGCCCGCGGACACCCCCATGTCCGACCTCGTACGCGACCCCACCATGCGAGCCGACGTCCAGAAGGCCGTGGACTACGCGAACCAGGCAGTCTCCCGCGCCGAGTCCATCCGCGAGTTCATCCTCGTGGAGGACGAGTTCACCGAGGAGAACCGCCTCCTCACGCCATCGCTGAAGGTCAAGCGGCATGCGGTGACACGGGCGTACGAGGATCAGATCGAGGCGCTGTACCGAGGCTGACGCGCTCCTGTTGCCGGACGACAGATGCCGGACGGCAGGCGGGCCAGAGGCCCGGTCTTGCCATGCGCGCTACGGCCGCAACGTCAACACAAAGAGTGAAAGTTATCTGAATTATTCGCGGTGGCATAGGGGCAAATGGCCCTCTATCGGGGGCATGTCGCGACCATCTTGATTACCGAGAGTCGCATACGGTGGCGTGCGTCGCGTCGGCCGGACACCGGCGCATGTCTGGCTCTTCGACTACTCGGAAGGAGTGAGCGTGAAAGCTCGCTTTGGCATGAGGCGGGGGAAGGCGCTCGCGTTCGCCGCACTGGCCGCGATCGCCGCCTCGACCCTCTCGGCATCGGAACACGCTGTCGCAAGCGGAGGCGGAGGTGGAGCGCGCTCAGAACACTGGGGCGTGATCACCCGCAACGCGATCGGCTCTCCCGTCGCCGACCTGAGGAACGGCCCGTACGGCTCGTACGGTGTGACGGGATCCTCCGCCAGGCCGCCCTACGGACGAGGCAGCCTGGGAATCGAGGTGGCGGACGACTCCACCTCGCTCACTCCTCCCAGCGAGAAGGTCGACTTCGGCAACGAGGTCGACTTCTACGGTGACCCGGTGTTGAGCCTGAGGCAGCTCGGGTTCCACGTCTTCCAGACCCGCGAGAACGTCGGCTACGGGGGCGAGGAGAACATGCCGAACATCAGGTTCGAGATCGACGCGAACCTGGACGCTCTGCCGGCGGACAACTACACCACGATGGTGTGGGTGCCGGATGAGGTCCCGACGTCGCGCCTGAACCGTTGGAGCCGGTTCATCGATGCCACCAGGACCGGCTATTGGTACTTCACCGGCGCCGAGGGCACCGCCACTGGCTGCACCCAGGCCGCGGAGTGCACGTTCGCCCAGGCGAAGACCCGCCTCAGGGACGGTGGCCAGGCGCCCACCATCTACACGGCCGCGGTGGGCAAGGGCCGCGACCACATGTGGATCGGCGCTGTCGACGGATTCCGGATCAATCAGTACATCTACGACTTCGAGGTCGATGGCGTAAGGGCTCGTCCCGCTCCCCGCAATAACTGACACGGCTGGCTGACCGCATGCTTCCAGCGGCGGTCAGTCCGGCTGGTGATCAGGCGAACAGAGAGTGCCTCTGACCAGTGGGAACAAGGATTGCTGAGATCCTTGTTCCCGCACCCGTCGGGGGCACTTTCCAGTGAAGAGCTGAGGATGCAGAGCGCTCGGGTGATGTCATACAGTGGCACCACTCTGTGATACCTAATTGTGCAACCATTCTTTGGTTGCTAACGTGATGGCATGTCTGTGATGACTCTCCGTATTCCGGATGACCTCGACCCGTCGATAAAGGCCAGCGCCAAGGCGGCCGGGCTCTCCCTCAACGCCTACATCGTGCGCGCGGTCCGCCGGCAGTCGGTGATCGACGCCGCCCAGCAACTCGCTGCGCTCGGCCTCGGCGACGACCTGTGCGAGGAGGGCGACAGCCTGTGAAACGGGGGGACATCTGGACGCTCGGTGACGGGCGAAGCGTCCTGATCATTTCGCTCGACGGGCTGGAGGGGGCGTACGGCGCGGTGGTCGCGATCGTGCTGCATCCCGCCGGCAGGTTCCCGGACACCGCGATGTCCGTGACCATCGAGGATCCACTGCCGTGCACGGCGGTCGCGGTCAACATCCAGCAACTGAGGACCACGCGCTTCGACGATGCGAAGCTGCTCGGCTCCGTGGGGCCCGCGGTGATGGAACGGGTGAACCTGGCGCTCCGCGCGGTCCTCGACCTGTAGATGGGCGTCGAGCCCGCCGCCACAAAGGCGTCCTCGTCGCGACTGTGGACCTTGTCGGCGAATCCGGCCGATGGCGTGCGATCCAGGCGGGCACGCCGCGAAAAGCGTGACACTTTCCCGGAAAGTGTCACGCTTTTCGCAACTGGTGTCCCGGCGCAGGGGGTTGGCCGACAGCCTCGACTGCGGGGCACCTCTTTACCCCCGGCCTCGGAGGGGTCAGGCCGCCAGCGTCGACGGCGGCCCCTCCGGGAGGGAGAGCTCGAACCAGACGGTCTTGCCGCCCGGTCCGTACGGCCCTTCCCCTATGGCGCACCCGCCCCACCGGTCGGCCACCGCTTCAAGAATCAGCATCCCGCGCCCGCCGTCCGCGTGCGGAGGGGGTGCGACGGGCGGCGCGGGCGGGGGCAGGTCGGGGCTCATGTCCCAGACGGTGACCCGCAGTACGGGGCAGAGCCACTGGAGCCGTACGGATGCGGGCCCCTTCGTGTGCCGGACCGAGTTGGTGGTCAGCTCGGAGGCCAACAGCTCGGCGCGGTCGGCGAGTTCGGCGAGACCGTGAGCGGAGAGTACGGCCCGGAGGGTGAGCCTGGCGATACCGGGGCCTCTTGGGTCACAGGGGAAGTGGAGTTCGTACTGCCAGGGGGCGGCGAAGGGGAGGGGTGGAGGGTGCGGGGGGCCTGAGAGGGGGTCCAGGGTGGCCATGAGAAGGGAGTTGTGGTCGCCGTGAGGGGTGGTGGTTGGGTTCGGGCAGGTGTGGTCGTTGTCCACGTGGCGCCTCCTGAGGTGCGCGGTCGTGAAGTGACAAGTGGGCGTGCGCCACGCGGTGTTGGGGACATGGCCGGGTGGTGTCTTTGCCGCGCTGCCCTGCGTCCCGGGTGGGCAGGGCTGTACGGTGCGCTTCCGGTTCTGGCGGCGAATCGGGTGGCACGGGTCACACCGTAGAGCACTAAAACTCACTAGTGAGCGCTACTTCCACTTTCTAGTGAACGATTGATGTGCTCACTAGACGGCGTGAGCTTTCGTTGCCAGACTGCTCGCGCGCACGGGAGAGGAACCATGGCCCCACGAAACGCCCCGACGAACCGCAAGCGACGCCTGGCTGCGGAGATGCGCCGCATGCGCGAGCAGGCAGGCATCTCCATCCAGGAAGCAGCGTCACTGCTCGGCTCGGACCGGACGATGATCTCCAACATCGAAGCGGGGCGTACCGGCCTCAGCGAGGAGCGAGTACGACAGATCGCCTGCCACTACAAGTGCCCTGATCCGGCACTGGTCGACGCTCTGGCCGTGATGGCGGGCCCCCGTCGAGCCACCCACTGGTGGGACGAATACCGGGGCAAGCTCCCAGAAGGACACCTTGAGGTTTCGGAGGTGGAGCATTTCGCCACCCGGATCCGTACAGCCCAGTCGCTTCACCTGCCGGGCCTGCTCCAGACCGAGGATCATGCGCGTGCGATCTTCGAATACACGGTGCCGAAGCTGCGACGGCTGGACGTGGAGCTGCGGGTCGAGCACCGGCTCAGGCGCCAGGACATCCTCAGCAGGCCGAACCCGACGCGCTACGTCGGAATCATCCACGAAGCCGCCCTGCGCCTGGAGTTCGGCGGGCGCGATGTGGCCCGGACCCAGCTCGAGTACCTCGCGGACGCAGCCGACCGCGACAACGTGACGCTGCTCGTGATTCCGTTCAGCGCCGGCGCCTTCCACGGAGCGGGGCAGTCGGTCCTGTACGCGGAGGGACCGGTCCCGCAGTTGGACACGGTTCAGCTGGACACAGCGATGGGGGCACATTTCGTGGATGCCCCGACTCCCCTGGCGAACTATCGTTCCCTTTTGGACCTGATGGAGCAGTCGGCCCTGTCACCTGACGAGTCGCAGAAGCTCATCCGCTCCATCGCCCGCGAACTGTGAGGGGACCAGGGATATGACCGGGAGCGAGTGGCAGCGATCGTCGTTCTGCGGGGGTGGCGGCAACAACTGCGTCGAAGTGGCCGCCACCACCAATGGCGTGGAACTCCGAGAAAGCGACATCCCGTACGAGGTCCTGACGACAGGCCGCACCTCGCTGCGCTTGCTGATACGCAGCGTGAAGGTAGGCACGTTCCAGAACCCGCCTTCATAGCGCGAACTCTCGGTGTAGGCCACGTCAGAGCCCCGCTCAAAGCTCAGGATGGTCAACGACCCGCCCATGACCGGGTGTTCGCCCTGCCCGAAGGGCAGTACCTGTACGACCACGTGCGGAGTCCGCGCCATGCGGAGCACATGCGCCAACTGCTCGCTCATCACCGCGTGGCCTCCGACGGGGCGGCGAATCACCGCCTCGTCCAGGATGCACCACAGCAGCGGCGGAGCGCTGCGTTGGAGGATGGCCTGCCGCTCAAGTCGGGTGGTCACGAGCTCTTCGATCTCGGCGTTGGTGTCACGGGGACGGCTGATACGGAGCAAGGCCCTGGCGTAGGCCTCCGTCTGGAGGAGGCCGGGCACGGCTTGCGCCATGTACTTGAGCATCTTGGTCGACCTGGCCTCGTACTCCACGAACTTCCGCGCCCAGTCCGGGATCGGCGTCCTCCTGATGTGACCCCACAGGTCGATCAGGTCGCCGTCCGCACCCAGCAAGACATCCAACTTGGCGTTGACGTCCTCGGGCGGCGTCTCCTTGCCAGTTCGAACTGGGCGATACGGCTGTGGGCGATGGGGATCTTGTCGCCGAGTTGCCGCTGGGTGAGCCCGGCCCGGCCCGGATGCGGAGCTTGCGCAACTTCACGCCGTACAGGGCGGATAGCGAGGTGGACGGGTCAAGTTCCTTCGGTGCGGGCATCGTTGACCCCCGTTTTCGTTCCACTGCTCCGAAACCGTTACACTTGGTGACCGTAGCTGACGGATTGCAACGGCAAAGTGCAGCACGGAGATTGCCAAGCGGACGCAGATCCAGGAGGCGGAGGCCGCGAGAGGCGAACTGGGAGAGGCGCTGGCCGGAGTCGGCGTACTACTGTCGTCACTGGGGCTGGACGCCCTCTCCCTCGCCGGCGACTACTTGCCACCCCTCGTGGACCTCGGGCGCTGCAACCCGGACACGGCTCGCAAACTGGCGGCGGCCCTACGGGACACGCGATGACCGGCGACGACGTCGCTCCTGCACCTCCGGGCGACGAAGGCGATCAGGGCACCGAACCCGACACGACAGGGGTTTCGAGTCCTCGCTGCTCGGCCTCTTCTGCGCTGGCCGCGGCGACTGGTCCCGGTCTGTTCGGAACGGTCGCCACCTGCTGCAGTGCGGTCCGGCGACTTCAGCTGCCCTGAAGCGTGCATAGGTCGATTAATGGCATTCAGTCAGGTGTGTCAGAAATAAGCGATAAGAGAGGTGGATGTTATCGTCTGTGACCATGCAGGCACGGTCCGTAAGGAGGGTCGTGTGCGCGAGGAAAACGGAGATGCGATGCACAAGCTCAAGAAGGCCGTGGCTGTCGCAGTCATGGTCGGCGGCATTGGCCTTGTCGGCGGTGGGGTCGCTCACGCCGACAACGGCCACGGCTACAACAACGAGCGCGGCCACGAGAACGGGCGCGGCCACGAGAACGGGCGCGGCCACGAGAACGGGCGCGGCCACGAGAACGGGCGCGGCCACGAGAACGGGCGCGACCACGAGGAGAAGGACGACTACGGACCCGCCTGCAGCAGCCTCTCGGGCGAGGGGGGGTCAGAAGGCGACGACAACGCCGAGCAGAACAACGGGTTCGGCGACGTGGTTGCCTGCCAGTTCGGCGAGAACAACAACTTCAACTACATTCCGACCGGCAACGACGTGGATGGCGGGGACACCTCTCTCCTCGGGGATATTGCCGGTGACCTCACCGGCGGTATTCTCTGACGTCGACGGAGCGAACGGAGCCCCTGACCCCGCGTTGTGACTGTCCAGTCCAGTCCGGCAGTCAGGGGCATCCATCCTCGATTACGGGCGAACGGCTCTTCGGTGGGAGGGGGAGCCGCTGACCTGTCAATAGGCTGGTGGGATCGGATCGAACCTGGATCTCGACGCAGCCGCGACGTCACGCGAAGGCCCTGCCCGATGCCCGCCGGGACAAGCAGGATGAACTGATCGGTTCCGGGGCTCACGATCGCCATTGATGAATCGACATCAACTCTGTTTCGCAGATGGTGTGTCGTTGCTCCATTGGATGGCTGATCCGGTGTGACCTGGGAATTCTGCAATTCACATCAACCGCTCTGCGGGGCCATGTGGATGAAGTTCTCGGGTCGGGGTCGTTCCAAGTGGTGCGGGCTTGGGCGGTAGGGCAATATCGATTTCGTTCTTCCAGACGGAGAAGGACCGAGAAACGGAGATATTAATGCGCAAGAGCATGAAGCTGGGCGCCGCCTCGACCCTCGCTGCGGTGGCCCTCCTCGCGGGTTCTGCGTCGGCTGCCAGCGCCGAGGGCAGGGGCGGCAACGACAAGAAGGACGGGCCCTTCTGCAGCACCCTCTCGTACGAGGGGGAGTCGGATGGTGACGGCAACTCCGAGCAGAACAACGGGTTCGGCGACGTGATTGCCTGCCAGTTCGGCAAGAACAACAACTTCAACTACATCCCGACCGACAACGACGTGGATGGCGGGGACACCTCTCTCCTCGGGGATATTGCCGGTGACCTCACCGGCGCTATTCTCTGACGTCGACGGGGCGAACGGAGCCCCTGACCCCGCGTTGTGACTGTCCAGTCCAGTCCGGCAGTCAGGGGCATCCATCCTCGATTTTCTGGGAGATAGTGACCCAGTCTGAAAGCGTCTTTCCCTGAAAGGTAGATGGGGCAACATCCTCATCCATCGAGGGAGAGGCGCTTTCTCTTTCCCAGGATTAATGTTGATCACTATTAAATTATCACGCCGCAGGTGATCGCACAATTAGTGCACAGGGGAGGGGCTAACGAGAGAGTCAGGGCTTTCGCCCTGTGCCGTTGGTCGGATGCCCTGATCCATCTGTCGGCTCGGGGTGACGGGGAAGAGGGCCGATAATCTGCGGAACAGGGGATGCCGAGGCAGCAAGATCTCGGCGTCCCCTTTGTCGTATGCGGTGTGGCCGGTCGAACCGTGATACGGCGTTCGGCAGCGGCGATCAGGATCTCGTTCAGTCAGTCGCTGCCGGACCCGGCTCCGTTCCCTCCCGATGGCCGCCGACTCTTTTTCCGTGCTGGGTGAGTTCAGCGAATTACCGGTCGGCCAAGTCGCCGGACGGTGCAGCTCGTGACCCTCCTGCATATCGTCTGATCGGCGCACTTCATATCAGTCGCCGTACAGGGCCGTTCGGATGAAATTTGATGGCTGCTCGTCCATATGGGTTGTCACCTGCTTGGTGGATGGTTTCGTGCCGATGCAGTATCGGTTCCGTCCTTCTCGTCACAGGAATGTGAGTCGCATCGCGCATTGGAGAGAATATGGCTGATGTGATCATCTTGCCGCGTTGCCCGGAAACGGGTAAAGCCTCATTCCGTACTGAGGGCGAGGCCCGCGCCTGGCTCGTCAGGCAGCCGTTGATCGAGAGGATTCCGGACCGGATCTATCAGTGCCCCGGGTGCCGGTACTGGCATTTCACCGGGTCGCATCATCTGACCAGTCAGAAAATCCAGTCACGGCGAAACTATGGCAGGCGTGAAGCCGCTCCCCGGCGCGGCCGTAGGAAGCGGGGGAGGAACTGACGAGGGAGTCAGTTCATTCGCCCACTCCGTGCCGTTGTCGGAACATCAGCCGAACGGCTGAGGCGCGGGCCCGGCTTGGGCCTGTTCCTTCGGTTTCTATGCCGGCTTCTCCCAATTATTCGAGCAGGAAGACGACTAGATTGCGACAGAACCTGAGCAGGGGAATGGCCGTGGCTGCCGCCGCGACGAGCATTCTGTCCCTGTACGGCAGCCCGGCGTTCGCGGGCTCGCGTTCCGAGGAAGGCGCCGGGGCATCGTCCGGCGCCCTGGCGGGCGGCGACGTTGAGGCTTCGCTGGACGTTGCCTCGGACGTCGGCGGCAATCCCGTCGGTGTGGGCGCCGAGGCCGACACATCCGCCGAGTACGGCGATCACGGCTACGGCAGTGGGCTCGATTACGACGTCAGTTACAGCCTTGGCGTCGATCACGGCGAGGACAGTGGCTACGGCGACGACGGAAGCGACGGCGGCGGCGACTCGTACACGCCGCCTACGGAGCCGTCACCGCCCACCACCATTCCGTCGGCGAGGACGCTGCCCACGTCGCCGCGACCGGCCACCCCGGTCGGCGCACCCCCGACGCAGCAGCCCTCGCTTGCTGAGACCGGTGGTGGTGAGGAGCAGGTGCTCCTTGCCTCGGGTGCTGCCGCGCTGCTGGTGAGCGGCGCCATTCTGTACCGGCGAGGGCGAGCCGCTTCGGTGCGGTAGGGAGGATCTACGCGGGAGTGCTTCTCTCGGGGGTCGGACGGAGACTCGTCCGGCCCCCGGACCCGTTCCGGCCAGGGCTCACCCGGGCGGGTGGTCTGGGGGCGGCCAGGCAGACGGCTCCGCTCGCGGGATCGCAGTACATATGACTGGATGTCAGGAGTGATCCGGAAAAGTAGGTGGCGGTGCAGCCGTTACGCCGCCGTTGATCAGCCGAGACGGGAGCAGTCATGGCCGTACGGTATCGGCGCCTCAGACGATGGCCCGTGTGTGCGGCGGTCGGCGTTGTTGCGGGGGCTGCCCTGTTGGCGGGGCCCGGGCACCGTGGAGGCAGCGGGGTGGATGAGGACGCCAAGACGCGGGGGCCGGTAGCGGCGCCGGGGCGAGTGGCGCCCCGGGCGCCGACGGTCACTGGTGCAACCCCCGCCCCCTTCCCCGCCTTCGGCGCCTACCTCGACTACAGCTGGCGTGGCGTGGCTCAGACGGACTGGTTCAGTCGGTGGCTGGGTGGGGCTGATCTGCGGGTGGGGCGTACGTATCTGCCCGGTGATCTCTGGAGCAACATCGAGGGTGCGCCCGGATTTCTCGATGACTGGGCGGACTGGCGGCGGGAGAGGGACGACCGGATCTTTGTGCTCAATGTGCCGATGATGGAGCGCAACGAGGAGGGAGTTTCCGACGCCGAGGTGCGTCACCTGCTGCGGCGGGGTGCGGCCGGGGAGTTCGATGTGCATTACCGGCGGCTGGCCGAGCGGCTGGTCGGGTTGGGGGTGCCGGACACCATCCTGGTGCTGGGGTGGGAGATGAACGGCATCACGTACACCCATCGGTGCGGGCCGGATCCAGAGGCCTGGAAGGCGTACTGGAACCGGATCGTCGCCGCCATGCGGTCGGTGCCCGGCCAGGAGTTTCGGTTCGACTTCGCGCCTAATCGCGGGCGCGATGCCATTCCGTGGACCGAGTGCTATCCAGGGGACGACACGGTCGACATCATCGGGATGGACAGTTACGACCAGCCGCAAGGGATGCCGTTCGACGAGCAGGTCACGGAGCCGTACGGGCTGCAGGATCATGTGGACTTCGCCAGGGAGCGTGGGAAGCCCATCTCGTATCCGGAGTGGGGGCTGTTCCGCAACGGCGACAACGCGGAGTACATGCGGCACATGCTCGCCTGGATGGACGAGCACAAGCCGCTGTACAACACGCTCACCGACTACTGCCCGCACGGCGTGTGGCAGTGCGGGCAGAATCCGCAGGCGGCTCAGGTGTACCAGGCCGTGCTTTACGGACGTACCGAGCCCGTGCCGCCGATGCCAACGCCTGTGCCCGAGCCCACTCCGGAGCCCCAGCCGGCCCCGGGTTGCTCGTCGCTGGACCTGGGCGACTGGGTCGAGTACTGGATCGGCGGGGAGCCCTGCGTCCGTGACGACTGGTGGCCGGATGACTGGTGGTCAGACGACTGGTGGCCGGACGACTGGTGGTCGTTCAGTTGGTGACCGCTCCTTCCGCCTGCGTACGAGTTCCCTGGCCCGGTTGCGCGCGGAGGCCTCGCAGGCGACCGCCGACAGGAGCGGGGCGGTGCGCCGTCGGGCCAGCAGCAGTCGCTGGTTGACCACGGTGTCCGGGCGCCAGCGGAACTTGTACGGCTCGGCTCCGCGCAGCAGGCTCAGTACCTGGCGGCCGTCGCGGGCCACGTGATCGGCGCTGGCGTGCAGCAGCATGGTGGCGATGTCCGCCTTCCACTCCCGTAGCCGTGGGTGGGCGCCGTACAGGTAGTTGCCCGCCAGTCGCGGTGTCAGCAGGGTCACGTCGACGGCGAGTACGTCGGTGCCGGCCCGGAACTCGGTCACCACGGCGTCCCCGGAGCGGACCAGTGGGCCGAGCGAGCGGGCCAGGTGCTCGTGGAAGCGGGGTCTGAGGTGTTCGGCGGTCACTTTGCGGGTCGCCCATTGGAGGCGGTGCAGGTCCAGCATGGTGCGTAGGGCCGAGTCCACCTCGTCGGGTCGGACGAAGCGGTGTTCCATGCCGAGTTCGCCGAGCTTGCGGATCTTGGTATGGATGCGTTGTGCTCGGCCGGGCGGCATCCGGGTGAGCAGCTTGTCCATCGGGTGGGCGGGCAGCTCCAGGCACACCGAGTCGGCCAGCTGTCGCCGAGGGCCGGGCCAGCGTGCGTACACCTGCTCCGCGGCGCCGCCCGGGCGGACCTCGCGGATGTCGATCAGTGCGGTGCGGGCGGCCGTCCAGAGTGTCTGGGTGAGTGCGTCCGCGGCGCGGTCGGCGTGTTCGTCGTCGAGCAGTACGTCCCCGTAGTCGGAGATCGCTCCGCCGAGCGGGACCAGTCGGGGCAGTGGGACGCCGGTGCGCATCAGCGGTGCGGCGGCCCGTAGTTCGCCGCTGCCGTCGCGTACCAGTACCAGCCGTAGTCGGCCCGGGGTGCCGTACGACGTCCACCACGAGTGCAGCCAGGCGTGGCTCTGGAAGGGGGTCGCCGTGCCGCATCTGCGGTACAGCCGCTCCCAGGCCGGGCCCAGTGCGGTGAACTCGCGCTCGTCGGTGCACAGTTCGGCCTGCAGGGTGCCGCCGTCGGCCGCCACCCGTGCCCCGCTCACAGCTGGCCGTGGGCGTCGGCGGCGGTGGCCGGGCCGGGTACTACGGCCGAGCCCATGCTGTCGGTGTCCGTGTGCCGTGGGCGGGCCAGCAGTGCGAGGCCGCCCAGCAGGCCGCCGGCGCTCGCGCCCACCAGGCCGGTCAGTGCCGGGGATGCCGAGGACGGCTCGTTGGGCTCGACGGCCCGGGAGAACTGGCGGAGTTCGACGTGCGTGGCGTTCTTGGTGTGGGTGGCGTGCCGGGTCATCGCGCGGGTGACCGCATTGGCCATGTCGGCGGCGAGGTCGGGTCGGGCGGAGGTGGCCGTCACGGCGACCATCGGTGCGTCCGGTGAGGTCGCCGACCGTACGCTCTCGCGCAGCGTCCGCACCGGTACGCCCGCCCACACCTGGGCGTCGCCGAGTACCGCGAGTTGGGTGGCGACCCGGCCGTACGCCTGGGCGAAGCCGAGCGCCGCCTGTGGGTCGGATTTCGTGGTGGGTACGGCAACGACGTAGGCCGAGGCCGAGTAGGCGGGCGGCGTGAGGGCGCCGTACGCGCCGCCGGCCAGGGCGCCGGTGAGGGTGCCGGCCGCGAGCAGGGACCAGGACGGAAGCGCTCGCAGGCGCCTCAGGGCCCCCCGCGGTCGGCGGGGCGGGGAGGTCGGGGATTCGGTCTTGAGGGTCATCAGGGGATCACTCCCAGGGGTGACGGGGACGGGGACGAGACGGCGGCTGCGTACACGTCCATGAGTTGTGCGGCGGTGCGCGTGATGCAGTAGTGGCGGGCGGCGGCGGGGGCCGGGCGGTCCGTCGGGCGGGAGGGGTCGTGCCCGGTCCGGGCGCGGGTCTCGGCCAGGGCGCGGGCGAACGCGTCCGCGTCGCCGTGCACCCGGTGGGCCCCGGCGGCGAGGCGCGGCGGGAGGTCCTCGACGGCCGGGCAGCAGGCGTACAGCACCGGCAGTCCCGCTGCCAGGCCCTCCACGACGGCCAGACCGAAGGACTCCTCCGTGCTCGGCGAGGCGAGTACGTCCATCGCCGAGGTCAGCGAGGGCAGATCCAGGGCGTGGGTGCCGTCGGGCTCGTACGGCTGCTCGCCCGTGAACAGCACCCGGCCGGTCACCCCGGCCCGTTGGGCGGCGCGCCGCAGTACGTTCTCCTCGGGGCCGCTGCCGACCAGCAACAGCATGTAGTCGCGGGGGAGTCGGCCGAGGGCGTCGATCAGGACGCCGAACCGCTTGCCCGCGGTCAGCCGGCCGATGCCGCCGACGACGTACGCGTCCTTCGGCAGCCCGAGTCGGCGGCGGGTGCGTTCGCGGCGGTCGGGGTCGAAGCGGAAGCGGGCCACGTCGATGCCGTTGGGCACGACCTCGATGCGCGGCTCGGGCACGCCCCAGCCGCGGAGCCGGTCGGCCACCGTGGGGGAGACCGCGACCGTGGCCCGGCCAAGGCGCTCGCTGGCCAGGTACAGCGCGCGCATACGGGTGGTCAGGGCGCGGCCCTCCAACTGCGTGCCGCCGAGGGAGTGTTCGGTGGCCACCACGGCACGGACGCCCGCCAGGCGGGCGGCGATCCTGCCGTACACGCAGGCCCGGTAGAGGTGGGTGTGTACGAGGTCGTAGCCGCCGTGGCGGATCAGGCGGGCCAGTCGGGGCAGGGCGGACAGGTCCCGGTTGCCGGACATGCCGAGGTGGACGACCCGGACGCCGTCCGCCGTCAGGCCTTCGGCGACCTGGCCGGGGTTGGTGAGGGTCACGACGTCGCAGTCGAGGGGCAAGTGGCGCAGGAGCAGGCGGAGCTGTTGTTCCGCGCCGCCTGCTCCCAGGCCGGTGATGATGTGCAGGGCCTTCAAGCCGGGCATCGCGGGGGCTCACACTCCGTCGACGGGGTGGCGGTGCAGCCGGCGCTTGAGGTGCAGCCGCCAGGCCGTGTCGCGCTCGCCGACGTGGACACGGGGGAGGGCGTAGGGGCTGTTCAGGTCGCCGGGGCCGGTGGCGCAGGCGTAGCTGTAGCCCGCCTGGCGTACGGCGTCGGCGGCGCGGTGGTCGACTCGGCCGTACGGGTAGCAGAAGCCGTGGATGTGAGCACCGGTCACTTCGGAGAGCAGTGCTCTGCTGTCGCTCACCTCGGCGCGGAGCTGTGCGTTGTCGGCCCGGGTCAGGTCCATGTGCGTGAGGCCGTGCGAGCCGATCTCGATGCCCTCGGCGGCGGCCTGCCGGATGCCCTCCGCCGACAGCAGCGGCTTGCGCGGGCCGTGCGGGTCCCAGGCGTTGTCGCCGCCCAGCCTGCCCGGCAGTACGAACAGAGTGGCGCCGAAGCCGTGGCGGTGCAGCAGCGGCAGGGCGTGCGTGAGGAAGTCGGCGTACCCGTCGTCGAAGGTCAGCCCCACCAGGTTCTGGGCCTCCCCCCTGGCACGCGCGGCGAGCAGCTCACGCACACCGACGCCACGCAGGCCCCGGCGGCTCAGCCAGCCGAGCTGCTGGTCGAGGCGGCGGGGTGAGACGGTGACGCGGTACGGGTCGTGGGAGCAGTCGTCCACGGAGTGGTACATCGCCACCCACGGGGGCGGGCCGGGTCTGCGTCGGGACCGGTCGGGGCGGGGCGTATCGGATCGAGGCATGTCGGATCGGGGCATTTCGGATCGTGTGGCGGTGGGTTGAGGGGCAGTGGGTTGAGGGGCGGCAGTCGGGTCGTGGTCAGCGGAAACGGGCATGGGGAAGCCTCCGGGTGAGGGTGCGGATGGTGGGGGTGAAGCCCTGCCCGCCCGGCATCCCGGCGAGCACGAGGAAGACGACGGTGACGGCCGTGCCGCCGGCCGTGAGCCCGAGGGTGGACGAGCCGACGAGGCTCGCGCCGAACCAGCCCACCCCGCAGGCGACCACCGCGGCGCGCAACGGCCGGCCCATCGCGGCCAGCACCCGCCGGGTGCGGATCGGTACGCCGCGCGTTCCCATGCCGTACAGCAGGATCAGGGCGGTGAGGCTGATGCCGGCCGCGTTGGCCGCGGCGATGCCGAGTACGCCCCATGAGCCGACCGCCCATGCGCCGGCACCGGCCGTGGCGGCGATACCGGCGGTCATGGCGGCCACCGGGTACCAGGTGGCCCGCCCTGCCGAGAAGTACGAGCGGACGAGCGCGCCCACCAGCGCCTGGCCGAGCAGCCCCAGGGCGTACACGCGCATGACGGCGGCGGTGGCCGCGGTGTCCTGTGCGGTGAACGCGCCCCGCTGGAAGAGGAGTTGGATGAGCTGCGGGGCGCAGGCGACGACCGCGGCGGTGCCGAGCAGCACGACGTACGACACCGCCCTCAGGTCGCGCTCGACGCGGTCGCGGGCCCGCTCGGTGTCGCCCTCGGCCAGTGCCTGCGAGACGACGGGGAAGGTGACCGTGCACAGCATCAGGGCGAGCACCATCGGCAACTGGGCAACCTTCTGGGCGTAGTTGAGGTGCGAGATGGTGCCGGCGGGGAGCGGGGCGGCCAGGAAGCGTTCGATGAGGACCTGGGACTGGCGGCACAGGGCGAAGAGCAGGACGGTGCCGAAGAGGGCGAGGTTCACGGCGCGCCGGTCTGCCGCCGGGTCCTCGAGGTCTGCCGGATCCTCGAGGACCGCCGGATCCTCGAGGGCCGCGGGGCCCGTCGCGTTCGGTGCGTCCGTCGGGGTTGTCCCGAGGTCCGTCGGTCGGCGGCGCAACTGTCGTAGGAAGGAGGGCAGTTGGGTGAGGATCATCAGCAGTCCGCCCACCGCCACGCCGATCGCCGCCGCGCGTACGCCCCAGCGTCCGCCGAGGACGAACATCGCCGTGATGACGGCGGTGTTGTAGGCGACGTAGATGGCCGCGGGTGCGACGAACCGGCGGTGCGCGCGCAGGGCCGCGCTGCAGTAGCCGGCGAGGCCGAAGGTCAGGACGCAGGTGCCGGTCAGCCGGGTGCAGTCCACCGCGAGCCGGGGATCCGGGAGCCCTGGCGCCAGCACCTCGACCAGGTACGGCGCCCCCCAGATGAGCAGTACCGACGCCACGGTGAACGCCAGCGTCAGGCGGGGCAGCGTGCCGCGGACCAGGGCGCGCACCGGGTCGCCGGTGTCGCTAGTGCCCCGGCAGGCAACGTTCGCCCTGTCGCGACGCCCGGCACGCACTCTCGCCGCACCGGGCACAAGCCCAAGTACGTCCAGTACGAGGGCTTGCACCCGGCACGCCGAGAGCACGCACCGCGGTGACACAGCCGCTCCGCGGC
>NZ_JNWJ01000022.1:0-130702 GCF_000716805.1 Streptomyces yerevanensis | reverse complement strand
GAAGTTCGTGATCACGAACATCATCGTGTCGCAGAAGTTCCTCAAGGAGCACCCGGACGTCGTCGAGGCCGTACTGCGCGGCTCGGTGAAGACCAACGCGTGGATCAACACTCACCCGGACGAGGCGAAGGCCGCCGCCAACGCCAAGCTCGAGGAGCTGACCGCCAAGCCGTTGCCGGCCGAGGTGCTCGATCCGGCCTGGAAGTCGATCCGGTTCACCGACGATCCGCTGGCCGCCACCCTCGGTGCCGAGGCGCGGCACGCGGTCGACGCGGGTCTGCTCGAGAAGCCCGACCTCAAGGGCATCTACGACCTCGCGCCACTGAACAAGGTCCTCAAGGCCGAGGGCGAGCCCGAAGTCGACGACGCCGGTCTCGGCGTCAAATAAGCCTGAAATCCATCCCGTTGAGTTCCCAGGAGGTGACGACCATGGCAACCGCCCTCGCCAAGGCCGCCGACGCCGGTACGTCGGTGGCGCACGCCGCGCGCATCGAGCATGTCTCGAAGTCCTTCGCCGGCCCGGCCGGACAACAGCTCGTCCTCGACGACATCACGCTCGATGTCGCGCCCGGCGAGTTCGTCACCCTCCTGGGAGCCTCCGGGTGCGGCAAGTCGACGCTGCTGAACCTGGTGGCGGGCCTGGACAAGCCGTCCGCCGGCGGCATCACCACGGACGGCCGCCCGGCGCTGATGTTCCAGGAGCACGCCCTCTTCCCGTGGCTGACCGCGGGCAAGAACATCGAACTCGCCCTGAAACTGCGGGGCATCGCGAAGTCCGAGCGGCGCGACAAGGCCGAGGAGCTGCTGGAGCTGGTCCGGCTGAAGGGCGCGTACGGCAAGCGGGTGCACGAGCTGTCGGGCGGTATGCGGCAGCGGGTCGCGCTGGCCCGCGCACTCGCGCAGGACAGCAAACTCCTGCTGATGGACGAGCCGTTCGCGGCCCTCGACGCCATCACCCGGGACGTGCTGCACGACGAGCTGACCCGCATCTGGCGCGAGACGAACCTGTCGGTGCTGTTCGTGACGCACAACGTGCGCGAGGCGGTACGACTCGCCGAGCGCGTGGTGCTGCTGTCCTCGCGCCCCGGCCGTATCGCACGGGAGTGGACGGTCGACATTCCGCAGCCGCGCCGTATCGAGGACGCCGATGTGGCGGAGCTGTCCGTAGAGATCACCGAACAACTGCGTGGGGAGATCCGCCGTCATGGCCAGCACTGAGGCGACGGACACCAAACCCACCGGGGGCAAGGCCACCGGGAACGGCAACGATCTCGCCGGGCTCGAAGCGGGCCTGGACGCCCTGGAGACGGTCCAGACCGGACGTACGCCCTTCCGGAAGACCCTCGTCGACAAGATCCTGCCGCCGGTCGTCGCCGTACTCCTGGTCCTGGTGGTCTGGCAGATCCTGGTGTGGGCGAAGGTCGTCGACAGCTACAAGCTGCCCGCGCCGTCCGAGGTCTGGAGCGAGGTCCGGGACGCCTGGCTGCAGGGCACGCTCCACGAGTACATCTGGACGAGCGTCTCGCGCGGGCTGCTGGGCTTCCTGATGGCGCTGGCGATCGGTACGCCGCTGGGTCTGCTGGTGGCGCGCGTGAAGTTCGTCCGGGCGGCGATCGGCCCGATCCTGTCCGGCCTTCAGTCGCTGCCGTCGGTGGCCTGGGTGCCGCCGGCCGTGCTGTGGCTGGGCCTGAACGACCGGATGATGTACGCGGTGATCCTGCTGGGCGCGGTGCCCTCCATCGCCAACGGTCTGGTGTCGGGCGTCGACCAGGTGCCGCCGCTGTTCCTGCGGGCGGGCCGTACGCTCGGGGCGACGGGCCTGCGCGGCACCTGGCACATCGTGATGCCGGCCGCGCTGCCCGGCTATCTTGCCGGTCTGAAGCAGGGCTGGGCGTTCTCGTGGCGCTCGCTGATGGCCGCGGAGATCATCGCGTCCTCGCCGGAACTGGGCATCGGTCTCGGCCAGTTGCTGGAGAACGGCCGTACGGCGAACAGCATGTCCATGGTCTTCTTCGCCATCCTCCTGATCCTGATCGTCGGTATCGCCATCGACCTGCTGATCTTCAGTCCGCTGGAGCGGTCGGTGCTGCGCAGCCGCGGTCTCCTCCCGAACCGCTGACCCGGAGAGTGTCACGTCCCATGCGCCGACCGGTCCTACTCGTCATCGCCCACGGCAGCCGCGACCCGCGCCATGCCGCGACGGTGCACGCCCTGGTGCGCCGGGTGCGCGCCATGCGGCCGGGCCTGCGCGTGGAGACCGGCTTCCTGGACTTCAACATCCCCTCCGTCCCGGCGGTCTTGGAGTCGCTGGCAGCAGAGGGAGTACGGGACGTAGTGGCACTCCCCCTGCTCCTGAACCGGGCCTTCCACGCGAAGGCCGACATCCCGGCGGTGCTGCGGGAGGCACCGTCGCGGCTGCGGATCCGGCAGGCCGAGGTGCTCGGCCCGTCGCCGCTGCTGACGGCCGCGCTCGAACGGCGGCTGTACGAGGCCGGATTGAGCCCGGCCACTGCATTGTCCCGGGGGGCAACCCCCGGACCCCCGGCCGAAAACGCCGCCTGGCGGAGCCAAGTCGGCCGGATGAAGTCCTCGACCGGGGTCGTGCTGGCCTCGGCGGGGTCCACAGACCCGGAGGCGATCGCAGTGATCGCAGAAATCGCGCGGGAGTGGCGGCACACCGGTTGGTGCGCCGTGCGGCCTGCGTTCGCCTCCGCGTCCCTCCCCCGCACGGAGGACGCGGTACGCGAGCTGCGTGCGCTGGGCTGCGCCCGCGTGGCGGTGGCCCCGTACGTCCTCGCCCCCGGCTTCCTGCCGGACCGGATCGCGCGGGGCGCGACCGAGGCGGACGTACTGGCGGATGTGCTGGGGCCTGCGCCGGAGGTGGCGCGGGTGCTGCTGGAGCGGTACGACGCGGCGCGGGTGCCGGTGCTGGCGGCGCTGGGCGCTTGAGCAGCCGCAGACGCCCGCAGCTTCTTCCCTGGACGACCCGCGGCTGCTTCCCTGCCCGAGCAAAAACGGCGCTCAGTCCTCTTGAACAGACGCGACCGCCTCACCTGCCAGCCGCACCAGCTCGGACACCGGCATCGACCCCGCCGCCCTGCGCTCGCGCGCGAAGTCGTTCGCGAGGCGTTGCAGCAGCTCGTTGAGCGGGGTCGGCACGCCGTGCAGGCGGCCCAGGAGGGCGATCTCGCCGTTGAGGTAGTCGGCCTCGATCGTGCCGGTGCCGCGGTGAAGCGACTGCCAGGAGGAGCCGGCACCACGCTCGGAGCCGTCGAAGGGCTCGAACCGCATCTTGTCCGCGCGGGCCTGCTTCTGCTCCTCGTCACCGGCGTACGCGATGCCCGCCGCGGCGAGCACGGCCTCGCCCTCGGCGCGGACGCGGTCGTAGAGCGCGATGCCCTCCTCGTTGGTGAGCACGCCGCTGACCGCCTCGATCGCGTTCGCGAGGTTGCCGAGGAGCTTGGCGTACTGCCAGCGCGTCACATCGGGCACGACCGGCGCCTCGAACCGGGACTTCTCCAGGTCCGCGGCGATACGGCGGGCCGTCTCATCCGTCCCGGACGGGTAGCGGCCGAGGTGCAGAATGCCGGTCAGCGGCGTGCCGGCGGCGGACACGACGCCCGGCTCGACAAAGGTCGCGGGCAGCCAGACGCACATGCCGTACACGCGCCGGAAGCGGCGCAGCGCGAGCCGCTGGCTCTCCACCCCGTTCTGCGCGCAGACCAGGGGCAGCCGCTCACCTGCCGTCCCTCCGCCCGCCACTGCGACCGGAGCCCAACTCTCCAGGGCCGCCGCACTGTCCTGCGTCTTGACGGCGAGCACGAGCACGTCGTCCGCCCGCAACTCCCCCAGGGCGTACGGCCCGTCGACCGTGGTCAACCGCTGCACGTGCGGCCCATCGGGCACCACCAGCCGCAACCCACGCTCGCGCAGCGCCTCGTACTGCGCACCCCGCGCAACCAACACGACCTCGCACCCGGCCCCGGCAAGACGACCACCGATCGCCCCGCCCACCGCCCCCGCTCCGATGATGATGTATCGCATGGATCAGAGCCTGCCACAGCCGCGTGTACCCGCCATCAAGATTCCGCACACAGCAACGTGGCCTGAATGCGCACACCCCGGCCACGTACCGAACAGGACGGGGCCGTCCGGGCCGACGTGGACGTTGCGCGGCAGCGCGTCGCCGTGGATCGGGCCCGGCGCGAGCAGCTCCGCGCCGCCCTGCCCGAGTCCCGCCCCCGCGAGGACGTCCCGCGCCCGTGCCTCGTCCGTCACTCGCCTCCCATGGCTGCTCAGTCCGGATCAGACACGTACGCGGCGTGTACTCGCGTACGACGTCGAGATCACGCCATACGCCGCCCAGTGTCGCATTCGCCCAGGTGGGAGCCCTGGCCAGGGCCTGCGCACTGCCTTGACGGCACGTCAGTCCGCCAGCACGATGACCAGGGCCGCCGGGGCGGCCGGACCCCCACGAGCCGCCCAAAGGAGCCGATTCTGTGACATTGGCGAGCGCGACGAAGCGGGCAGCGAAGCCCCGTCCGCCGCAAAAGGGCCGGCCCGTCGACCACGGCGCCTGGTTCCTGGTGCTACCCGCGCTGATTCCGATCCTGATCCTCAGCGTCGGACCGCTGCTGTACGGGATCGCGCTGGCCTTCACCGACTCGCAGTCCGGCCGGACCGAGCCCACGCAGTGGATCGGGACGCTCAACTTCCAGGATCTGCTGCACGACACGCTGTTCTGGGACTCGTTCCGGATCGGTCTGCTGTGGGCGGTCGGGGTCACCGTCCCGCAGTTCCTGCTCGCGCTCGGCCTCGCGCTTCTGCTCAACCAGGACTTGAGACTGCGCTGGCTGGCGCGCGCCCTCGCGATCATCCCGTGGGCGATGCCCGAGGTGGTCGTGGGCATCATGTGGCGGCTCGTCTACAACGCGGACGCGGGCATCCTCAACGAGACCATCCGCGACCTGGGCCTGGGCCAAGGCCGTGACTGGCTGAGCGGCCTGGCCACCGCCCTCCCCGCCGTGATCGTCGTTGGCGTCTGGGCGGGCATGCCCCAGACGACGGTCGCTCTGCTTGCCGGCCTGCAGAACACCCCGCGCGAACTCCATGAGGCGGCCGCGATGGACGGCGCGGGCGCCTGGCGCCGCTTCCGCACGGTCACCTGGCCCGCCCTCAGACCGGTCGCCCTCGCCATCACCGCGCTCAACTTCATCTGGAACTTCAATTCATTCGCCCTGGTGTACGTCCTGACCAGCGGCGGCCCGGGCGGACGCACCCGGCTGCCGATGCTGTTCGCGTACGAAGAGGCTTTCCGCTACGGCCAGTTCGGCTACGCAGCGGCGATGGGCTGCGTGCTGGTCGCGGTGATCTCGGTGTTCCTCGCCGTCTTTCTCGTCGGCCGCCTGAAAGGAGGTGCGGACGCGTGAAGACCGGCAAAGGCGCCCGTGCGGGCCAGTACCTCGCCCTCCTCGCGTATCTCGTCTTCCTCGCTTTCCCCTTCCTCTGGCTGATCTCCACCGCCTTCAAGCCGGCGCGCGAACTGGGGAGCCTGCACCCCACCTGGATCCCGAAGGACCCCACACTCGCCAACTTCCGGCAGGCCTTCGACGAGCAGCCGCTGCTGGGCGCCGCGCTCAACTCCCTGGTCGCGGCCGTAGGCGCGGCGCTGATCGCCGTACTGATCGCGACCCCGATGGCGTACGTCATGGCCCGGCACCGCACACGGCTGGCGAAGGCCGCGACCGGCTGGGTCGTGGTCAGCCAGGCGTTCCCGTTCGTCCTGCTGATCATCCCGCTGTTCCTGGTCCTGAAGAGCCTGCGGCTGATCAACTCCGTACCGGGTCTGATCATGGTGTACGTGGTCTGGGCGCTGCCGTTCGCGCTGTGGATGCTCGTCGGATACGTACGGGCCGTGCCGGCCGAGCTGGAGGAGGCCGCGGCGGTGGACGGCGCGGGAAAGGCACGCACCCTGGTCTCGATCACCGCGCCGCTGCTCGCGCCGGGCATCGTGGCCACGGCACTGTTCGCGTTCATCAGCGCGTGGAACGAGTTCTTCTTCGCGCTGATCCTTCTCAAGACCCCGGAGAAACAGACCCTGCCGGTCGTCCTCACGCACTTCCTCGGCGCGGAGGGCGTGGCGGACCTCGGACCACTGGCGGCAGCCGCGTTCCTCGCGACCCTGCCGTCACTGGTCGTCTTCGCGATCATCCAGAAGCGGATCACGGGCGGCATGCTCGCCGGGGCGGTGAAGAGCTGATGCGCAGGAGACCGCTCGTGGTATTGGCGGTGGTGCTGGGCCTGGTGATCAGCGGCTGCACCAGCGACGACAGCGGCTCGGAGGACGGCCGCATCACCCTCCGCTTCCAGTCCCTCGCCTGGCAGCAGGAATCCGTCGACGCCAACAAGGAGCTCGTGAAGGAGTGGAACGCCACCCATCCGGGCGTCAAGGTCGAATATGTACAGGGGACTTGGGAGAGCGTCCACGACCAGCTGCTCACCTCCTTCGAGGGCGGCGAGGCGCCGGACATCATCCATGACGCCTCGGACGACCTCGCGGACTTCGCGTACGGCGGGTATCTCGCCGATCTGACCGACCTCCTCCCCGAGCGACTCAAGTCCGATATTCCGCAGCGCAGTTGGGAGACGGCGACGTTCGGGGAGGGGATCTACGGGGTGCCGTTCCTCCAGGAGCCGCGAGTCCTGATCGCCAACGCCACATGGCTCAAGGAGTCCGGCGTACGCATTCCCACGCCCGAAAGGCCTTGGAGCTGGGGCGAGTTCAGGGAGATCACCGACGAACTGAGCAACGGGGACGGCAAGTACGGCGTGGCCTGGCCGCTCAAGGAGCCCGTCTCGGCCACGCTCAACCTGTCACTGTCGACCGGTGGGCAGCTGTTCCACCGAGGCACGGACGGCAAGGTGAAGATCCGCTTCGACGAGGCCGACGAGGTGGTGCCAGAGACCATCCACGACCAGGTCAACACCGATGGCAGCGCGTCGAGTTCGACACTCGGCAGCAGCGGCTCCGACACACTCCCCGGCTTCTTCGGCGGCAGATACGCGATGGTGCCGCTCGGCTTCTCGTACCGGCAGCAGATCGTGCAGCAGGCACCCAAGGGCTTCGACTGGCAGGTGCTGCCCGCACCGGCCGGCGCCGACGGGCTCGCCCAGGGAGTGAGTCCGCAGACGCTGTCCATCGCGGAGGACAGCCCGCACAAGGAGCAGGCCGCAGAGTTCATCGACTTCCTGCTGCGGCCCGAGAACATGGTCCGGCTCGCGCTCGGCGACTGGATGCTGCCCACAGGCACCGAAGCCCTCAAGGACCCGGCGCTGCACACGACCGAGCACGACTGGGCCACCGGAACGGCCCTCGCCGCCCACCTCCGCTCGGCCCCGGCGCAATCCGTACGTGGCTATCCCGAGTGGAAGGACAAGATCGCGACACCTGCGTTCCAGGAGTACTACAGCGGGGCGATCGGCCTGGACGAGCTGCGCGGGCGCCTGGTGGAGGACGGGAACCTGGTGCTCAAGCGCTATCAGAGGTGACGGAAGGCGACGGTCATCGATCCGACTCGCCCATGTCGCCTCCCCGTCGCATGCCCCGCCGTCTCTGTGTGACAGGCGGGGCAAGGTGACGCAAGAACGCGATCCGGCCACCGCGCACAGAGAAAGAACCAGCTCAAGTCGAGCGAGGACGCAACGTACTACTGACTGCCACTGTGCTCTGCCCCCTTGGGGTCGTCGTCCTCAGGGACGTGCCAGTGCGAGTCCGGCCAGGGCGCTCCGCCTTCGTAGATCTCACGCAGCAGCAGAACCGCCTCGTCGGGGATGCGGAAGCCCGTGGCCCAGGAAGGTTCCTCCACCGAGCCATAGATGGTGTGCAGCAGAAAGGGCTCCTCGCCGGTCAGCACCCCCAGGTCTTCCAGTTCCCTGGACACCGTGCTGACCGGCCGCGTGAACCCCTTGAGCTGCCGGTCCCCGGGATACCCAGCGAGCTTGTACACCGTGGCGCGGTCCACGGAACCGCCGTTCGCGGCGGCCGCGACGATCACTTTGGCTTGGGCGGGGTAGCGCTTCCCCAGCTCTGCGACGAAATCGCGCAGCGATTCCGCGCTCCAGGCGGCTTCGATGGTGTCTTCGCCGCGATCGCCTCCACGCAACTGTTCCAGGTCGCTGACGGAGTCCTCGTCGACCTGGAGGCCTTCAATCAACTCCTCGGCCCGGGTGAGCAGTTCAGCGGGGGTGAGCATGCAGAGGCGGACGCCGGCGTGCTCCCGCAGCTCCACCACCAGCTCGGATCTGGGACGCGCCGGAATGTCACCGTCCCTGGTGTGCCACCAGTCCTTCTTGACGTCCCCGGTCACCAACAGGACGTCGCACGCGCGGTCCTTCGCCTCCCTGAGTAACTGCACCCAGAGCAGGTAGTCGCCCGCGGCCTGTTCCGGGGGCTTGTTCTTGAAGTCCTCGTACCCCGGCGGGGTCTCCTGGGTCGCCCGCTCCTGTGCTTCCTGGACGGCCTTGTCGTGATCCGCCGCGCTGAGCGGCTCACCGATACGCCCGTCCAACAGCGGTTCCAGTTCGGTCAGTACGGGATCCGTGTGCGTCTCCGCCGTGCCCGCCAGCGCGTCCCGCTGCGACTGCCCGTCGATGGTCTCCCGCAATCTGTCCAGCGCCTCGCCCAGGGCCTTCAGCCCCTCGTCGATCCGCTCGGTGACCTCTTCGCCCTCCTTGAGGCGTACGTCCTTCACCCACCGGTCGACGGCGTCCTGCGCGGACCGCCGCGCCCTGTCTAGAGCGGTGGAGGTCTCCTTCGCCTTGGTGCTGTGGTGGTGGCGTACGGACTTCGACTCGCGGTTGCGCCAGAACTCGGTCAGCACCTGATGCGGGACCCACAACCGGTCACGCAGCCTGTCCAGTACGGCCAGGGTGTCGCGACGGGTGCGCTCGTTGGACCGGTAGAGGTTGAGGAGCACGTTGGTGTCGAGGACGACCATGCCCGTCTGGAAGAGCCGTTCGTAGTCCTCGGCGAGGGGGCTGCGATGGGCTCCGTCACAGTCGAAGATTCCGCGCCCCAGGGGCGCGCGGTCCGACTGGGCGTCGTTCGGCATGCGTGTGCTCCGCTCCCCGTGCCTGTCCCTGTCGATCACCAGACCGTGGGGGCATTGTCTCAGCCCTGCCAGGTCCGCCAGATGCTGACGCTCTCGGCGCCCTCGGGGGCGTACCGCCCCAGGGCGTCGCGGTCATGGTCGGTTAGTCCGTCGAACTCCACCTCCACGGAGATGCGACCGCCCTCGGCCGCGGAATGGACGTCGTCCGTCTCGAGAGCCAGGGACTTTTCGCCGTTGAAGAACCAGTCGAGCGCACGCAGCACGGTGGACTTGCCGACACCGGTCGGGCCGATGAAGGAGATTATCTCCTCGAAAGAGACATCCACTTTGTGCAGACAGCAGAAGTTCTCGATGCACACTCGCTTGATCTTCACGGTCATCCTGAAAGCATGGTTCTGGTGGGACGATTGCGCCCCAAGTGACAATCGTGATGTTAGCTGTGCGAGTGACGCCCCATCAGAACTTTTTCGCCTACAGAACTCCGTCCGTCTCCGGTAAATGGCCAACCCTTCGAGTTTCGTTCAGCGCATCAGGTCTTCCGGCCGTGTCGACACGCGGTGCAAGTGGCGCCCGGCAGCCACCATCCGGCCCAGCAGCTCGTGACCGTCCACGGCACTGACCAGCCCACCGACGACGGCCTCGTTCATGAGGTCGAAGGTCTCCTTCGTGGTGATGCCCTTTCGCCGCGCGAAAGCGCCGGCCGACCGATCGTCGGTGATCCACACCGAGTCGTGGAACTCGCGACGCATGATGATCAGTACGCAGGTCTCGGCCTCGCCGAGGTGTTTGGTCGGTGCCGAGGCCGCACCGCCGAAGACGGCTCGGCGCACACGGTCGACCTCGGCGATTTCCCGGACGTCCGTGATGGCGATCGGCTCGCCGAGCATGCCGGCCGCCACGATGTCCCGTAAGCGGGGGAGGTAGACGGTGGACTGTTTCGCTTCATGGGCCACGGCCTCGGTCCAGCGGCCGCGGCCGTCGAGCAGTTTCTCCAGCAGGGGCAGGCGGTCGACGGCCGCGAAGTTGCACAGCACCGTGTTGTCCGGGAACCAGCAGATTGTCATGGCTGGAAGACCAGGTCCCCTTCTTCCGCTTCGTCGGCGACCGGTTCAGGTGGGTCGGGCTCGGCCTGGTCCAGGAGGTCGTGGAGTTGGTCCACGTTCATCCCCAGAAGTGCGGCGAGAGGCCGGAGTGTGGTCTCTCCGTCGGCGTAGCACTGGTAGAGGGATGCCACGAGGCGTACGGGGAATCGCTCGGCCGCCGCCCAGGCGAGCTGCCTCTGGAAGGCGTCCGTCGCGCCCGCCAGCAGGTGGCAGATCTCCGTCGTCAGTCGGCGGAAGTACAGCGCCGACTCCGGGTCGATCAGGCCGAGTTGGCTCAAGCGTGCGGCCAGCGCGCTGGGCGAGACTTTGAACGCGACGACCAGCTTGGCGAAGGCCTCATCCGTGAGCTTGCTGTGCTGGTCGGCCAACTGCCGGAACTGGTGCCGGACTTCCGGCGCGGGCATCAGGAGGTTCGAGGCGAAGACGTTGGCTCGTACCTCTGTCAGGTCCTTCTGCCGGCCGGGTGCCACATGGGATTCGACGACGAGGTCCTGGGCGTCGCGGGCCAGGATGTGGCCGAGTTCGTGAGCCAGCGTGAACCTCTGCCGGGTCCAGGTCTCCGTGGGCCCGACGAGGATGAGCCGGAAGGCGTCCGTCTGCCAGGTGAGCCCGTCCACAGCGTCGGGCAGTCGTGTCACCGCGACGTCCACGCCGAACAGTTGGGCGCATTCCGTGATCAGCACATCGGTCTCGAGACCGGCCACGGTCCGGCATTCGTCCGCCGCCGTCAGGACACCGACGGCATCCTGAGCGAGCTGTTTCCCCTGGTCCACAAAGCGGTTGAGATCGGAGCGCACGGAGGGCAGCGGCGGCAGCTCCGGCGGTCTCCCCAACAGCTCCAGCACCTCATACGCCTCGGTGAACCGGCTTGCGGTATCACTCACGCGGTCCCGCCGGGGAGCCGACCCGGCGATCGTACGCGCCGCGAACGACGGACGCAGCGGCTCGCGCCCCGTGAGCAGCCAGTCCACCGTGCGGCCGCCGACCTCGGCGATCAGTGCGAGATCGAGCGAGGTGAAGCGGCGCACCCCGGCCAGCGACTTCGACAACTTGTCGGGGGTGAGCCCCACCTTCTCGGCGAACGCTGCCTGACTCGTCGAGGCTGCTTCCATGACCCTGCGCACACGGTCGATCACAGTCTCGTTCATGCACCCACAGTAACCGCAGCTTGCGAAAATCGCAACGCACTGGCCAAAGCGTCGACCCGCGCAATGGCGTGCGCAACGGCCTGTGCCCGCGCACAGCAACGTGGCCGGGATGCGCACACCCCGGCCACGTACTGAACTACCGCGCCACGTACCGAACTACCGCGAGAAGATCAAACCCCCACCTTCTCCCCCTCCACCGCCGGCGGCGGAGGCGGCGCGGACACCGGGCCCTGCGGGGACTCGTCGTGGGTGAGGTCCGGGAGGCGGTCGAGCCACTTCGGGAAGTACCAGTTGCGTTCGCCGAGGAGGGCCATCGCCGCGGGGAGCAGGACGCCGCGGATGATCGTCGCGTCGATGAGGACCGCCGCCGCGAGGCCCACGCCCATCTGCTTCATGGACTGCATGGACAGCGTGCCGAAGATCGCGAAGACGGCGACCATGATGACGGCGGCGCTGGTGACGACACCGGCCGTGGTGACGACACCGTGCTGGACGGCGTCCTTCGTGTCGAGGCCCCTCAGCCGCGCCTCACGGATCCGGGAGACCACGAACACGTGGTAGTCCATGGACAGGCCGAAGAGGATCACGAAGAGGAACAGCGGCAGCCAGGTGATGATGGCGCCCACACCCTCCGCGCCCACCAGCGAGGCACCCCAGCCGTGCTGGAAGACGCCGACGAGGATGCCGTAAGCCGCCCCCACCGAAAGGAGGTTGAGGACGATCGCGGTGATCGCGATCGTCACCGAGCGGAACGACAGCAGCATCAGCAGGAAGGCGAAGACCACGACGAAGGCGAAGACCGGGGCCACCGCGCCGGCGAGCTGGTCGTTGAAGTCCTTCGAGCCCGCGACCTGACCGGTGACCGGCGCCTCGAGACCGTCGACCTTGCCGAGCGTCGCCGGGCGTACCTCGTCGCGGATGGTCTCAAGGCTCTTCTCGGCCTTGTCCAGGTCCGAGCCGCCCACCAGCGGTACGTACACGAAGGCGATGTTCTGCGCGTCGTGCACCTTGACGTCGACCGGGCCGCGTGAGGCACCCGATTCCACCGCCTGGGCACGGAAGTCGGCGATCGCGGACTTCACCTCCGGCGAGTTGATGTCGTCGGCCTTGACGACCACCTCGGCCGGATCGGAACCGCCCGGGAAGGCCTCGTTGACCCGGTCGTACGTCGCCACGATGGGCAGCGAGTCGCCGAACTCCTGGTCCAGGGTGAGGTTCTGGGTCTTCATGCCGAGCGCGGGAGCCGCGATGGCCAGCAGTGCGCCGGCCGCCACGACCAGCGAGATCGCGGGCTTCGCCAGCACCACCCGCAGCACGCTCTTCCAGAAACGGCTCTCGGCGCTCGCCGAACCGTCCTTGCGCTTGCGCCGCTTGTCCGGGTGCAGGAACGGGATCCGCCCCTTCTCCACCCGCTCACCGAGCAGCGAGAGCAGTGCGGGCAGCACCGTCACCGAACCGACCATGGCGACCGCCACGACCATCAGTGAGGCCAGGCCCATCCCCTCGAACTCGGCGATCCCGGTGAACAGCATGCCCGCCATCGCCACGCACACCGTGACACCGGAGACGACGATGGCGCGGCCACTGGTCGCCGCCGCGATCTGGAGCGCGGTCTGCGGGTCGTGCCCGGCCGCCCGCTCCTCGCGCTCGCGCCGCAGGTAGAACAGGCAGTAGTCGACGCCGACCGCGAGGCCCACCAGCAGCATCACGGAGCTGGCGGTGTCACTCATGGGCATCACATGGCTGACGATGCCCATCAGACCCATCGTCGCGATGATCGCGGTGATCGCGAGGGCCACCGGCACCAGCGCCGCCACCACCGCGCCGAACGCGACCAGCAGGATGCCGAGCGCCACGGGCACGGCGGAGTACTCCGCCTGCTGGAAGTCCTCGCCGAACGCGTCGTCGAACGTCTTCATCATGCTGGCGCTGCCGATCTGCTCGATCGTCAGCGACTCATGGTCCTTCTGCACCTCTTCGACGGCGTCGAGTACGGGCTCCACCCGCTCGCCCGCGGTGTCCGCCTCGCCGCGCATGTCGAACTGCACGAGTACGCTGCGGCCGTCCTTGGAGATGGTGTCCGTGTCGTACGGCGAGGTCACGGCCGTCACTTCGCCGGTCTTCTCGACCGCCTGCATCACGGCCGTGACGGCGGCGCGGAAGTCCGCGTCCGTCGCCTTCATGCCGGAGTCCTTGGCCTGGACGAGCACGGTCTCCCCGGCCGGCTCGTCGATGCCCGCCTCTTCGGCGATGGTCGCCGCCTGGCTGGTCTCGCCGCTGATCTGCTCGCTGTCCTTGACCTCGACCGTGCCCGCCGCGGAGCCGAGCCCCATCGTCAGGACGACGAACAGCATCCAGATCCCGACGGCCGCCCAGCGGTGCCGGGCACTCCAGCCGCCGGCCCGGGCGGCTATGCCCCGCACCCGTGTGTCTCCGTTCCCCATGACGGGCTTGCCCCCTTGTCTCGGGTTGACGGCCCCCTGCCGCCTCCCTCGCTTTGAAGGTATGGGCCGGATAAGGGCATCTCGTCGTACTGCCCGGTGAAGTGACGGAGGCCCGAGTCCTCCCCTTGGCCCCCGTGACCTCCCCACTGGGGAGGAGGTGGCCCCTACACGTAAAGGGAGTGTCCGAGGGTCGCAGTCATGATGTCCGGCCCGTCGGACGCTCCGTCCGATCTGTCGCCCCTCAACCGCTTTGTTATTGCGAACACTTGTTGAATGTGTCACAGGTGTATGTAGGTGTTGATCTGCGCGCGTCAATCAGTCAGGGTTTCGTGCCAACCGCCGGGTAACTTTCGGTGCCCGGCGGCGAGTTACCCCCCACGAATCCCCCCACAGAAACCACGAGGAGACCCCTCTTCATGGCAAAAAACCAGCGTGCCCGCAGAATCAAGCTGACCGCGGCCATAGCCGCCACCGCCACCGCGGTGGGCGTGACCGTCTTCGCCGGGACCACCGCCGGCGCCGCGACTCCGGCCGAGGGCAAGGTCTACGGCCTCGACGCCAAGGGCGCCGTTTCCGGCAGCTACATCGTGCTGCTCGACGAGAAGGCCACCAAGGGCGCCAAGAAGGATCTCGCCCAGGAGTACGGCGGTTCCCTGAAGCGCACGTACGCCTCGGCCGTCAACGGCTTCTCGGCGTCCGGCCTTTCGCAGGCCGAGGCCAAGCGGCTGGCCGCCGATCCGTCGGTCGCCAAGGTGGTCCAGAACAAGAAGTTCCACATCGACGCCACCCAGTCCAACCCGCCCTCCTGGGGCCTGGACCGCATCGACCAGACCGAGACCGCGGGCGACGGCGCCTACAACTACCCCGACAGCGCCGGTGAGGGCGTCACCGCGTACGTCATCGACACCGGAGTCCGCGTCAGCCACAGCGACTTCGGCGGCCGTGCCGCGGACGGCTTCGACGCGGTCGACAACGACAACACCGCGCAGGACGGCAACGGCCACGGCACGCACGTGGCGGGCACCATCGCGGGCGAGGCGCACGGCGTCGCGAAGAAGGCGAAGATCGTCGGCGTCCGCGTACTCGACGACCAGGGCTCCGGCACCACCGAGCAGGTCGTCGCGGGCATCGACTGGGTCACCGCCAACCACGAGGGCCCGTCCGTCGCCAACATGAGCCTCGGCGGCGGGGTCGACGAAGCCCTCGACGCGGCCGTACAGAAGGCCATCGCGTCCGGCGTCACCTTCGCCGTCGCGGCGGGCAACGAGTCGGCCGACGCGAGCCAGGGCTCACCGGCCCGGGTCCCCGAGGCCATCACGGTCGCCTCCTCCACCGAGGACGACCAGCAGTCGGACTTCTCCAACTTCGGCTCCGTCGTGGACCTCTACGCCCCCGGCTCGGAGATCACCTCCGCCTGGAACACCGGCGACGACGCCACCAACACCATCTCCGGTACGTCCATGGCGACCCCGCACGTAGCGGGCGCCGCCGCCGTCTACCTGGCCGGCCACCCCGACGCCGACCCGGCGGCGGTCACCCAGGCGCTCACCGACGGCGCGACCGCGGACACGATCTCCAACGCGTCCCCGGGCACGCCGAACAAGCTCCTGAAGATCGTCGAATAAGCGAGTAACGTCACCGACCGCGGCCGTCGTGCTCGCCCCCACGGGGCACGGCGGCCGCTTTGTCGTGTGCGGACCTATTGTGAGCGGATGACGACGTATGCGGCGCTGTTGCGCGGGATCAACGTGGGCGGCAGCAAGAAGGTCCCGATGGCCGAACTGCGCACGCTGCTCGAGGGACTCGGTCTCGGCGGGGTGAGCACCTACCTCCAGAGCGGCAACGCGATCTTCACCGCGGACGGCGGCGACGAGGGCACTCTCGCTGCCGACATCACCGCGGCCATCGAGAAGCACTTCGGCTTCACCGTCGACGTCCTGGTCCGCGACCACGCGTACCTCCAGGCGGTGCTGGGGGCCTGCCCGTTCCCGGCCGCCGAACTCCAGCCCAAGCAGCTGCATATCACGTACTTCTCCGTGCCGGTCGCCCCGGAACGGTTCGCGCCCATCGACCAACAGGCCTTCCTCCCCGAGGAGTTCCGCCTCGGCGACCGCTGCCTCTACCTGTACGCGCCCGATGGCCTCGGCCGCTCCAAGCTGGCCGAGGCCCTGTCGAAGCCGCGGCTGGTGAAGGGCGTGATCGCCACCAGCCGCAACTGGAACACCGTGGTCAAGCTCGCGGAGCTGACCCGGACTTAGGGGTCCCCTGAACTGCCGCGAGCTCCGCCTCGATCAGGTCCGCCGCCCGCTGCGTACCGCCCTCGGCCGCCATCTGCTCCTGGATTTCTTTGAGCCGTCGCGCCACCTCCGGGTCCCCGGCCACGGCAAGTACGGCCTCGCGCAGGGTCTCAGCGGTCGCCTCCTCCGTCGGTACGTGGCGGGCGACGCCGAGTGCCTGGAGCATGTCTGCGTTCCCGAACTGGTCGACGGCCTGGGGTACGCAGACCATCGGCGTCCCGGTGGCCAGACCCTCCTGGCTGCCGCCCGCGCCCGCGTGCGTGATGAAGGCGTCGGCCTGCTTCAGGATCGCCAACTGCGGGACCCAGTCCCGTACTTCCACGTTGGCGGGGATCGTGCCGAGCTCGGCCGCATCGACGTGCTTGCCGATCTGGAGCACCATGTGCCAGCCCGGCAGGTCGCCGAAGGCCTTGACGCACTCGCGGTAGAAGGCGGGCTGCTTGGTGAAAGTCGATCCCAGGGATACGAGCAGTACGCGCTCGGCGTCGGCCGGGCGCTGCCAGTCGCCCTGCCCCGAGCGGTCGCCCTGGCAGGCTCCGACGAAGGTGTAGCGACTCCGGTCGACCCGGTCGGCGTTGGGCTGGAGTGCCTCGGGGATGAGGACCAGGCAGCGGTCGGGGCGGCCCATGAAGTCCTCGACGCTGAGCTCCATACCGCTGTCGGCGATCCATCGCGCGAAGGTCTCGTAGAAGGCCTTGCCGCGCGGTGTCTGCTTGAGCGGCTCGAACATCGGCTTGCCGACCTCCTCCTCGTACCCCTCCCAGGCCACGAGGTTCGGTGAGAACTGCACGATCGGTACGCCCCAGCGGTGGGCCAGGGTACGGGCCGGGTAGGCCGTGATGTCGTACAGCACCAGGTCCGGCTCGTCCCCCTCGTACGCGGCTGCGAGCTGCGGCTCCGCCTGGAGGGCGTCGCTGAGGAACGGCTCGACGTGGTCGATCAGCTTGGTCCCCCACGCGTCCGGGTCGTCGTCGGTGGGCAGCGTCGAGTTCCACAGCTTCGGCTCGGCGCCGGCCTCGGCGACCTTCTCGGCCAAGGCGGGCGGGATCGCGTACGTCACGCGGTGCCCGCGGGCCACGAGCTCCCGGATCACCTCGAGGCTCGGATTCACGTGCCCGTGAGCGGCGATGGAGAACATGGCGATGTGGGCGGGGCGGGGTGTGGTCATGACGGAGACGCTACGAGAGACGATACGTCTCGTGCAATCCGTTTTCGGACTCCCCTCCTGTCCGGTGGCGGGATCCGGGTGAGGGCTCCCACCTGGCCGAATGCGACACTGGGCGGCGTATGGCGCGATCTCGACGTCGTACGCGAGCACACGCCGCGTACGTGTCTGATGCCGGACTGGGCAGCCATGGGAGGCGAGTGATGGACGAGGCACGGGCGCGGGACGTGCTCGCCGAGGCGGGGCTCGGGCGGGGCGGTGCGGAGCTGCTCGCGCTGGGCGAGAACGCCGTGTTCGCCGCCGGTGACCTGGTCGTCAAGGTGGGGCGCGACGCCGAACTCCTCGACCGGGCGCGGCGGGAGCTGGCCGTCGCACTCTGGCTCGCGTCGGCGGGCGTCCCCGCGGTGCGGGCCGCCGAGCCCGAGGCGCGGCTCGTGGCCGGCCACCCGGTGACGGTGTGGCACCGGCTGCCCGACCCCGTACGCCCCGCCGAGCCCCGCGATCTGGCCGAACTGCTGCAAAGGGTGCACGCCCTGCCCACCCCCGCCTTCGACCTGCCGCGCCGCGAGCTGCTGGGCGGCGTCGAGCGCTGGCTGCGGCTCGCGGGCGACGCGATCGACCCGGCGGACGCCGCGTATCTGCGCGAGCGCCGCGACGGCTTCACGACGGCCGCCGCCGCGCTCACCCCGCAGCTGCCGCCGGGCCCGATCCACGGCGACGCGCTGCCGCGCAACGTCCACGTCGGCCCGGACGGCCCCGTCCTGGTCGACCTGGAGACCTTCTCCGCCGACCTGCGCGAGCACGACCTGGTGGTCATGGCCCTGTCCCGCGACCGCTACGGGCTGCCGGCCGAGGCGTACGACTCCTTCACGGCCGCCTACGGCTGGGACGTGCGCGAGTGGGACGGCTGCGACGTACTGCGCGGGGCACGTGAGACGGCCAGCTGTGCCTGGGTGGCCCAGCACGCGCCGAGCAACCCGAAGGCACGGGAGGAGTTCGAGCGGCGGGTGGCTTCGCTGCGGGAGGGGGACACGACCGTGCGGTGGTATCCGTTCTGAGGGCCGGCTGAGGTTCAGCGGTCCTGCCGTCGGATCGTGTCGGCGGCACGGTGCAGCTCGGTCAGGACCGTGCGGACGGCTTTCCGTGCCGTGCGTTCGGGGCGGTAGAGGGCGTCGATGTGGCGCCGGGCCCGTACGCCGCTGAGTGGCTTGAGGACCAGCTCGGGATGCGGGCGCGTGGTCCAGCGGGGCATCAGGGCGAGACCTCCGCCTGCGGCGACTGCCTCGGCGACGACGGCGAACTCGTTGATGCGGTGGGCGAGATGGAGCCTTTGGCCCGCGGCGGTGGCGATGGCCTCGATGGTGGCCATGAGCGGGAAGCCGTCGTGCACGGTGATCCACGGCTGGTCCGCCACATCGCGCGGCACGAGCCGCCGCTTCACGGCCAGCGGGTGATCGGCGGGCATGGCCACGTCGAGCGGTTCGCGCAGCAGCGTGGTCGCGGTCACCGTACGCGGCCACGAGGGCGCGTGCTCGAGGCGGTGGGCGAGTACGAGGTCGTACTGCCTGGTCAGCGGCGGGAAGTCGGTCTGCGGGACGTCCTCGTCGGCGAGGGCCAGTTGGGGCCTGCCGGGTACGGTGAGGCCACGCAGCAGCAGGGGGAAGAACGCCGAGCCCGCGCTGTGGAAGGCCGCCACCGACACCTCGCCGTCCGGCCGGTCGACGAACTCGGCGACGGTGTGCCGCGCCCGCTCCAGTGCCGTCTCCACCTCGATCGCCGCGTCGGCCAGGGCCTGCCCGGCGTCGGTGAGGACCAGCCGTCGCCCCTGCCGCTCGGTGAGCGGGACGGGCATCGCGCGTTGCAGCAGCCGCAGTTGCTGCGAGATCGCCGAGGGCGTCACCAGCAGCGCCTCGGCGACGGCGGTGACGCTGCCCAGTTCCCCGAGCTCCCGCAGGATCCTCAGCTGCCGTTCGTCCATTGCCTCAGTGTAGGGATGCTAAAGGGTTGCTTAAGAAGGTGGCCCTGGGCTTCATGGAGCGGGAAAGGCAAGGTGGGCGCGTGCCTGATGCCCGCCGTACCGATGCGGTACTTCTCCTTGTCGCGCTCGTCTGGGGCTCGAGTTATCTCTCCGCCCAGACAGCAGCTGCCGCGCTCCCGGTCCTGGTGGTGCTGTTCGCGCGGTACGCGCTGTCCGCGCTCGCCTGCCTCGGCCTGGTCGCCGCCGCCCGTCGAGGACCCCATGGGCGGACCCGTGGGTGGACCCGTGAGGAGATCCGGGCCGGTGTGCCGCTGGGAGTCACACAGGCGGCCGTCCTGCTGATCGAGACATACGGCGTCGCCCACACGAGCGCCGCCAACGCGGGGTTGATCATCAGCCTGACCATCGTGCTCACCCCTCTCCTGGACCGCTCGGGTCACCGTGGCGGTCTGCCTCCGGTCTTCTTCGTCGCCGCCGGGTTGTGCGTGCTGGCCGTCGGGCTCCTCATGGCCGGCAACGGGTTTCACGCACTCCGCCTCGGTGACCTGCTGATGCTCGGCGCCGCGGTGGTGCGGGCGGCGCACGTGGTCCTCGTCGGACGGCTCACCGCGGGCCGGACGATACGTCCGCTGCAGCTGACGGCGGTTCAGACCCTGGTCGGCTCGGCCCTGTTCCTGGCGCCCGCCGCCCGCGACCTTCCGGACCTGGCGCACGTCGGCCTCGCGGCCTGGGCGCAGCTGCTCTATCTCGCCCTGTTCTGCAGCGTGTTCGCGTTCCTCGCGCAGACCTGGGCCGTGCAGCGCACCTCGGCCAGCCGGGCCAGCCTCCTGCTCGGCACCGAACCGATCTGGGCCGCCGCGGTCGGCATCGGCCTCGCGGGCGAGCACTTCACCGTGCTCACCGCGCTGGGAGCGGCCCTGATGGTCACCGGCACGTACTGGGGGCAGGCCGTGGAACGCGCCCATCGCGGCACCGCGCCACGCGCAAAAGACCCGAAGATCCCGCACCACATCGAAGAGGACCCCCCCGCATGTCCGCCTGGCCCGGCACACCGAAGCCGAGCATCAGAACAAGCCATCCCTGGTGGCCCGCGTGACAGAAGTGGTTGAAAAGGCTGACCGCAGGTCCGGGCGGAGGTTAGCCTCGTCATCCCAATGGGGCGAACTGACGTACGCATGAAAGCACTTCGGGGGGTACGTGTCACAACAGCGGCCGGCGCCACCGGACTCACCGACGAACGAGGCTGCCGCACTGCGGGAAACCGGTGCCGCACCCCTGCGACCCGGCGACCCGGGCCGTGTCGGCCCCTATGTGCCGCTGGGGACGCTCGGCAGCGGTGGCATGGGGCGGGTCTATCTGGCTCGTCCCGCGGACGACGGCCCGGGCCTGGTCGCGGTGAAGGTGATCAGGCCGGAGTACGCGGAGGACGCGCAGTTCCGGCGCCGGTTCAAGCATGAGGCGTCGGTGCACGCCCGGGTCCGTACGCCGCGCACGCCGCGGTTATGCGGTACGGGCTTCCAGGACGAACTGCTGTGGATAGCCACCGAGTACGTCCCGGGACTCGATCTGGCCGATGCCATACGCGAGGACGGCGCCCTGGAGACGGCCACGGTCTGGCGTCTGGTGAAGGAACTGGGGCAGGCGCTTTCCGACCTCGCCGCCACGGGGATCGTGCACCGGGACCTGAAGCCGTCCAACGTTCTGCTGTCCGTCCAGGGCGCACATGTGATCGACTTCGGCCTTTCGAAGGCCGCGGACGCGAGCGCGATCACCGGCACGGGCAACCGGGTGGGAACTCCGGCCTACATGTCGCCGGAGCACCTGCGGACGGGCCTGTGCGACACCGCGTCGGATGTCTTTTCGCTGGCCGGAACGCTGATCTACGCGACGACGGGGCGTGGTCCGTTCGGTGACGGCACGGGTGTGGATGTGATGCACCGGGTGGCGTTCGAGGAGCCGAATTCGGAGCTGATGGCCAAGGTCTCGGCGGCGGACGCGGCGCTCGGTTCGCTGCTGTCCGACTGTCTGGCGAAGGAACCTGCGATGCGGCCCGCCCCGCAGGACCTGATCGACGCGGCGGCCGGGGCGCACTCCGGGACGTCGACCTGGCCCGAGCCGCTGCGCGGCAAAGTGCTGGCCCGGCAGCGGGCGTACGAGGCGCTGCACCGCCTCCCCGTCGAACAGACGACTCGTCTGCGGTCCTCGGGCGACCGGCCGGTGGCGGGGCCGCAGATCCCTTCCGAGCCGGTGCCCCAGCCCCAGCCCGCTCCGCCCGGTTCCGGACCATCGGTACAGGCGGCAGCTCCTTCCGACGTCACACCGCCGGGGCAGTCCACGGGGCAGTCACGCCCGGTGAGGGCTCGTCCTTGGGTACGGAGAAAGCCGGTGCTGGCCGTCGCCGCGGGCATCACCCTCTGCGCGGTGGCCGCCGGGGTCTTCATGCTCACTCGTCCGGACACCGACACAAGTGCTTCGGCTCCGGAAGCCGGTGCGCCGACCGCCGTCGGCACCGTGCCCGGCGATGCCGGCGTCTCGCCGGTGCCGGAGGTCTCGGAGGGGACGTCTGCCCCGGATGCGCCCGGCAACGGCGCGTCCGGCAACGGTGCCAACGGCGTCGGCGGCGTCGACGCCTCGCGTCCTGAGGTCTCCGGCACCGCCGACGACGTCCGGCGAAACGATCCGCCTGCTCCCGGCACCGAGACCAGCGCCCCCACTGACGCCACTCCGTCCCCGAGCAGCCCGCCTCCCGAGCCCGCAACTCCACCCTGGATCTCCGACTGCACGCACTACTCCGGCAACGGCCGCACACGCCCGGGGGACAGCGGCAAACGCGTGCGGCAGGTGCAGTGCATGCTGACGAAGCGCGGATACAGCGTGGGGAACACCGGCGTGGACGGCGACTTCGGCCCCGGCACGGAGTCCGCGGTGCGAAGCTTCCAGAGCGGCAAGGAACTGGCCGCCGACGGCGTCGTGGGCCGCGAGACCTGGGTCGCGCTGCGCAGCACGGAGTGACGTCCCCGATCCCGTGACCCGTCGCGCCGCCGCAGCGGCGGCGACAGCCGAGACAGCCGACGCCGGGCATGACGGCCACGCCGGGGCTGCGGTGTCACCGCGTCCCGTGCGTGGCCTTGCGATCGACCGGTCGGCGCGCCCTCAGACCCGTTCGTCCGTCACGTCCGCCAGATCCCGCAGCGGCCATATCCCGTCGACCACCGCCGTCGCGTCCCCCTTGCGGCGCAGGAAGCTCTGGAAGTCGGCCGCCCACTCGGCGTACCACTCGATCTGGCGACGGTGCAGCTCCGCCGGGCCGAGGGCCGCGACCTTGGGGTGGCGGCCGGCTATGGCGCGGGCGAGGCGGGCCGCGGCCAGGGCGTCCGCCGAGGCGTCGTGGGCGGAGTCCAGTGCGACTCCGTACTCCGCACAGACCGCTTCGAGGTTGCGCTTGCCGCGGCGGTAGCGGTCCACGGAGCGGTCGATGGTGTAGGGGTCGATGACCGGCGCCGGGGCCCGGCCGTCGAGCCGCTCGCGCAGTGACGGCAGGTCGTGGCGGCGCAGTTCGGCGGAGAGCAGGGTCAGGTCGAAGGCCGCGTTGTACGCCACGACCGGTACGCCCGTCTTCCAGTACGAGACGAGTACCGAGGCGATGGCGTCGGCCACTTCGTCGGCCGGGCGGCCCTCCGCGGCCGCCCGTTCGTTGCTGATGCCGTGTACCGCCACCGCGTCCGCCGGGATCTCGACTCCCGGATCGGCCAGCCACTCGCGGTGCCCTATCGGCTCTCCGCCCCTGACCTCGATCACCGCTCCCGTGACGATGCGCGCCTCGCGCGGATCCGTCCCGGTCGTCTCCAGGTCGAAGCCGATCAGCAGCTCGCCGTGCCAGCCCATGCCGGGCCCCCTTCTTCGTGGTGCGTTCCCCCAGTGAGCTCCACGATCCCATGCGCCACTGACAATCAGAGGACCGCGTTCCGCTTACCGCTGCCCGTTCTGCCTGCCGGTAACGGGAGCTGTCAGGACACAGGCCGCGAATCCACCCAAGCCAGCTCGAACTCCTCCCGATACGTACCGAAGAGCCCCTCTTCGCCGGTGTCCTCCGCTTTGACCACGCGTCCGCCACCGCGCAGTACGAGCACCGGCGCCTCCATCCCCCGCGTCCGGCGCAGATACGACTGGACGACCGCTATGCCGTCCGAGCCGTCCCCGTCGACGAGGTACGCGGTGAAGCGGGGCGTCTCGTCGTAGACCTGGATCTGGAAGGCGCCGGGATCGCGCAGCCGGGCCCTCACGCGCCGCATATGGAGGATGTTCATCTCGACGGAGCGGCTCAACTCGCCGCGCTTGATGCCGAGTTCGCGCTCGCGTCGCTTCACGGCGCTGGAGGCGGGGTTCAGGAACAGCAGCCGCACCCTGCAGCCGGACTCGGCAAGGCGTACCAGCCGTCGTCCGGAGAAGTTCTGCACCAGGAGGTTCAGGCCGATGCCGATGGCGTCGAGGCGGCGGGCGCTGCCGAAGAGGTCCTCGGCGGGGAACTGCCGCATCAGCCGCACCCGGTCGGGGTGTACGGCCACCACGTCCGCGTAGCGGTCGCCGACGAGGTTCTCTACGGCGTCGACGGGCAGCCGCCGCGCGGACGGCACATCGCTGCCCGCCCCGAGTATCTCCAGGAGTTTCGCCGAGGCGCGCTCGGCCTGGGCCAGGACCGCCTCGGACAGGGCGCGGTTGCGGGAGACGACGTTCCGGGTGACTTCCAGTTCGTCCAGGGCGAGTTCGACGTCCCGGCGCTCGTCGAAGTACGGCTCGAAGCACGGCCAGTGCTGCACCATCAGCTCGCGCAACTGCGGCAGTGTGAGGAAGCTGAGGACGTTGTCGTCGGCGGGGTCGAGCAGATAGCCCTTGCGCCGGCTGACCTCGCGTACCGCGACCGCGCGGTTCACCCATTCCTGGCCCGCGGGTCCGGCGGCGGCGACCACCCAGTCGTCCTCGCCGTGCACGGGTTCGTAGATGGGGCGCAGAACAGCGGCCACGACCGCGCGCAGCCGCTGTTCCACCAGGTTCAGCCAGATGTAGGCGCGCCCGGCCCGCTGGGCGCGCGTACGCACCTCGCCCCAGGCGTCGGCGCCCCAGTCCAGCTCCGCACCGATCTCCATCGGTCGCGCCAGAGACACCGCCCCGGGTGGGACGTCCGTGGAGTTCCCCTCGTGACCGTTGTCACCAGAAGGCAACTCCCGCCCTCCCGAGCCCACCCGCGCACCGCCTTCCGCTCCCCCGAGTACTCCCCCAGCCAACGATCAAGGAAGGGTACTCCGTACGCGGTCAACGGTGCAGCCGGATGGACAGGTCGATTCTCAACGGCCGTTGTCCGGCTGCCCGTTCTGATCGGCGAGGGCGGGCGGAGTGAGCGGATTCATAGCGGTGACGTCGCGCGGGGCGATCGAGAAGCCCTGCCAGTGGACCGGCATGGGCTGCTGGTCCTCGTCCCGGGCGACGTGGTGGAAGCCGACGTTCATCCAGACGATCGGCTGCGTGAGGGTCTGTTCGTTGACCCACTTGTCGACGGACTTACCGGCTCCGGTACCGCAGTTGCGCGGGTTGTGGCTGGCGAACTGCTCGCACTTCTTGTACTCGGTGAAGTAGATGTCGTGCTTGGTGTAGCTGCGACCGGGGTACCTGGAGGTCGCTCCCGGGACGATCTCGTACGAGCGTGCGTGGTCGTCCTTGTTCTTGCCGGTGTTGCTGACGACCCGCCACCAGCGCATGTTCTTGGCGTCACCGGCGAGCTCCTTGGTGACCTTGGTACGCGTCGTCTTGGTGCGCGGCGCCTCGCCGCCCTGGGCGGGCGCGCTGACCACCGAGTCGTACTGCTCGACCTTGTTCTTGGTGGAGCCGTCCAGGCCGAAGTTGAGCCGCCAGAAGACGTTGTGGTTGTGGCTGGTGGCGTACGCCTTGGCGCCCTTGCCTATCGGCCAGCCGCGGCCGTCACCCGCGTCGTAGTCGCCGGGCGAGAGGCTGCCGGTGGCGCCGACGTTCATGTTGATCGTGCCGTCGTCCTGGAAGCGCCACTCGGTCATGTACTCGTACCAGCCGACCTGGTTGACGGTGTAGACGAGCAGGTCCTTGCCCTGGGCCTGGTAGACCTGGTTCCCCGTGTCGGCCTGCATGCGGTAGGCGTGGCCACGGGAACGGGTCGTGGTGCACAGGCCCTTGACGTTCGGGTTCTCCGGGTCCCAGGCGTCCGGGACCTTCACGGTCTTGATGGTGCCGCCGGGGCACTCGGCCGGCGCCAGGTTCATCAGGCCCTGGGCGAAACCGAAGCCCGTCAGGTCGTCGTACTCGACCGAGCCGTCGTCGTAGGGGACGTGGATCTGGGCGAGCTTGGCGCTGGTGAGGACCCTGATCGGCTGGGCCTCGCCCTTGGGCTGGTACGAGATCTTCTCCAGGACGAGCCCGGCGTTGGTGTCGTAGCGCCAGCACATCCGCCAGGTGGTGCCGGTGGAGAGCTTCTGCTCGATCCTGTACGCCGCACTGCAGTCGGCGGCCGCTGCCGGGGCCGCCTTGGGCTGGGCGGCAGCGGGTCCCGCGGCCGACGTCACGCCGACGGCGAGTGCGGCCACGGAGAGGCCCACCGCCGCCCGGTTGCCGGCACGGCTGATTCTGTTCACACGCATGAAGAAGTGACTCCTTGCGGAAAGCACGAAAGTTTGGAAAGTGAACGGACGACGGCTCAGCCGAGCTTGCCGACCTTGCGGGTACTCAGGTCGATCACCACGTCACGGGCGTCGATCCAGGGCCCGTTCTTGACCTTCGGGAACAGCCGTACGCAGCGTTCGTCCCCGCAGGCGGCGAGCGCGGCGGACTGGGCGCCCGAGGTCCCGCGGTAGACCATGCCGTTGAGCATCAGCTGGTCGGGCGAGGTGAGTTCCTTGCCGGTGGCGTCCTTGTAGTCGGCCTTCAGGCCGGAGCCGAGCGGGTCGGCGATCAGGAGCTCAGCGGCCTCGATCATCTCGGCGCGGCTGATGGACGGCTGGACACCTCGCTGGGTGTCCGTACGCTCGACCTTCCCGGTGTCGAGGTTGACGGTCTTGGTGACGAGCGTGTCGTCCTCGTAGTCGTAGAACGTCACGTCGGCGCGGCGGGGCGCGTTCGCGTCGTCCAGCTCGTCCGCCTCGGGCTCGGCGAGGTCGACGCTGAGCCGCTGCGGGCCACGCTCGCCCTCGACGTTCTCGCTGGAGCGCTGCAGCTGCCGGTCCAGGGCGAGCTGCTCGACCCGCTCGGTCTCGTCCTCGGTCAGCGGATCGCGCCCCTCACCCGTGTCACCCTCCGCCGCCGGGGCTTCCTCGACGACACCCGGCTGCACGGCGGCCTGGCCCTGCTCCTGGCTTCCCTGGCCCGCCTGCTGGGCGCTCTGGCCGGCCCCCGACCCGCTGTCGGAGTCGTCGGCTCCCGCCGAGCCCGGCAGTGTGACGGCGACCATCACGGCGGTCGTGGCGACCGCGATGCCCGCCCCCGCGACCACCTTGCCCAGATGGCGGTGCACTATGTTGCGCACATTTCCCCCTGCTCCCCTGCTATCCCTAGGAGTCCCATGAGCCCCACTGATCGGCATACGTATCGCGTATGCACTGGTCGACAGGTAAGAGGGACGTAAGTCATAGGTGGTTCCATCACTTTCGGGGAGACTCAGGCCGGAGTCGCCCCACGCGACGTCGCACAACTGGAAGAGTCGTATCCATGCAGGTCTGGCCTGGACAGGCGTACCCACTCGGTGCCACGTATGACGGCGCCGGCACCAACTTCGCGGTCTTCTCGGAGGCCGCCGACCGAATCGAGCTGTGTCTGCTCCATGACGACGGCTCGGAGACAGCGATAGAGCTGCGGGAGTCGGACGCGTTTGTGCGGCACGCGTACCTGCCCGGCATCATGCCGGGACAGCGGTACGGCTTCCGTGCGCACGGTCCGCACGCGCCCGAGCGCGGACAGCGCTGCAATTCCGCGAAGCTGCTGCTCGATCCGTACGCGCGTGCCATCAGCGGCAGCATCGACTGGGGCGAGGAGGTGTACGGCTACCACTTCGGCTCGCCGAACAAGCGCAATGATCTCGACTCGGCTCCCCACACGATGTCCTCGGTGGTGGTCAACCCGTACTTCGACTGGGGCGACGACCGGCTCCCGCGCACCGAATACCACGAAACGGTGCTCTACGAGGCCCATGTGAAGGGCCTGACCATGCGCCATCCGGCACTGCCGGACGAGCTGCGCGGCACGTACGCGGCGCTGGCGCATCCCGCGATCATCGAGCACCTCACGGAGCTGGGGGTCACGGCCCTTGAGCTGATGCCGGTCCACCAGTTCGTGAACGACCACCGTCTGGTCGACATGGGCCTGAACAACTACTGGGGCTACAACACGATCGGTTTCTTCGCCCCCCACAACGCGTACGCCTCCTGGGGCGACCGCGGGCAGCAGGTCCTGGAGTTCAAGTCCGCCGTACGCGCACTGCACGAAGCGGGCATCGAGGTCATTCTGGACGTCGTCTACAACCACACGGCGGAGGGCAACCACCTGGGGCCGACGCTGTCCTTCAGGGGCCTCGACAACGCCTCGTACTACCGGCTGACGGACGATCCCCGCTACTACATGGACACCACGGGCACAGGCAACTCCCTGCTGATGCGCTCCCCGCACGTGCTCCAGCTGATCATGGACTCGCTGCGCTACTGGGTCACCGAGATGCACGTCGACGGTTTCCGCTTCGACCTCGCGGCGACGCTCGCCCGGCAGTTCCACGAGGTGGACCGGCTGTCGTCGTTCTTCGACCTGGTGCAGCAGGACCCGGTGGTCTCCCAGGTGAAGCTGATCGCCGAGCCCTGGGACGTCGGCGAGGGCGGCTACCAGGTGGGCAATTTCCCGCCGCTGTGGACCGAGTGGAACGGCAAGTACCGCGACACCGTACGGGACCTGTGGCGGGGCGAGCCTCGCACGCTCGCGGAGTTCGCGTCCCGGCTGACGGGGTCCTCCGACCTCTACCAGGACGACGGGCGGCGCCCGCTCGCCTCGATCAACTTCGTGACCTGCCACGACGGCTTCACCCTGCACGACATGGTGTCGTACAACGACAAGCACAACGCGGCCAACGGCGAGGACAACCGCGACGGCGAGAGCCACAACCGGTCCTGGAACTGCGGGGTCGAGGGCGAGACCGACGACCCGGCGATCCTGGAACTGCGGGCGCGGCAGATGCGGAACTTCATCGCGACGCTGATGCTCTCCCAGGGCGTGCCGATGCTCAGCCACGGCGACGAGTTCGCGCGCACGCAGCGCGGCAACAACAACGCGTACTGCCAGGACAACGAGCTGGCCTGGGTGCCATGGCCGGAGGACCCGGAGGACGGCGGCGAGCTGCTCGCGTTCACCCGCGCGATGGTGTGGCTGCGTCGTGAGCACCCCGTCTTCCGGCGGCGCCGGTTCTTCCACGGGCGGCCCGTGCAAGGCACCCACGACGAGCTGTCGGACATCGTCTGGTTCACCCCGTCCGGCGAGGAGATGACCCAGCACGACTGGAACTCCACGCAGGCACGGGCGCTGTCCGTCTTCCTCAACGGCAACGCGATCTCCGAGCCGGGGCCGCGCGGGGAGCGGATCGCCGACGACTCGTTCCTGCTGATGTTCAACGCCTCGCCGAAGACCATGGAGTTCGTGGTGCCGATCGACCACGGGAAGCAGTGGCAGGTCGTCGTCGACACGGCGCGGGCTGAGGCGGTGCCTCCGGGAACGGGGGCGAAGGTGCAGGCGGGGGATCGCCTGACGCTCGTCGACCGGAGCGTGATGGTGCTGCAGCGGCCGGCATGATGTCGCAGCCCCGCGCCCCTGAAGGAGGCCGCAGGCCCTCCTTCAGGGGCGCGGGGAACTGCGCGCCCAGCCACAACGGACCCGCAGCGTCAAAACTGCCCACCCAGCGGAGCGCAAGCGTGTCGATGACACGAAAGGCTGTCTTGCGGGTACGTAGGTTGCCATGACACCTGAGCGCCAAGAACCGGCCCCGACCGCCACGTACCGGCTTCAGCTGCAACCGGAGTTCCCGTTCGGGGCCGCCGCGGCGGCCGTGCCGTATCTGGCCTCGCTCGGCGTCTCGCATCTGCATCTGTCGCCGGTGCTGGAGGCCGTGCCGGGGTCGCCCCACGGCTATGACGTGGTGGACCACGCGCGCGTGCGGGACGAACTGGGCGGCGAGGAGGGCCTGCGCTCCCTGTCGCGCACCGCCCGGGAGCACGGCCTGGGACTCGTGGTGGACATCGTGCCGAACCACATGGCGATGGTTCCGCGGCACAACCGCGCCCTGTGGGAGGTGCTGCGGGAGGGCCCGGGCTCGCCCTACGCGCGCTGGTTCGACATCGACTGGGAGGCGCAGGACGGCCGGGTGCTGCTGCCGGTGCTCGGTGGGCGGCTCGGCACAGAGCTCGGCCATCTGGAGGTCGACGGCGAGGTGCTGCGCTATCACGAACACGCGTTCCCCCTGCGTGCCGGCACCGAGGACCTGCCGCTGCCTCAGCTTCTGGAGGCGCAGTGGTACCGCCTTGCGTGGTGGCGGCTGGCCCGTACGGAGCTCAACTACCGCCGTTTCTTCAGCATTTCGGAGCTCATCGGGGTACGGGTCGAGGACCCGGAGGTGTTCGGGGCCACCCACGCGAAGATCCTCCAGCTGCTGGACGACGGCGTGGTCGACGGACTGCGGATCGACCACCCCGACGGCCTCGCGGACCCGGACGCGTACCTCCAGCGGCTCCACGAGGCGACCGGCGGGCGCTGGACGGTGGTCGAGAAGATCCTCGCGGAGGGCGAACCGCTGCCCGCCGCCTGGCCGGTCGCGGGCACCACCGGCTACGACGCGCTGCGGCACATCGACGGCCTCTTCACGGACCCGGCGGGCGCGGGCGAGCTCCTCGGCCAGTACCGGCGGTTCGCGGCGCCCCAGGCCGACCGTGGCGGCGTCTGGGAGGCGACGGTGCGGCGGGCCGCGTACAAGGTGGTCCATCACGAGCTCGCCACCGAGATCGACCGCCTGACCCGCGAGGCCGACCGCCTGTGCCGTACGTCCCCGGATCCCGCGCTGCGCGACCACGCCCCCTGGGCCCTGCGCACCGCACTGCGCGAGCTCCTCGTACGCCTCCAGGTCTACCGGCCGTACGCCTCCGGGGACGCCGCGGCGGTCGTCACCGAGGAGGCCGCACACGAGGCGCGGGGGGCCTTCACGGTGCCCGAAGAGGCCCATGCGGTGGACGTCGTACGGGACCTGGTGCTCGGCCGGACCGGGGAGGGGCCCGAGCGCGAGGGGTTCCGGGCGCGGTTCGCGCAGACCGCGTCGGCGCTGCGGGCCAAGTCCATGGAGGACACGGCGTTCTACCGATACGTACCCGTCCTCTCGGCGAACGAGGTGGGCGGCGAGCCGGAGTTCCCTGCCGTGACCCCGGAGGACTTCCACACGTACTGCGCGCGCGTGCAGCGCGACTGGCCCGCCACCGGCACCGTGCTGTCCACCCACGACACCAAGCGCAGCGCCGACGTGCGGGCGGCGATCTCCGTGCTCACCCAGTGCCCCCTGCGCTGGGCCGACCTGCTGGCCGAGGTGACCGGGCAGACGGCCGTCGACGGGGTGGGCGCGCCGGATCCCCAGGTGGCGTGGGCCGCCTGGCAGACCGCGGTCGGCCTCGGGCCCGCGGCCGAGGAACGGCTTCAGGGCGCCTTGTTGAAGCACGTCCGGGAGGCCGGCCTGTTCACCTCGTGGACGGAGCAGGATCCCGCGTACGAGGCCTCCGTCGCCGCGTTCCTGAAGGCGGGGCCCTGCGGGGCGCCCGGGCGGCGTGCCGCCGAGTTCAGGGCATCCCTCGAGCCCCATGTGCGGGCGAACGTCCTCGGGGCCGCCCTCGTCCAGCTGACGATGCCGGGTGTGCCGGACGTCTACCAGGGCACGGAGGTCGAGTACCGGGCACTCGTGGACCCGGACAACCGGCGCTCGGCCCACTTCCCGCCGAAGGACTCGGGTGACCTGTCCGTCGAGAAGGCCGCCCTCACCGCGACCGCGCTGCGACTACGCAGACAGCGCCCCACCGTCTTCGGCGAGTCGGCGACGTACACCCCGCTCGAAGCGGAGGGCCCGGCCGCTGCGCACTGCGTGGCCTTCGTACGCTCCTCAGAGGTGATCACCGCGGCCACACGGCTGTCGCTGCGCCTGGAGGAGGCGGACGGCTGGCGCGACACGGTGCTGCCACTGCCCGCGGGCCGGTGGGCCGATCTGCTCACTCCAGGACGGGAGTTCACGGGGCACGCGCGCGTGGAGGTGCTTTTCGAGCGGTTGCCGGTGGTGCTCCTGGAGCGGGTGGGCGATCCCGAGGGCTCGCGTGCCTGACTTCAGCGCCGTTCACGCACCCATACGCCTCCTTGACAGTTCATCCAGTCCGTGGAGTACTGCGGATTGCGGCGCAGGGCGGACCTAGACGGGGGTGAGTCTCCTGCCGGAGAGGCACTACCCCAGTGTGACCGAAATCGTCACGTCCGCCCGGGCGTTGGCGGCTCAGCAGCCATGGCTGTGCTCGCTCGAGCAGGTCGGGGTCTCGCGGGCGGGGCGACCGCTGCATCTGCTGTCCCTTGGGCATGCCGAGCGGGCCGTGCTGGTGGTCGCGGGGGCTCACGCCAATGAGCCCACCGGGGGTTCCACTCTCCTCGCGCTGGCTGAACGGGTGTTGCACGAGCGGCAGTTGAGGGCCGATACGTCATGGCACTTTCTGCTGTGTGCGGACCCGGACGGGGCGAGTCTTCATATGACTCCCGCGCCACGGACCCTGTTCGACTATCACCGCGGGTTCTTCCGCCCCGCCGGACCCGAGCAGCCGGAGTGGTCGCCCTCCGTGCTGCCGCCCGACCGGCTGCCGCCCGAGACGCGTGCCCTCACCAGGGTCATCGACGAGCTGCGTCCCTACCTCCAGGCGACGCTCCACGGGACCGATCTGGGCGGCAGCTGGGTGCAGTTGACGAAGGATGTGCCGGGATTGGCGGAGCCGTTCGCCAAGTCCGCGGCGGAGCTGCACATTCCGGTGGAGACGGGGGCCTCGGACGCGGCGGGCTGGCCTGCCTCCGGGCCCGGGGTGCATGTGATGCCCGAGCCGGGCTCGGACGCGCCGTATCCGAGCATGCCGGACGATGCCCGGCACAGCACCTGGTACCACGCCCACCGGTACGGCGGTCTGACCGCGGTCGTGGAAGTGCCGATGTGGGCCAGCGACCTGGTCGACGACCCGGCGCCGCATCCCGCGCCGGCGGCGGCGATGCGGCGACTGGCGCGTCGGCTGCTGCGGCACTCGCTCGAGGTGGAGGGCATCCTCACCGAGGCGCTGCCCCGCCTTCCGGGCCCCGACGGACCGCTGCTGCGTGCCACGAAGTGGGCCCTGGAGCTGGTACCGGGGCTGGCCGGCGACTGGGCCCACCATCCTCCGGCGGACACGACGATGGCGTACGTCGGCAGCGTGGACGCGTTCGGCCGCCGGCTCCCGCTGCGGGCCGCCGCGATGCTGCTGCGGGTCCTCCAGGAAACCGACGACCGCGCGGCACCGCACCTGGAGCACCTCGTCGCCTCCTGGAGCGAGTCCTTCGCCGAACGTTTCCGCGCACGCTGGGTGCCGCTGGAGCACCAGGTCGAGCATCAGAGCCGTACGGTGGTCGCGGCGGCGCGCCACGCACGGGACTACGCGGAGTAGGCCCTTGATCCGAGCCCCCTCAGGCTTACTCGAACGGCACTTCGGCCTTGGTCGGGGGCCTGCCGACCGCACTGGCGCCGGGGCGCGACACGGGCGCCCGGCGGCCCGCCAGTTCGAAGGCGTGGAGCACCACCCGCGCCTGGTACTCGACCTGCCGCGCGACCGGGATCCAGCGCGCCTGGTGCCCGTCGTGGTAGTCCGCGCACCACGCGTCGATCAGCCGGTCGAGGTCCGGCAGCGCGCCGGACGGGTCGCATCCGGCGCGTGTCACGAGCTGGTGCAGCAGCCCCGCCGTACGCAGCGCTATCCGCCGCGCGGAGATGCGCAGCGCGGTCAGCCGGGCGGTGTCCAGCGGCGGCAGGGGATGCGTGCCGTCGCCGACTTCCGTGTCGGGGTCCCAGGAGTCGGCGAGGCCGGGGCCGACCAGTAAATAGTCGTCGACCGGTGCGAGAAGGGAGGCCGTGTCCGCTGCCGTGCCGAGGCCGGGGCGGATCCGTGTCAGCAGCGCCTCCAGAATCCGTGTGTCGCGGCGCAGCGTACGGCTCACGGCCCTCAGTGCCTCGTCGGCGTCGGCGGGCGGCGAGGCGTCCCCCACGGCCCGTACGCCCCACATGGGGGCCTCGACGACCGCGGTCACCGTGCCGTACCGGTGCGGGTGGAACCATGTGGACTCGACCGCCGCCTCCGTGATGGCGGCGGCCAGGTCCGCGCGCCGTGGGGGCGGGATGCGGTAGACGGCGGGCCCCAGGGTGGGCCAGTACAGCGTGTCGTACGGCCCGAGTTCGAGAGGGATGCCCAGGCGGGCCGCGGTGTGGGCCAGGCGCGGGGCGAGGCCGGGCAGTTCGCGGGTCAGCTCGACGAAGCCGCCGCCCACGTCGACGCCGTGCAGGGAGCACTGGAAGAAGGGCCGCAGTTCGTCCTGGAGGTCGAGCAGGGCACGGGTCTCCGGCAGGGCGGCGCAGTCCGCGCCGTCGGGCAGCCACTCGGGCTGCTCACGGAAGCCGGGCCTGAAGAAGTGCCGGAAGTAGTGGCCGAGAGTGTAAGGCCCGGACAGCCAGCCCTCGTTGCGGCGCGCGCCGTCCGGGTCGAGGCACAGCAGCAGGTTCCAGGTCGCGTCGGCGCCCTCGCACAGCCGGGGGTCGGCCAGCGCCCGTTCGGCGAGGCGCAGGGCGGTGGCGCCGCCCACGGGCTCGTTGGCGTGCGGTCCCGCGACGACGAGGGCCTGACGGCTGCCGTGTCCGACGGACAGCAGCCACAGCGGGAGCCCGGCGCGTGAGGTGCCCACCCGGCGCAGCCGGGCGTCCTTCGGGTGACGCTGGACGAGCGCCGCCGCCCGGACGCGCAGCTCGTCCACGGACGGGTAGCGGAGGAGTTGCGGCAGGGTCTTACCTCCGCTGCGAGTAGCTGTTCGGTTCACTTGCTGTGGGTGGTGTAAGCACAGTGAGTCACGATCACGCGGGTACGTCAACACCGCCGTGTGTGCGGGATGTTCGGCCTTCGCGGGCCGTTTACGCGGAGGCGGCAGTTCCGCTCACCGGGCAGGAAGCGTCAGTCCGTGGCGAGCCGGAACGACATCCGCCCGAAGCTGACCTGATCGCCGGCCTGGACCACGGCTGCGCCGATCACCCGCCGCCCGTTCACGGAGGTGCCGTTGGTCGAGCCGAGGTCGCGCAGCACCCACAGGCCGCCCTGGCGGGTGAGTTCGGCGTGCACGCGGGAGACCGTCTCGTGGCTGAGCCTGAGTCCACTGGCCGGGTCGCGGCCTATACGCAGCGGGTACGGGCTCTCGGGGCGGGGCAGCAGCAACTTGGGGAGCTTCTCGGCCTGCCAGGCCCTGCTCAGCCGTACGGTGAAGCCGGAGACCGCCTCCACGGTGCCGAACAGCAGCCGCGAGAAACGGCTCTCCTTGCGCAGATCGGCGGTGAGCGCGGCGAGTTCGTCGGAGGTGCGGGCGGCGAGCGCGAGTTCCATCCGGTGGATGAACGTGTTGTGCGAGATCCTGCCCACGGCGGCGCCTTCTCGGAGCACACTCAACGCCCTGTCCCGCTCGGCGTCCGACAGCCGAGGGGCGGGATAGGTGTGGAACTCGAAAGACGACGTCACGCTGGTGATTGTCGGTCAGCGGCGCCGAGGTGTCCAGAAAACGAGGAACTAGCGAGGAACTTGGTACACCTCTGGTTCGGCTCTGGTTCGATACTGCGACCGACGCGGGTTCAATCCTTCGTTCGAGCGGTTTCAGCCACGCATTGATCTCGTGTGGCGCACCATGGGACCGGCGAGATCACGGTGAGCAGACGAGGGAGAACCGTCCGTGCAGTTCGAGGTGTGGGCACCACAGGCCGGCCGTATGACGCTCCACTGCGCGGGCGGCACACAGGCGATGGAGCGCGATCCGGACCGCGCGGGGTGGTGGACGGGCGAGGCGGAGGCCGAGGACGGCACGCGGTACGGCTTCGCGGTGGACGACGGTCCCGTACTGCCCGATCCGCGCTCGCGGCGACAGCCCGACGGGCCCGACGGGCTGAGCGCGGTGGTCGACCACGAGCGGTACGCGTGGCGCGCCGAGTGGGCCGGACGCGGGCTGCCGGGCGCGGTGCTGTACGAACTGCACGTGGGCACGTACACGCGCGAGGGCACCCTGGACGCGGCTGCCGAGCGGCTCGGGCATCTCGCGGAACTGGGCGTCACACACGTCGAGTTGATGCCGCTGTGCCCGTTCCCGGGGCGGCACGGCTGGGGGTACGAGGGGGTCTCGCTGTGGGCGGTGCACGAGCCGTACGGCGGTCCCGAGGCGCTGAAACGGTTCGCCGACCGGGCGCACGAACTCGGTCTCGGTGTCGTCCTGGACGTCGTGCACAACCACTTCGGCCCGTCCGGCAACCATCTGCCCGCGTTCGGCCCGTACTTGACGGACGCGCATCACACACCCTGGGGCGCGGCCGTCAACCTGGACGCGCCCGGCTCGGACGAGGTGCGCGCGTATCTGCTGGGCAGCGCCCTGGCCTGGCTGCGCGACTACCGGCTCGACGGGCTGCGCCTCGACGCCGTGCACGCGCTGCGTGACACCCGCGCGTACCACTTCCTCGAGGAACTGTCGGCCTCCGTGGACGCGCTCTCCGCCGACCTGGACCGGCCGCTGTTCCTCGTCGCCGAGTCCGATCTGGCCGATCCGCGGCTGATCACGGCCCGCAAGGAGAACGGGCTCGGCCTGCACGCGCAGTGGAACGACGACTTCCACCACGCCCTGCACACCACGCTGACCGGTGAATCGCAGGGCTACTACGAGGACTTCGCCCGGGCCCCGCTCGCGGCCGTCGCGAAAACGCTCACAGGTGGCTTCTTCCACGACGGCACGTACTCCAGCTTCCGCGGCCGACGTCACGGCCGCCCTCTGGACCGTACGCGCGTCTCCTCACACCGCCTGCTCGGCTACTCACAGACCCATGACCAGGTCGGCAACCGCGCCCAGGGCGACCGGCTCTCGGCCACCCTCTCCCCCGGCCTGCTGGCCTGCGCGGCGGCGCTGACGCTCACCGGGCCGTTCACGCCGATGCTGTTCATGGGCGAGGAGTGGGCGGCGGGCACGCCCTGGCAGTTCTTCACCGACCACACCGATCCCGAGCTGGCCGAGGCCGTACGCCGGGGCAGGCGCCGGGAGTTCGCGGCGCACGGCTGGGCCGAGGAGGACGTCCCGGACCCGCAGGATCCGGCGACCCGGGACCGCTCCTGCCTGAACTGGTCCGAGCCGGAGAACGAGCCCCACGCGCGCGTGCTCGCCTGGTACCGCGAACTCATCGCCCTCCGGCACGACCAGGCGGACCTCACGGACCCCGACCTCTCGGACGTCAAGGTCGCCTACGACGAGGAGGGCCGCTGGCTGGCGTTCCGCCGCGGTGACGTCCGGGTGGCCGTGAACCTCGGCAAGGAGACCGCGTCGATCCCGCTCGGCACTGCTCGCGTGCGCGTGCTCGCGGCGTGGGAGCCGGTCGAAGTGCCGGGCGCGAACGGGTTGTTGAGCCTGCCGGGGGAGTCTTGCGTGGTGCTGACTCAGGAGTGAACAGTGGCGCTGACGCGGAGTAGATGCTGACGCGGGAATGGCCAGTGGCGCTGGCGCGGGACTGACCAGTGAGCTGACACGGGAGTTGGTGCTGACGCGGGAGCGATCAGTCGTCGTCCCGCAGCTCCGTGACCCGTTCCAGGAGGATCGCCTCCCACGCGCGCTCCAGCTGGGAGCGCAGTGGGGGCAGCGGGTCGTTGCCGTGCCCCCGGAGGCGGTCGGCGAGGTGGATCAGGGCGTCGCAGCGAGCCAGCCACAAGCCGCGCAGGCACGGGCGGGCACCGTATCCGGCGAGGGTCGCCGCGCGGACGGCCGCGGGGGCACCGACCGCGCGGGCGAGACCGGCGATGTCCTCGGCGGGATCGCCGACCAGGGCGTCGGTCCAGCCGAGGACGCCGCGTACACGCCCGTCGGCGCTCAACACGAGGTGCTCGCCCGTGAGGCCGTGGTGGACGAGAACGGCGGCCCCGGGCTGCGCCCCGAGCTGGACGGCAGCAGGCGCGCCGAGCTGGTGGAGCCGCGCGGCGTCGAACTCGTCGGCCGCACCGAGCCGTTCGGCGGCACGCGCGGCGGCGACCCGCAGCGCCTCCAGGGACCGTGGCGCGGCTCGTGGCACACCGAGCGCCTCGGCCTGGCGTACGGGCACTTCGCGCAGCCCGGTGAGCAGCCCCGCCAGATCGGCCTCCCCCACGGCCGAGACATCGTGCCGCTCGCCGGAGCCGCCGGGAATCAGGGTGTCGAGCGTGTACGTCAGGCCGCTCGCCCACTCGCCGTGCGCGATGCCCACCGGGACGGCGACCGGAAGGTACGGGCGCACCACGTCCCGCAGGCGCAGCTCGCGCCGCTGACGTACGGAGGCCTCGCGGTCCGGGGCGAGGCGCAGCACATGACGCGTGCCGACGTACCAGGTGAAGGGCTCCGCACCCGTGCCGACGGGCCGGATGTCGGATCTGCCGCCGTCCGGGAGCAGGGAGCGGACGAGGCGTCGCACGGTGTCCGCGGTGGGTGTCATTGCCTGGGTCATGGTCGCGCCGTCGCCGTTCGGTGTCCCGGTCTCCGTAGGTCAAAAGGGCTACGGTCAGCATCCTGCCCGGACAGCGGGGGCGGCGCGAGCCCGTGAACAGCACTTTCCGGGGCTCTGCGAGCGGGCGCCCGGCGGCGGAATCAGCTCTCGAGCGCCAGGCGTGCGCCCAGGAGCAGCAGTACGCCCCCGGACACCTGCTCCAGCCGACGCCGCACCCCGGCCCGGGACAGCACCGCCTTCATCCGGCCCACGAACCACACGTACAGGCCGTAGTAGCCAACCTCGAAGACCGCCCAGAGTGTGGCAAGCCCCACCATGGCGGGCAGATGCGGCGCTCCCTCGGGCACAAACTGTGGCAAGAAGGACATGGCGAAGATCGCCGCTTTCGGGTTGGCGAGATTGAGCAGCAGCCCGCCCCGGTAGGAGGCCCATCTGCTCTTCCCGACGGTTTCCTCCCCGCCCGCGTCCGCCGCGCCCTTGGCGTGCCGCGCCTGCCACAGCGTCTGCACGCCGAAGACGACGAGTACGACGGCGCCGACGATGCGCATCACGTCGTACGCCACTTCCGATGCCGCCAGCAGTGCCGTCAACCCGAACGCCGCGAGGATCCCCCAGACGAAGACACCGGTTTCGTTGCCCAGCACGGTCAGGAAGCCGGAACGTCTGCTGCGGATCGACTCCTTGATGATCAGTACGGTGCTCGGGCCGGGCGAGGCGGCGATGAGCAGGCAGGCGCCGAGGAAGGCGAGCAGGGTGCTGAGCATGGGGCCATCGTCGTCTGCGGGCGGGGGCGGGGCCAGTTGTTTTCCGGGGCCTGGTTTGACTGACGTACACCGTGGTGTCGGCGGCCCGACAGACCTGCTTCACCGTCGGCCGCGATTCCCCCCAACCCCCTTGTGGCAGCGGCATCTACGCGCAGAGACTACGGAAGTTCACGTGTTCCCCTTCCTCCTCCGGAGCCCCGATGAACCACCCCAGACCGCAACATCCACCGTTCTCGCGCCGTGTCGCGCTCGCCGGTCTCGCCGGAGCGGCGTTGGCCGGCACGACGGCGTTCAGTGCGGACGCGTCCGCCGCGTCCGGGAGCACGTACCGACGGGCCGTCCGTTTCGCCACCTTCAACGCCTCGCTGAACCGTGGCACCCAGGGCGCCCTCGTCACGGACCTGTCCACGTCGGGCAACCAGCAGGCGCGGAACGCCGCCGAGACGATTCAGCGCGTCGACCCGGACGTCCTCGTGATCAACGAGTTCGACTACGACGAGGACGGCGCGGCGGTCCGGCTGTTCCTGCGCAACTACCTGGCTGTCAGTCAGAACGGGGCGAAGCCGGTCCGTTATCCGTTCCGCTTCACCGCGCCCGTGAACACGGGTGTGGCCTCCGGGGTGGATCTCGACGGCAAGAATGGTGCCGTCACCATTCCGGGGTCCGATGCGTACGGGCAGGACGCGTTCGGGTACGGCTGGTTTCCCGGGCAGTACGGGATGCTCGTCCTCTCCAAGTACCCGATCGATGTCCGGGCGGCCCGTACGTTCCAGCACTTCCTTTGGAAGGACATGCCGGGGAACGTCATGCCGCCGGGGTACTACAGCGAGGCGGCCCGGGCGATCTTCCGGCTCTCCTCCAAGAGCCACTGGGATCTGCCGGTCCGGCTCGGCCCCGGCCGGTCCTCCACCGTCCACTTCCTCGTCTCGCATCCGACTCCGCCCAGCTTCGACGGCCCCGAGGACCGCAACGGCCGCCGCAACCACGACGAGATCCGCCTCTGGGCGGACTACATCAGTGGTCGCCGCCGCAGCGCGTACCTCTACGACGACAAGGGCGTACGGGGCGGTCTGCGGCCCGGGGCACGGTTTGTGATTGCGGGTGATCTGAACGCCGACCCGCACGACGGCGACAGCTATGACCACGCCATCCTGCAGCTCCTCGACCACGAGGCGGTCAACCTGCCCGCCACACCTCCGGCCGCTCGCGGCGGCGTCGAGGCGGCCCGCATCCAGGGCGGCGCCAACGCCACCCACACCGGCAACCCGGCTTACGACACCTCCGACTTCAACGACAACGCCCCCGGCAACCTCCGCGTCGACCACGTGATCCCGTCGCGCGGTCTCGTCCCGGCCGGGAACGGCATCTTCTGGCCGACGTCGGACGATCCGCTGTACCGGCTGGTGGGCGGCGGGGCCGACGTCCCGACCTCGGACCACCGGCTGGTGTGGCAGGACGTGCGGGTGGTCTGACCGTACGGCGCGCGCCCTCGAAATCCCAACTACGGGTGACAGCAGAGGCGTTCAGGTGGCGCCCGGCGATCCGCCGGCTCTAGGCTCGGGCGCCACACATCCCGTTGGGCTGTGTCGGTTCGGGGGAGGTAGGCCGTCATGACCGAGGCGCCGCTGCGCGCGGAACTACTGTTGGCCCAGGACGTGTCCGAGGGCCTGGAACAGGAACTGACCACACGGTTCCGGGAATTGGGAGTGCTCTCGGTCCGCGTCCGGCGGGCCCTCGGCCATCGCGGCCCGAACGAGCTCCAGTGGCTGGTCCTGGCCGCCCTTCCGCTCCAGGCCTTCCTCAGCGGGCTGGGCAGTGAGGCCGTCAAGGACGGCTATCGCCTGCTCAAGGAGCTGGTGGGCCGCGTCGTCCGGCGCAGGAGTACGGCGGCGGATGCGGCACCTTCTCTGCTCGTGCTGCAGGACGAGCGCAGCGGACTGCGGATCGTGCTGGAACCGGATCTGCCTCGGGAGGCGTACGAGGAGTTGACGGCTCTCGATCTCACCCGGTTCTCCGTCGGGCCGCTCCACTACGACCGTGCCCGCGCCCGGTGGCGGTCCGAGTTGGACGAGGCGGCGGGCTGAGGCGGGAGACGACCGGCGTGCGGCGACATGCACCACGGATCGGGGCTGGGAACGTGACGCAGCCCAGTGAGCTGGACCGGGCCCGGCATGACTGCGCGGAGGGCGAGGCCCTCCTGGCCGCTGGGCACCCGGCAGAAGCGGCACGGGCTTTCCGGTCGGCGCTGACGGGTGTCGGGGCGTTCGCGTCCGCCGCGTCCCTCGGGGGCGGCGACTCGGACGGGACGGCGGACGGCGGTACTTCTGGCAGGTCGGCGAGCAGGGCGACCGGGGCTTCGGACGGGGCAGCCGACTCCTCTGGCCGGGCGGTCGATGCCTCCCGCACGGCCGACTCCCCCGAGCGAATCGTCGCCCGGGCCTGTGTCGGGCTCGGGCGGGCGCTGCTCACGGCCGGGAAACCAGTGCGGGCGGCGGAGGAGTTCCGGCAGGCCGCACGGCTGGACCCGGCAGGCCTCGACCCGCTGTACTGGCTCGGCTGTGCCGCCGCGCACCAAGGCGCGTACGCGACGGCCGAGCAGCGGTTCAGCAGAGTTCTGGAACTGTCCGCCGGGCACGGGCCCAGCCTCGTGCAGCGAGGCTATGTCCGGGTGCGGCTGGGCCGGACCGCCGACGCGCTGGCCGACTTGCGGTCCGCCGAGCGCACTGGCGCCCTGGACGCCGAGGCCCGCTGGGTACTGGCCGCGCTCTCGGGCGCCACGGCACGTGACGTCGCCCGACTGCTGGGTGCGGCCGCACGGGCGACGATGGCACAGGCGCAGGACGCCGGGCCAGGAGGCCGGTCCCGCTCGTGGGACGGCTGGAGTCGGGCCGTGGACCTGCTCGACCGGGCCCGTCAACTCGACCCGGACGAACGCGAGTTCGTTCTCCCTCACGCCGTTGCCCTCTGTCTGAGCGGCCGTCGCGACGACGGTCTCGCCGTGCTCACCGTGGCGTCCCGCTCCGCCCCCGCCGACCGGCATATCGCCCACGCCCTGGCCGTGATGGCCTGGCACGCGCTCCCGCCCTCCGACACCACCAGCAGGGAAGCGGCCCGCGCCTGGGCGCGCTGCGTCTCGCTGTGGGCCGGGCTGCTGCACGACACCGCCTTCTGGGAGCGGCTGCGCGCCGATGCGGTCGAGCGCTACGGCACGCCGGTCGACGACGGGGCCCTCGCCACGCTGCGCACCGATCTCCAGGCCCGGCTCGAAGCACTCATGCCCGAGGGCAGCAGCGTTGGCCTGCCGTCTCCGGAGGTGGTGCTGAGCCGCGAGAGCGAGGCGGCACGGCTGCTGGCGGAGGCCGGCGGGCTACCCGTGGCCGTCGGTGCGGCGCCCCTGGTCTGCGGTCCGTTGCGGATCGTGGAGCTCGGCAGGGAAAGGGAGTTGGGCGCGTTCGTCGCCGAGGCGGGTGCGGCGGCTTCGGCGCTGCGCCAGGCCTTCTCACGCCTCGGCTTCGCCCAGGCTCTGCTCCGCCTCGACCAGCCCCAAGAAGCGCTCAGGGCCCTGTCCGGACTCCGCTGTCCCAGCTGCCGCGCCCGCGGCACCGGTGGCGACGAGGTCCCGCGCCGCGACCGCCCCCCGGCCGCGGGGGCTCCGGGCCACCACCCGGCGGACGGCGCGCAGGAGACCGTACGACCGTCGGACCGGCCGAAAGAGACAGCCGCACAGGCGCCACCACAGCCACCGGCACCAGCACCAGCACCAGCACCAGCACCAGCACCAGCACCAGCCGATGACACCACCCCCCGGAGCGAGGCGGCACCCGTTCCCGGCTCGGGGCACCAGCCGGTCCCCGACCAGGGCGACACCGCGCGTTCCCTTCCCACGGGGCACCAGCCTGGACACCACCCGCCCCGCGACCGCGGCGACCACGACCGGGCCGCCGTATGCGACATCGGTTGCCTCCGCTTCGATGTGCGGAATCCGGCGTACGCCGGGCAGGACGGCAAGCGGGGGATGTTGCTGCGGGACGGGCGGGTGCTCGCCTTGGAGGCGCGGCTGGCGTTGGGGCGGGCGGCGTTGTCGCCGACGGCGCCCGACGTCCGTGCGGCGGCCGTCAGTTGGCGGCGGGCGCTCGCGCACGGGCGGGCGCTGGAGCGGGTGGCGAAGGTCGAGGACGCGATCGCGGGCACGGCGCTCGCCGCGGCCAAGGCCCTGCACCGGGCCGGTGACATCGACTCCGCGGGCACGACACTGGAAGCTGCCTACGCGCTCCTCGGCGAGGGACAGCACGAGCGGCTCAAGGGGCAGTTGGCGCGGGTCCTGGCTGACCGGGGCATCACGCGGGCCAACCGTGATCCGGAGCGGCTGGAGTCCCCGGCCGCCGATCTCCGGCGCGCCGTCGAACTGAACCCGCATCTGCTGCGCGCACAGGTCAATCTGGGCCTCGTGCTCCGTGTGCTCGCGGCCCGACTGCGGTGGTCGGGCAGCCTCGTCGGCTGCCGGGTCCGGCTGCAGGAGGCGGTCGACCGGCTCACGGCCGCGTTGGGACACTTTCCCGAGGACCCCGAACTGACCGAGCTGCGTGAGCAGGCCGACGGCGATCTCGCGCGGGTCCGTGCGGAGTTGGAAGAGGGGCGGATCGGGGGTCTGCCGGGGTGACGGAGTACGAGGAGCTGCGCTTCAGAGTGCGCCCGGTCGGCGTCGACCGCCATGTGGTGACCGTGAGCGGTCCCGGCGGCGCCGCCGACGTCATGACGGTGGGCGGGCAGCCCGAGGCGTACCGCGAGCGGTGGGAACAGCTGATCGAGTCGGAGCTGGGCCACGCCCCGACGGGCGGTGAGCACGCCGCAGCCCGGCTGCGCGACCTCGGCCGGGACGTGTTCGGTCTGCTGTTCGGCAAGAGGGCCGAGGAGTACCTGCGAGCCGCGCACGCGCACGTGCGGCGCATGCAGCCGCCGCGCGGTCTGCGGCTGCGCTTCGATCTGCCGCCCGAGCTGCGCTGCCTCCCGCTGGAGGCGTTGTGTGCGCCCCCCACCGAGCCGGGTCAGGCGCCCGCGTTGCACGACGGCCTGTCGCTGGTCCGGTCGCTGCCGGGCGGGCCGCTCGGCGGCCGGCTGCCGGAGCCGTACGAGGAGCCGAGCCGGATCCGGCTCCTCGTCGCGCACGCCTCGCCCAGCGGCGAGGGGCAGCTGCACGCCGAGGCCGAAGTCGAGGCGCTGTTCAGGGAGTTGCCCCAGGTCGCGGTGGAGATCACGGTGGTGGCACGGGCCACGCGCGAGCGCCTGGAGCTCGCGCTGGGCGACCACTCCGACCTGCCCACGGCCGTCCTGCTCATCGCCCACGGTTCGTACGACGGTGAGTACGGCAAGGGCGTGGTGCACCTGGAGACACCGGGCGGCGGCACCGACCGTGTGCCCGCCGACCTGCTGAGCGGGATGCTGCTCAGGGCGCCACGGCTGCGGCTGGCCGTGCTCAACCTCTGTTCGGGGGCGGAGAGTTCGCGCACGGAGCCGTTCTCGGGGCTCGCCCAGGCGCTGATCGAGGGCGGAGTGCCGGCCGTGGTGGCCATGCACGGCAAGGTGAGCGACCGGTCCGCGGGCCTGTTCGGGCCCGGCCTGCTGAAGGGGATCGCGACCAACCAGACCATCGACGCGGCGATGGCGTCGGCCCGGCGGCGCATCTCCTATCAGCCCGGGCTGACCGCGGCCGAGTGGGCGACGCCGGTGCTGTTCCTGCACGAGGAGTGCCGGCACGGCTGGCTGTTCAAGGCGCGCGAGGTGCGCGACGACGAGCGTGCCGCGCATGATCCCCTGCGGCAGGGCGCCGAGGCTCTGCAGGCCGTCCGCAGCTTCACCGGGCATGTCGAGGCGGCCCAGCTGATCGAGGCGGCCCGCTTCCACCGACTGGGCCGGGACTGGCAACAGGTGTTGGGCATCCTGGGCACCGATACCAAGAAGTTCCGGGACGAGCAACGGCTGCTGCTGGCGGAGGCCGCGTACGAGCTGGTCTGGCCGAAGGTGCAGGAGCTGTGCGAGCTGCTGGCCTCGGAGCGGGCGGAACCGGCCGCGCAGGCGCTCACGCAGATACGGGAGACGCTGCCGGACGAGGAGAGCGCGTGGCTGCCCGTCCTGGACAAGGAAGTCCGAGACCTGGGCCGGCTCAGCGGGCTGCTCGACGCGGCGTACTCGGCCGGGCGGAACTCGGACTGGGCCGCAGCCCTGGGCCACTGCGAGAAGATCCTCGCCGAGCGGCCGGGCGGCTTCGGTGACACGGTGCGGCTGCGCGACACCGCCTGCGAGGAGCTGGCCGTCGCCGAGGCCTGCGCGAGCGCGGCCGCAGCCTCGGCCGCCGGCGACTGGGCCGCCGCGTCCGCCGCCTACGCGCAGGCTCTCGGCCGACGGTCCGATCACGCCCCGGCCCTCGCGGGCACCGCCTACGCGCAGGGCCGCGCCGCCGAGGAGGCCGGAGACTGGCCCGCGGCCGCCACCGCGTACGGCCGCTGCCCGGCCCTGCATGACGCGTCCGCCCGCGCGGCCTACGCCCGTGGCCGCGCCGCCGCCCGCACCGACGACTGGCCCACGGCCCACGACGCCTTCACGAAGGCGTCGGCACTGTACGGGCGCGGCGACTTGAGTGCGCCGGACACGACACCGCCCGGCGTGCGCAACGACGTGTCCGCCGCGAGCGGGCGCACCGGCATGCCGACTTCGGGTGCGGCGAGCGACGCGACCGGCGGCGACACACGACTCGGCACGACCGACCTCGACGTACGACCCCACACACGAGCCCCAGACGCGAAATCCCACGCGGCCGACGGCGACGGACGATCCGGTGAGACCGACCTCGACGTACGGCCCGAGGCGATGTCGCCGGACGAAGGGCCCGACGCGGCCGCCGGTGGCGCACGCTACGACACGCATTTCCGGTGTCCCCGATCCCTCCACCTCCCCGCCTGGTCCGCCTACGCCGCCGGGCGTGTGGCCGAGGCCGAACAGCGGTGGGGGGACGCGGCCGGGCGGTTCGTTCTGGCCGACGGCTTCCCGGACGGGGCGTTGCGGACGCAGTACGCCCGTGGCAGGGCGGCCACCGAGGCCGGCGCGTGGCCCGACGCGCTGGCCGCGATGGAGGCGGCGGCCGCGTTGCGCGGGACGGAGACCGACGGAGCGCTCCCGGCGCCTGCCGACGCGGACCGGCACGCCGGGTCCGTCTGCGCCACCGACAAGCCCCGGTCCGCCCTCGACGCGCCGGAACCCGGCCCGGCCTCCCTCCCCGACCTCGACGCCTGGCTCGGCGTACTCCGGCAGCGGGTGCACGAGAGCGCGGTGACCGCCGCCGAGGCCGGTGACTGGAACCGGGCCCTCGAATCCCTGCTGCTGCTTCCCGACGCGTACGAAGACACCCTGGCGCAACGCCGGTTCGCCGAAGGGCGGGTCGCGGAGGCCGCCGGGGACTGGGCGGTGGCCGCCGCGGCGTACGCGGAGGCGGGACACACGGACGCTCCGGCGCGCCGGCACTACGCCCTCGGGCGGAGGTGCGCACTGCACGAGAAGTGGGACGCGGCCAAGGCGCACTTCGCCGCCGTACCCGCGCGGATCCACGACTTCCCGGAGCCGCCCGCCGGGCTGCTGCTGTACGCCCAGGGCCGGGCCGCCGCCGCGCGAAGGGACTGGAAGGCCGTCGTGGAGGACTTCGGCGGGCTGCCGGACAGTCACGCGGACGGGGATGTCGGGCATCGCCGCAAGTACGCGCGTGCCCGGCTCGCCGAGCAGCAGGAGGAGGCGAGGCCGGACACCTGGACCTCGGTGCTCGGGCATCTGGACGACGTACCGGACGAGGCCCTGGACGGAGCGGTGGGGTTGCTGCGGCGCAAGGCCGCGGGGCTGCACGCGCAGAGTGTCGGCGACTGGGAGCGGGCACTTGAGCTGTACGAACCGTTCGTCGCCGACGAGGAGTTCGCACGGCTGCATCGTTACGCGCTGGCCCGGCTGCACGAGCGGGCGGACCGGTGGGCCGAGGCGCTCGCCGCGTACCAGGACCTTCCCGACACCCACGGCGACACGGCTCCGCGGGCCCGGTACGCCGAAGCCCGGGTCGCCGAGGCGGATGCCGTGGGCGCCGGGCCGTGGCGTGCCGTGCGGGAGGCCTACGAGGAGTTGGCGGACGCCTTCGCCGACGACGCCGGTTTCGCGGACGCCGCACTGCGTGCGCAGTACGCGCGGGCCAGGGTCGCGGAGGCCGAGGGCGACTGGGAGGAGACCTGCCGTGCGGCCGACACGCTGCGCGCCCACTCTGACGCATCCCGCCTCGCCGCCTACGCGCGCGGACGACTGACGGAGAGTCAGCGGGACTGGCACCGAGCCGTGGAGGCCTTCCGGAGCTGTGCCCCGTACCGCGACGCCGGGCCGCGGCTCGCCCACTGCGAGGGTCGGCTGCTGGAGGAGCGGGGTCGGTTCGCGGCTGCGGCGGAGGCGTACGAGCGAGCCGGGGCCGGCCACGAGGACGCCCGGGCGCAGGCCGTGCGGCTGCGCGGGGTGCTGCGGGCGCTGCCCTGGGTGGACGGCACGGTCGGCGAGCCGCTGGTGGCCGACCCGTTCGCGCTGCGCGACACGACGTTCCCGTATCTGGCGCTGCGGGACGCGGGCGTCGGCCCCGGTACGTCCATGGACGCGGTCGGCGAGATGTCGTTCACGCTGATGGAACGGGACGGCACCTCCTGGACCTGGCCGGAGCGGATGGCCTGGGACCGGCTGCGGGTGCCCGCCCGACGGCTCGAACTGGACGCCCTGCTGTACCGCTGGAACGCCCCGTCGGCGGTCCGGGAGGCGGTCGCGCATCTCGTGCCGGACGACGGGCCCGACCCGCTGGACGCGCTGTGCGAGCGGTTCCCGCGTGACGCCCCGCTGCTGCTCCTGCTCGCCCGGGGCCGGGAGGCGGCCGTCGCGGCATGGGAGCAGCGGCTCGCGTCGGCACCCGGGGACATGGCGGTGGCGCAGGGGCTCGCGGTCGCGTGGCTGTGGCAGGCGTGGGAGCTGGAGCACAGCGGCGCCTGGGAGCACGCGGTACGGGCCTGGGAGGCGGCGCTCGCCCACTGGGCGGCGCTGCTGAGCGACGAGGACTACTGGGACGGCTGGCGTGCCGAACGGGCAGGCTGCTACCAGCGGAACGTGACGCCCGACGAACTGGCCCGGCTGCGCTACGACCTCAGCCGGCACCTCTTCGAGCGGCTGGCCGCGGGCGAGCAGAGCCACACTGAGCAGGGCCGGCCGGAACAGGCGGAGGCCTACCGGGCGCTGACCGCCCTGTTCGAGGCGGAGCTGGGCGGGGCCCGGGTACTCAAGGAGGTCGGTGGACTGCCGTCGGTGGCGGGCACGGGCGGCGCGCTGGCCTGCGGCCCCCGCTATCTGCGCCTGCTGCGGCTGGAGACGGTACTGGCCGAGCGGGCCGCCGAGCTGAGTGTGTCCGCACAACAGGGCCAGGATCCAGGCAAATTGGTGGTGCGTCAGCTGCGCTGGGCGTTCTCGGAACTGTCCCACGCCTACGCCCTGTCCGAGACGCACCGGTTCGAGCAGGCGCTGGACGCGCTGCCCGAGCCGGCCACGCTCACCGAGCTGCCCGAGGACTGCGCGGGCCCCGCTGCCACGGCCGATCCCAAGGAGCACATCCGGGAGTGCGGCCACTGCCAGGACTTCGTACGCCGCAATCCGGCATACCTCGGGCTGCGGCGGCGTCGCGCCCGGTTCGTGCAGGACCGGGCCGCGCTCGCGGTGCACGCCCGGCTTTCGCTGGCGCAGGCGGCGCTCACCAGCGGCTCCGGCGGGCTCGACCTGGCGCTGGCGCACTGGACGCAGGCGGTGCGGGTCTCGACGAGCGCCGGGATGGCGGCCCGTACCAAGTGGTCCGTGGTGCAGATGGTGCTCGGGCGGATCGAGGCGCTCATCAGCACTCTCACCGAGCAGCGGGGCGCGGCCCTGGACGCGGCGGTGACGCTGATCGAGCAGGTCAAGCCGGTGTTGCAGCCGCTCGCCCGCGATCTGGCGGGCCAGTTGGACGCCCAGCTGTCGCAGGCCCTGTCGATGCGCGGGGTGTGGCGGGCCTCCTCGCGCAGACGCTTCGGGCTGCCGCTGGACGTGCCGGCGGGGGAGGCCGATCTGCGCCAGGCCCTGAAGCTGAACCCCGAGTCGGGCCACGCGCGCGACAACCTCGTACGGGTCCTGGTGTTCACGCTCGACGAGCGCACCGCCGACCCCGTGGAGCAGCTGCTGATCCTTGAGGAGGCACTCGGTCTGCTGCACACCGGTCTGCGCCGGCAGCTGGCGCATCGCTACCGGGAGACGCTCGCCGAGACGCTGAACGCGCTGGAGCGGATCGTGTCCGCGCGGATCGGCATCGGCGGCCTGGCCGACCTGATGCGGGCGATGGCCCAGGAGCAGCCCCCTGACGAGTCCGATCTCGCCGCGCTCGCCCGGCAGTTGGCGGACCGGGCACGACGGGAGCTCGCGGACGGCGGCAGCGTCCCGGTGGCCCTGCACCTGCTGATCCGCGCCGTCCGCGCGGACACGTCGGCGGCGGAGCTGCGCAGTCTCCTGCTGGATGTCGTCGCCCGCTTGCGCGACACCCTGCGCGGCACCGGCGAGGTGGAGGAGGGAAACCGCAGATGATGATCGAGGACCCGGCCGACGGGCCGGGCAGGACGTCGCCGTACACGGTGCTGGCCGCGGTGGGCGTCACGCCGCGGACGACGCATGCCGAGATGCAGGACGTGTCCTTCGAGCTGCAGGCCCGGCGACTGATGTCGCCACAGACCCAGCAGGCGTGGAACGACCTGCGCGACACCCGCCGCCGGCTGCTGCTCGACCTGCTGATGTACGACGTCGGCGACGGGCCCGACGACGAAGTGCCGGAGGCCGCGGACGGGCTCGACCACGACCGTCCGGAGGCCGCCGACCGGCCCGCCGGGCCGCCCGCGCCGTGGGCGGCCCGGCTGCTGGACGACCTGATCCGGTTCGACCGGTGAGCGCGAGGAGTCCGATGACCGAACACGACACGTCGGCCGCCCGGCTCGGCTACGACCACGCCCGGGAGCTGGCCGCCCGCGAGGTCGCGCACCGGGCGCGCCTGGAGCGGCTGCTGCTGGTGTGCGCGGACGCCCTCGACGACTTCGACCGGTTGCTGGCCGACGGCCCGGTGCGGGACGGGCAGGCCTACCTGGGCAGCCTCCGGCTGATCGCCGACCGGTTCGAGACCGCGCTGCGCGGCGAGGGCCTCGAACCGATAGGGGCGGTGGGCGAGACGGCGGATCCGGACACCCATCACGTGGTCGGGGTACGGCCGTCGGCGATGGCCGGTGAGGACGAGGTCGTCGAGGTGGTGCAGCGCGGGTACCGCTTCGCGGACCGGGTGCTGCGGGCGGCGCGGGTGGCGGTCGCCGTACCGGCCGGCGAGCAGAGTACGCGGGAGAAGGGGGAGCAGGGATGACAGCGATCGGAATCGACCTCGGCACCACCAACAGCGTGGTGGCGCACTACGACCCCGACCGCGGCGAGCCCCGGGTCGTCCGCAACGGCGAGAGCGACAACCTGACCCCGTCGGTGGTCGGCCTGCTCCGCCGCGACGGCTCGGAGTCGCTGCTGGTCGGCCGGAACGCGCTCAACTGGGCGGACCGGCAGCCCAGGGAAACGGTGGTGTCGGTGAAGCGGCTGATGGGCCGCGACTTCACGGACGCCAAGGTCGCGCGGGCCCGAGATCACCTGGCCTACCAGATCGTCCCGGGACCGGACGACGATCCACGTGCGCACGTGATGTTCGGCGGACGCACCACCACGCCGGCCGAGGTGTCCAGCGCGATCCTGGGCAAGCTGGTCAAGGACGCCACGCGGAACCTGAACGAGGACGTGACGCACGCGGTGATCACTGTCCCCGCGTACTTCGGCGACGCCCAGCGGGCGGCCACGCGGGAGGCGGCGGAGCGCGCCGGGATCACCGTCAAGAAGATCATCGACGAACCGACGGCGGCCGCGATCGCCTTCGGCCTGGACAAGCCGGGTGGAGAACGAAGCCGCATCCTCGTCTACGACCTGGGCGGCGGGACGTTCGACATCTCGATCCTGGATTCGGTCAAGGGCCATGACGGCAACGCCCAGTTCGCCGTGCGCAAGTTCTCGGGCGACGACTGGCTGGGCGGGGACGATTTCGACCAGGCCGTCGTCGCCCGGATCGCCCGATGGGTCCAGAAGGAGTGCGGGGTGGACCCGTCCGGGGACGAGCAGTTCAAGTTCACCGCGAAGAAGTACGCGGAACAGGCGAAACGGGAACTCAACGACTCGCCCGAGGCCGTCATCATCATCCCGGCCGGATACAGCCGCGACGGCGTGGTCGTCGACGTCGACATGACGCTGACCCGGGCCGAGTTCAAGGAGCTGACGGATCCGCTGGTGCAGCGCACCATGGACCTGGTCCGCGAGACCCTCGAGAGCGACGGGCTGACCCCGGCGCAGATCACCGACGTGCTCCTGGTCGGCGGCGGCACACTGACCCGGTCGGTGTACGAGGCCGTGGAGGCCCTCTTCGGCCGGGAGAAGGTCCGCCGGGACATCAACCCCATGGAGTGCGTGGCGCTCGGCGCGGGCATCCTCGCCGGGACCCTGGACGGGGTGGAGTGCCCGGCGCATCGCTGCGGCACCGTCAACGACGAGTCGGCGACCGCGTGTTCGGCCTGTGGCACGAGCCTGGCCAACGCCCGTGCGGTCGGCACGACCGGCCTGTACGAGGTGACGGGCGTCGCGATGGGCATCGGCGCGGTCCGCGGTTCGCAGCGGGATGTGTTCGTACCGATCATCGAGAGCGGCACCGCGTATCCGCTTCCCGAGCCGTGCAGGAAGATGTTCCAGGCAACGGACAGCCGGCTGATCCGGGTCCCGGTGTACGAGGGGAACAGCCCGGTGGCCAGCAAGAACGACGAGCAGGGCGTCGTCGAGTTCGAACTCCCGCAGGAGATCGACGTCAACCAGCGCGTCGAGGTGTCGTTCAACTACGACGCGAACCGGACCATCACGGTGACGATCACCGTGCCCGGCACGGACATGCGGACCACGGCCCGGCCCAAGCGCGAGAAGCCCCGCACCCCGCCGCCCGCCCCCGTGTACGAACCGGACAGTGCCACGCTGCGCCAGCGCCTGGAGTACGCCAGGCGGGACGCCGAGAGGTTCCTCCAGAGGTACGGCGGTTACATCGAGGACCTGCAGGAGATGAAGGTCCGCCGGGATCTGCAGCAGGCGGAGCTGGCGCTCAGGCAGGGCGAGAGCGGGGAGTACAAGCGGCTCACCGAACTGCTGATCGACGACATGTACCACAACTGCGGATACGCCAGTCAGTTCCTGCACGCGGAGGAGGCCACGGATGGCGCGCCCCCGGAGACGGCGGGCCTGATCAACGAGGCGGTCGGCTATGTGAAGCAGGCCCACGCCGAGGGAAACCGTCTGCTGGCCGCGCAGCAGGCCCGCAATCTCGCCAACCTCGTGGCGCAGGCGTACGACGCGCGCCGGGTGTCCGCCCTGCGGGACACGGAGCGCTTCGACGGGATCCTGCGGGTACCGGACGACGCGGGGGACACATGACGGCGCCGACCGGACCGGACGGGCACGGGTCCGAGCCCGGTCTCGGCCTCGGTCTCGACTTCGGCAGTACGGGGCTGCGGGCGGCGTACGGACACCCTGGTGGCCCGGTGCGGCGGCTGGTGCTGTCCGGTGCGCGATGGCCGTGGCTGCTGTGCGAGCCCGCGGTCGCCGGGGCACTTCCGGTCACGTTCCCCAGCCTCAAGAGCCGTTTGGGCAGCGGTCGTCCGGTGGCCGTCGGCGGAGTGCCGAGGACCGCGGACGAGTTGGTTACCGGTCTGCTGCGCGAGGTGCGGGAGCAGGTCGAGGCGGCGGCCGGCAGCCGGGTCTCGCTCACTGTCATCAGCGTCCCGGTCGGCTACCGCTCGGCGCAGCGCACGGCCCTGCTGGAGGCGGCGCGCGCGGCCGGGCTGTCCGAGGTGCGGCTGATCGGTGACGCGATGGCCGCGGTCATCGGGCACACGGAGGGGCGGGGCAGCGCGACGTGCCTCGTCTACGGCCTCGGGTACGGCGGGTTCGAGCTCGGGCTGGTGCGCGGTGTCCGGGACAGCTACCGGGCGCTCGGGCACGAGACGGCGGCGAGCACCGGGGGCCGGACGTTCGACGACGCGGCACTGACCGCCGCGATACGGGCCGTGCGGGGCCGGTCCCATCAGGTCGGCCTCGACGGGACGGGCTGGCTGCGGCTGCGCGCGCGGGTGGAGCGGATCCGGGAGGAGTTGGGCGGCACCGCACTGCCGGAGGGCGACGACGCCGCGCTGCTCGAACTGGACCTCGGCGACGGCCACACGGAGCAACTGCGCTTCGACCGCGATCAGTTGGCCGCGTATCTGGAACGCCATGTGCGGCGGACCCTCGACCGGGCGCAGACGCTGCTCGACCAGTCCGGGATGGCGTCGCGGGACGTGGACATGCTGCTGTTGGTGGGCGGCGGGACCCGGCTCGAGGCTGTCCGTTCCGGGGTGCGCGGGCTCGGCCGGGACACGGTGCACGCCCCCGGCCACCTGCTCGCCACGGGCGCCCTGATGCATGCCTCCCAACTCGCGGGCGTATCGCCGGCCAGGCTCGACACGATGGTCCCGCAGCCCGCCGACGTACTCGACGACACTCTGTCGGACGCGCCGCGGCTGTCGGTGACGCTGCTGTCGCCGCCGGCCGGGGCCGGACCTCTCGACGCAGGCCCCTCCTCCCCGCCCCCGCCCCCGCCCGACGCTCTCGACGTGGGCCGGGCACGGCAGTTGGCGGAGCAGGGGCACACTGCTCAGGCCCGCGTGCTCCTTGAGACGATCGTGGCCGAGGCACAGGCCCTGCTCGGTTCCCTCGACGCGGCCCCGGTCGTCCCGGATGAAGAGCCGGAGGACACGGACGACTGGGCCGACCGCAAGGCGGCGCGGCGACTGTCGGCCGCGCGGGACCTGCTGACGGAGCGCCGGTTCGAGGAGGCGGTACGGGCCTCGCACGCCGCCTGGCAGGTCGCGCGGGACGGCTCGTCCGGGCCCGTCGTGCTGGACGCGATGATCGGCGTGCACTGCGCGGCGGCGATGGCCGACTCCTCGCCCGAGCACTTCACCGACGCCGAGCGCTGGCTACGCTGTGCCTACGGCCACGATCCCACCAACGCACGGGTGCGCGAGCTGCTCGCCGAGCGCACCTACCGGCACGCCGAGCGGCTGGACGGGCGCGGGCGGCGCGACGAGGCCGTCGAGGCGCTGCACCAGTGCCTGTCCTGGAATCCCGAACACACGGACGCCCAGACCCTGTTGGAGCAGTTGACCCGCCGCGGCAGGAACCAGCGGGACAGGGGCGGCGTCCCCCGCTGAGGAGTGACCGGCAGATCGCCAGGAGCACCGGCCACCCGGTGCTGAGTCAGGAGAGTCGCGCTTGCCCACCGCACCCACACCCCCCGGATCGCCCTTCCTGGACCGCAAGGTTCTGGGCAAGGAGTTGGAGGAGCTCCTCAACCAGCACTCCTCCCGGCTTGCCGTGCGCAAGGACGAACTGACCGCCCTGGCCGACGACTTGACGAACGGTAACCGGCTCGACCGGTGGGCCGAGGTCGACCTCGTCCATTCCTACGTACGCCCCGAGACCGTCACGGCCCCGCCGCCCGCGGCCCCCGCCCCGCCCTGGTGGCAGTGGAGGCCGGGGTACGGCGCGCTGGAGGCCGTGCTCGGCGTACTCGTGTTCATCCCGCTGCTGGTGACCTGGTTCGGGCTGCGGGAAGCGGTGCGCGCCTACGGGGAGTTGAGCAAGGAGAGCCCCGGGCAGGCGACCCGTCCCTTTCTCCAGCTGTGGCAGACCGGCTTCGGCGGGCATCTGTCGACGGTCGGTCGCTTCGAGAACGTGGCGCTCATGGCCGTCGTACTGATCACGCTGCTGGTCCTGCTGTCGGTGTGGCACGCCCGTGTCCGGGCCCTGGCGGAGGGGGAGGAGCAGGCTCGGGAGGCCGAGGACGAGCGGCTCCTCGGGTCGCTGGCCGGACTGCTGACCCGGGTGCAGATGTGTCTGACTCCGCACCGGGCCGCGTCTCCGGACCAGTTCACGAAGGAACTCGCCCGCGCGGTACGGCAGTTGCAGAACCTGTTCAAGCAGGCCGACGGCAGCCATCAGAAGCTGGTGGACAGCGCGACGGCCGTCGGCGACGCCACCGACGCCCTGCAGAAGGCGGCCGGTGCGCTGTCGTCCGAGGTGCCCGGCATCGCCAAGGCGGCCGACCGGGTGGAGGCGGCGGTCAAGGCGAGCATGTCCGCCTCGGACCAGGTGCGGCAGGACAGCAAGGACGCGGCCCGTACCGTCGCGGACCGGGTGCAGGCCGCCGGTGACGCCATGCAGTCGGCGGTCACCTCGCTGGTCACCGCCCAGCAGGCGCTCGCGGCGAAGTCCGACGCGGTGGCACAGTCCGCCGAGCGGGCCGCGCAGGCCGTCGCGGCGGGCGCGGGCCGTACGAACGACGCCGTCGACGGCATGCGTGAGGCCACCGAGCGCTGGGACGCGGCGGCGGCCCACTGGCAGGACGCCGCGGCGCGCCTTGACCAGGGCATCCGTGTCCTGTCCAACGGACAGTTGCCGCCCGGGCAGGTCAACGGCGCCCGCGTACCGGCGCCCTCGAGCGGTACGGACGGCGGTGAGGTGTGAGCGCTCGCCCCCGGCGCCGTACGCGCGGTCTCAGCGTCGTCGTGCTGGCGGGCTGGCTCTTCGCCGACCTGCTGCTGGTACTGGCGCTGGTGTCGATGGCCGACCGACCGGACCCGATGGCCGACGACCGGCCCAAACCCACGGGCAGCCCTTCCCCCTCCCCCACCGCGTCCCCGAGTCCCACGCCTACCGGACCGCAGGGTGTGTCCCGGACACCGGAGCAGTTCCGGGTGAAGGGCAACGACACCGACAGCCTCCTGCGCCAGATCCGGTCGGGCACCGAGAAGTGGCGCGGGCGCACCGCGGCCATGGTGCTGACGTTCGGCGGCAGCTCGGGCGGTACGGCGTACGCGCACCGGGTCAACGGGCTGCTCTCCAAGGCCCGGCCGGAGATGTTCGGCGGCCGGACGGCGACGGACGACTTCCACGACTTGAGTGAGTCACCGCAGAGCGCGGTGGTCCGGGTGTACTTCTTCACCCGGCCGGGCGAGTGACGTCCGGTCCTGCGGCGGCCGGTTCACGACGAGGGAAAGGACCGTACTCAGTGGCACAGCGGCAGTGGCGTCCCGGCGAGCGGGTGTCTTCGGACGAGGGGGCGCCCCGGCCTCCGCTGCCGGACCTGCCGTGTCTGCCCGCGATGCGCGGCTACGGTCGGCTGTGCGAGGGCCTCGACGCGTTCGGCTTCCGGCATGTGGCGGATGCGCTGCGGCCGCCGGCGGCGGCCCGGCACGCCTCGTTCGGCTCACTGCCGCAGGCCGAGACCGACCGTGGCTTCCGCGTCCTGGACGGTCTGTGGTTCACCGGCCGGGGCAATCTGTGGCAGCGCGTGGACCTGGACCACGTCCAGAAGGTACGCGCCGACTGGCTGGCCTCCGGCGATGCGCGGGCCAACGGGGCGGCGGGCGTCCTGAGCACGCTGGAGGCGTACGTCCGGCAAGAGCCGATGGGGCTGCGCCGGCTGCTGCTGTGGCAGCTGGGCTGTCTGCTGCGGGACGGCTCCGACGGGCCCACCGAGGAGGCGGCCGTCGCGCTCGGCGTGCACCGGGACGAGGCACGCCATCTGGCGGCGGCCGTCGCGGCCGGTTTCCCGGCTGCCGGGGCCGCCCGGCAGGCCGCCGAGCGGCTGGGTGACCTGTGGCCGGGCGGCCGGCTGCGCGAGACCGAGCGGCTTGTCGCGCAGGTGCACGACACCGGACGAGACCCCGCCCTCACCCGACTCCTGGAGTCACTGCACGCCCGCTCCACCGAGGTGGCCCGCCTGACGGCCGGGGCGACCCGGCTGACGGCGGGCGGTTCCGCCCGCGCCGCGGCCTCCGCCTGGCTCGGCGCCGCCCGCCGGGCCGGTGACGACGCGGGCATCGAGGCGGCGCTCCTGGCCGCCGCGGCCCACTCGGCGGACACCGGCTCGGCGGACACGGGGGCCCGTCTGGAAGCGACGGTCCACGAGCGCACGGTGACCCTCACGTGGCCGCCGGCCCGGTCCCGGGCGAGCGGGGTGACGTACCGCTTGCTGCGCTTCCCGGACGGCTCACCGGGTGCCGCGACGGAGTTGAGCGAACCGGTGGCGACGGACGCTGCCGGCACGGCGGATGCGGTCACGCCGGAGAGCGCGGATGTCCTCGTGGACGCGGACAGCGCCGGGTCGGCGGGGCGGCCTCTGCGTCGTACCGACGCGGACGTCCCCGTGGGTCACCCCCTGCGCTATGCCGTGGTCCCCTTGCGGCGGGGGCTGATCGCTGCCGTGCCGTTGGTGTCGGCGCCCGTCGTCATCGCGCCCGATGTGGCCAGCGTGATCGTGACGCTGGTGCCGGACGGTGTGCGGCTGCGCTGGGGTGCCCCCGATCCGGCCTGTACGGAGGTGTCGGTGCACCGCATCGCGGACGGCGGTCCTGTCGTGTCCATGACGTGCGGGCGGGACGAGTTGCTGGATGTGCCGCTCGCCCCGGGCGACTACACGTACGAGGTCCGCTGTGGCTATCCAGGGCCCGGCGAGCAGACGGAGTGGTCCCCCGGTGTGCGGGTGGGGGCCCATGCCGAGGAGTGGCCCGGGCAGGTGGAGGACCTGACGGCGCGGTTCGTCGGGGACGGCGGCCGGGTGGCGCTGACCTGGCGTCCGCCCGGTCGGGGGCGGAGCACGGTGCTGCCCTGGCGGAGCGTTCCCCTGGGGCCGGGCGCGGATGTGTCGGGGCGGGCGGGGCTCGCCGTGCCGGAGTCGCCCGCGGGGCCGGAGCCGTCCGTCGAGGTCGCCGTGCCCGAACGGTCGCGACTGCGGATGACGTCGGTGAGCGTGCTGGGCGAGCGGACGGTGACCGGGCCTGACGTGGTCGTCGAACGCCTGGGAGTGGTGAGGGATCTGACGGCTCATCGCATCACCGCCGACCGTGCCGCCGTGCGGTTCGAATGGCCGGAGCCCGCCGTGCTGGTGGTGGTCACGTGGGAGGGCGGCGGGCGCCGGGAGGAGCGCCGGGTGGCCCGCAGCCGCTATCTCGCCGACCAGCAGGTGTCGTTCGACGTGACGCCGGACGCCTACCGGTTCACGGTCGCGGCCCTGCCCCGTCCCGACGCGCTCGCCGTTCCGGCCGACGCGGCGGTCGTGGACCTTCCCGAAGTCCCGGCGCCGCCGCGTCTGCTGCTGCCGGCCTTGTCGGGCTGGTCTCCCTCGTCGTTCGGCTGGCGGGCGCGCCGGCGCCGCTGGTGGCCGTTTTGGAGGTGAGAGGCTGCGGGACCGGGATGGATCTCAGTCCTGCACGACCGCCTCTGCCCCGCCCCCGAATTCCAGCTGCAGTCCGGTGCTCAGGCCGATGGTCTTGCCGGGGTCGACGTCATGGACGGAGCTGTCCGCCCGCCGTGCCGTCCAGCGGTGCCCGGTCCGGTTGGTGATCCCGAACCGCCCGCGCTGCTTGGGGTGTTCGGTCACCTCGGCGACCACGGCGGTGAAGTCGTGCCGCTCCGGGTCGACGTCCAGGTGGTGGGCGTACATCCGGGCCTGGGCGCCGAGCCGGATCGACCGAGGCTTGCTGCGCGAGGTCGCCGTGCCGGTGGTCAGACGCAGGCGCGGTGGCAGGCTCAGGGGGCGCCCGCAGCTCCAGCAGACGGGGGCGGGCCCGTCCGGTTCCGTGAGGTTCTGCCGGCCGCAGCCCGCGCAGAGGCAGATGGTGTCGAGGACCTCGCTGAGCGCGTCCCGCCACTGCCCTTCGCGCACCCGCCGGGCGGGGTTCTTCAGTCCGTCGGTGAAGGTCTGCTCGAACAGGGCGCGCAGTACGGGCGGGAGGGCTCCCCAGGTGGCGACGACGGTCTGCTGCTCCTCGGGCACCGGCCGGTTGCGCGTGTCGGACGGGTCGTAGACGAAGACCGGATCGGTCCCGTACAGCTTGCGCCGGGCCGGTTCGTCCAGGCAGCGGATCTGCAAGGCCAGTGCGCCCTCGAGCGGGTGATGGTTCATCAGCAGCAGGAAGAGCAGGACGGCGAGGGAGTGGAGGTCGCTCTGGATGCCGGGCTGGGCGCCCTTGTCGCCGCGTACGAGTTCCGGCGCCATGAAGTCCATGGTGCCGGCGACGCCCGCACTCTCGCCCTCGACGACCGCGTTGTCGTTGTCGCACACCAGGACGTCGCCGGTGCGCGGGTCGAAGAAGATGTTGCCCCAGTTGATGTCGCGGTAGGCGATGCCCTTGGCGTGCAGGGCGCGGTAGGCCTCGACGGTGTGCAGGGCCGCCATGACGAGGGTGCGGATGGTGGTGGCGGCGAGCGCGGGATCGCGGCGGAACAGCGCGGGCAGGTCGTGGAAGCGGGAGGGGCGTACGTCCATGAGGTAGCCGAAGCCGGGCCGTCGGCCGTCCGCGTCGACGACGACGGTCTGCGGCCACAGGAAGCGGTCGTCGCCCCAGCCGCGCCCGATGAGTCCTTCGAGGATCTGCCGCTGGCGGCCGTCGGCGAGTTGGGGGTAGTACCACTTCACGGCACGGTCGCCCTTGCGGGTCTTCACCCGGTAGACCTCGCCCTGGCCGCCGGAGCCGAACATCTCGGCGACCTTGACCTTCTCCCCCTCCTCGGTCACCAGGGTCTGCCCGGCGGCGAGCATGCCGTTCACCATGCGCGGTTCCTCTCGTGGCTCACGTGTGTGGCGCGTCGTTCTGCTGGGGCGCGAGTTGGTCGGTGGCCTCGAACGCGCCCACGAGTGTCGTGTCGTCCCCGGAGTACTGGGCGGCCCGCCCGAGCCAGTCCGGCAGCCGGGTCCGTAGGGCGGGCATCCCGAGTTCGGTGGCGTGGCCCTGCACGCCGGCCGCGAAGTCGAGGAAGCCCTGGTGGTCGGTGAAGCTCTTGGACAGTCCGTCGGTGGAGAGCAGGATGCCCGACGGAGTCTCGTTGGTGAGGGGCTGCCAGTGGCAGCGTGCGCGATGCCAGGACTCGGCGGCACACAGGGAGTCCGTCTCGTCGCCGAGGTCGGGACCGGTGTACAGGGGCGTGTACGGCGTGCCGACGGCGTCGAGGACGACGATGTCGCCGTCGCCCAGCTGCCAGCACACCAGCAGCCGCCGGGTGAGGACGGCGCCGACGAGGGTGGCGCCGTACGCGGTGAGATCGCGGCCCTTCGGGTTCTGTACGGAGGGGTCGGCGGGCAGGCCGCCGTGGGCCGGGGAGTTGTAGTCGTGCAGTGTCGCGCGCTCGTACCAGCGGTGAGCCACTTGTTCGGGCAACCGCCGGGCCTGGGCGCGCAGCTCGGTCAAGCCGGCGTACCAGCGGCCCTCGTCACCGTTCTTCTCGGCCTCGTTGTCGTACTCCACTGCCGTGCCCGCGAACTCCCGTGCGCACGCGACGAATTCGTCGACGGCCCAGTACGCGCCCAGGTCGCTGCGGAAGTGGGGTGCCGAGCCATGGCCGTCGGCCACGGCGAGGACGACGGCCTCTCCGTCGGCGACGTGCCGTGCGGCGAAGCGGTCCTGGCTGTACTTCTTGCCCGCGCCCTTCACCATGCCCTCGAGCAGTTCCCACCGCCCGGGCGGTGTCGCACCGCCGTTCACCAGACGGGGTCTTCGTCCTCGTCCTTGCCCAGCGCCACGGGCGGTGGGGCCTGCATGGGACCGGCACCGTCGCCGTCGGTCCTGGGGGTGGAGGCCTGCTTCACGGCTGTGGACATCCAGCGGATCGCGGCGGCGAGCTGGCGCGGGTTCTTGGCGTGCAGCGGCTCCAGCTCCGGGTTGGCCAGGAACTCCTTGAGCATGCTCTTGTCGGCGTCGTCGCCGATGGCGAGGGCCACCCGCACCGCACGCTTGCCCCAGGGCGTGTCGTCGATGGCGCGCAGCCCGGAGCGCCAGTCGTCGGTCGGCTGGCCGTCGGAGACGAGGGCCAGCACCGGCGGCAGGGCGCGCTGCGGCATGGGCGGCGTCTGCAGGGCGCCGGCCGCGAGCCGGAACGCGGCGCCCATGTCGGTGCCGCCGTAGGTGTGCAGGTCCTCCCAGGTGAACTGGTCCACCGGGGTCGGGTCGTTGATGTGCCAGCTGGCGCCGCTGGCGAAGGAGACGGCCCGGATCAGGAGGGTGGCTCCGGGGTTGGAGCGGGCGGCCTCCTGCATCTCCGGGATGGCCTCGCGGATGGCGAAGTTCAGCTCGGCGATCTTTCCGTTGATGCTCATCGAACCGGAGCAGTCCAGCAGCCAGATGAAATGGACGGGACGGCTGGCCATACTGCCGCCGGGCAGGTCGAAAGTGTCGCTCACGCTGGTCCTCTCCCCCGAGACCGGGCGTGCGTCCGCCCAGGAGTTGCGTCGTCAAACTCTTCGCGAGCAAGCGTAGTTGAGAACCGGGCAGAAGATCAGGTGTGAGGAAGTATTGCCCGGGAAGCGGGACGCTTTGTGGGATCATCCGTGCTCGCGCGCGCCCCCGTGACCCTTCATCTGATGGCTCCACTTGTTCCAGGCCTGCACCCACTTCTGGCCGCCCGGGCGCTGGGACAGCAGGGTGGCCACCTCGTTGACTCCGTGCTCGCCCAGCTGCGCCAGCGCAGGGCCGATGACGTCCTCGGTCAGCTGGTCGGCGGCGTTCTTCCAGGCGCCCCGGGCACCGTCCCGGCGTTCGCGCCAGAGGGTGAACAGGATTGCCACGCGCCGCGGTTCACGCAGCGACGCCGGGTCCAGGGCGCCGCCCGAGCGGTGGGCGTCGGCCACGGCCCGCTGGTAGTGGCCGATCAGCTTCATGTTGTCGGCGACGTAGTCCAGCGCTCTGGTGTCGCGCACCGTTTCGGGGTCGGTCCTGGCGATGCCGTGGGCGATCCCTCGGTCGACCGCATCCCGCAGCGCATCGGGCAGGCGCCCTGCGTCGTACTCCAGGGCGGGCAGGCGCTCCATGGCCGGCGCAAGCCGTTCCCGCCCGTGCGCGAAGTCGTGGGCGAGGACCAGGAGCCGGGCGACGGCCCGCTCCTGCGAGTTGAACTTCCGCGAAGCAACGGTCTCGCGTGCGAATTCGATGAGCGCGGGAGTGACTTGGTCCGGGCGTTTGAGCCAGTGGGAGAGGCGGAGTTCCAGCCCCTCCTCGACGATCAGCCGGGGGGAGCAGACCTCGGTGACCCTGCTCTGGTCGGGACGGGCCGGCTGGCCGTTCGGCGGCCAGACCAACGCCCACATGATCCGCAGGGTGGCGCCGTCGGGCACCTTTCCGTCCAGATGCCGTCGGGCCAGCTCGACCCAGATCTCGGCGCCCGTCAGGCGGTACGGTTCGCGGCTCAGGTCCGCCGCCGACACGGCGAGGCGTACGGCGAGCGGGGCCCCGTCGAGGTGGGCGCGCAGCCAGCCGCCGTGCACGGAGCGGACCAGGTCCCGCAGTCCGCGGATACGACGCTCGCTGGGGTCCTGGACGAGCCGTTCGAGGACGCGCCGGACCAGCCCGCGGTCCTGCAGCGAGATGAGCAGCGCGACGGCCTCGCCGCAGTTCCGCCGCTTGTCGGGGCAGCTGAGGGCCTCGGCGAGCTGCGCCACGGCCGCGTCCAGTACGGGACCCCCGCCGACGCCGGAGGCGAGCAGGGCGCGCAGCGGCTTCTCCCAGGTGTCGAAGGAGTACCGCAGCAGCTTGCGCAGTTCCTCCTCCGGCGGCGGGCCGTACTCGCCGCGCAGGGTGTGCCAGGCCGCCTCGTCGAGCGGCAGGTCGCGGCAGGACTTCAGCACCTCGTCGGTGTCCTGTCGGCCCGCCGCCTTCAGGCGCCGCCTGGCCAGTGCCAGGGAGAGCTGCTGCACCGCGTCCGGCTGGTGTCCGCCGATCCACTTGCAGATCTCGGTGAGGAATTCCTCGTCGTCGGCGTCCGGTTGGTCGCGCTCGGCCGCGTCCGTGGCGGCGGCCGCGATCTCCCGCAGTACGTCGCTCCGGAGGGCGGCGAGTTCGTCCCAGGAGCCGATGGCCAGGGCGTGGCGGGCGAGCGGGAGCAGGACGAAGGGTTCGTCGCCGGGCCGCGGGGACGCCCCCTGGCGCCAGAGCCATGCCGTCAGCTCGGCCCAGGCATCGGTCAGGGGCGGGCTGCCCGGGCCGCCGAGGCCGTCGTGGACCCGGTAGTGGTGGGTGACGGTCAGGACGTCGTACCGGTCGAAGACCTGCGAGTCCGTGCCCGGGCCGATCCCGAGGATCTGCTGTGGGGCACCGCCGGGGTCGGCGGTGGCGGTCATGAAGGTCAGTGACCGTGCGTGTGCCTCGGGCAGCGAGGCACAGGCCAGGGCGATCCAGCGGGCGACGGTCTCCTGGTCGGGCTCGGCCACCACGATCTGGCGGCCCGCGGGGTCGGCGAACAGCCTGCGCACGTCGGCGAGAAAGGGGGCCACGCGCGGGGCGTGTTCGCGCGCGTGTTTCACCAGCAGCGCCTCGTCCCAGCGCCTGCCGGGTTCCGCGAACGGTTCGTCGTCCGGCCGACGCAGAGTGGCCGGGCGCCAGGCGTCGACGGGCAGGTGCGGCCAGGTGGCGTCGTCGCCCGCCGCGTACTGCGCGTCGACGCGCAGTCCGGCCGACTTCTCGTCCGGGCGGGCGCTGCACAGCAGTCCGCCGCCGTCGCGGTGGGGCAGGCGGGTGTAGCTGAGCGCGGCTCCCACGGCGGGCTCCGCTCGGTGCGTGGCGGCGATGACCCGTTCCATCAGGTGGCCCGGCACGCCGTCGGGCACCGCGGTGACCGGGGTGAGCCGGTCGTCGCCGGTGCCGGGATCGCGGCGGAGCACGTAACTGAGTTCGCGGATGGCCATGCCCCCGATTCTGGCGATCTGCGCCCAACGGCGCAGGCGGACGCAGAAGTTGAGCGCGGGGCGCACGGTAGCGGAGCGCTCCACGTCAGGGACCGGCCCGCGCCCCCGACCTACGCTCAGGGACCGGCCGCCGCCCCGCCGCCCCTCTCTCGGCTTCTCCCCCAGTGCCTTAAGGGCCTGGGGGACCCCCAGAGCGGGGGACCCCCACGACGGGCTGATTTCAGCCCGTCCGGCGCTTGAGGGCCGGGGGTTCAGGGGGCGGAGCCCCCTGCATCAAGCCCGCACCGCCCGCCCCACCTCCGTCCGCAACGCCACGAACTCCGCCAGCCCTCGCGTGCCGATCTGCTCCCGCTCCCCCGGCAGCCCCACCGGCAGGTCGAGCACGACACGCGAACCGGGCCCCGCCGAGAGAACGACGACCCGGTCCCCCACGTACACGCTCTCGTCGATGTCATGCGTGACGAACACGATCGTCGTCCCCTCCGCCCGGTGCACGTCGAGCAGCAGATCCTCGAGGTCCTCGCGGGTCTGCGCGTCGAGGGAGCCGAAGGGCTCGTCCATGAGGAGGAGGGAGGGGCGGCAGACCAACGCGCGGGCGATGGCGACGCGTTGTTGCATGCCGCCCGACAGTTGCCAGGGATGGCGGCGGCCGGCTCCGCCGAGCCCGACGCGTTCCAGGATGCGTTCGGCCTCGTCCCGCCGTTCGGCACGTGCCATGCCCCGTCGACGCAACGGCAATGCGACGTTCTCCCGGACGGACAGCCAGGGGAACAGCGAACGCCCGTAGTCCTGGAAGACGACCGCGAGCCGGTCCGGCACCCCGACGACCGGGTCCCCGTCGATGCTGACGGCCCCCTCGTGCGCGGGTAGCAAGCCCGCGATCGTCCGCAGCAGCGTCGACTTCCCGCACCCGGACGGCCCGACCACGCACAGGAGTTGACCGTCGGGCACGGTGAGGCTGATGTCGTGCAGGACGCGGTGTTCGCCGTAGCGCTGACCGAGCGAGTCGAGGCGGAGCATACGGAGCGGTCACCTGTCCCGGGAGTCGAGCGCGCCATCGGTGCCGATGCCGATGCCGGTGCCGTTGTCGGTGCCGATACCGGTGACGCGGACGTGCAGCAGAAAGGGCCCGTCGCCGTCGCCGTGGGCCAGCGCCCGGTCGAGGGCGGCGGGGAGTTCGGCGGGCGATTCTACGTATGCCGCCGGGCAGCCGAAGCCGGCGGCCAGCGCGGTGAAGTCGATGTCGCCGATCTCCGTGCCGGGGACGGGCGCGATGTCGATGCGGTGACCGAGGGCGCGTACGGCGGCGTAACCGCCGTTGTCGAGGAGGACGTACGTCACCGGCACCCGATGGCGCGCGGCGGTCCACAGTCCCTGGACGGAGTAGAGGGCCGAGCCGTCGCCCAGCACGCACACCACCCGCCGCCGGTCGGCAAGCGCGCGCCCGACGGCCAGCGGCAGGCCCCAGCCGAGCGCCCCGCTGCCGGTGGTGAGGAAGCCACCCGCCAAGTCGACCCGCACGCGCGCGTGGAGAGCCTCACGGTGGCTCGGTGCCTCCTCGACGAGGACACGGTCGTGCCGCAGCCGCTCCTGAAGCAGGTCCAGGACCAGCTCCGGCGTGATGTGCGTGATGTGGTCGAGACGTGGCGCGGGGATGGGTGCCGGACGCGGGGGCGGCGGTTTACGGTTCGACCGGCCCGACTCCCCCACCAGCGCCGCCAGTTGGCCCAGGGCGGGCTTCAGCGTCGTCACGATGCTCGTTCCCGTGGGCAGCCACGCCGCCTGCCCGGGGTCGCAGTCGAGGTGGAACAGTTCGGTGCGGGCGGGCAGTGGCGGGCTCTCCGTATGGAAGTGGTACGTGAACAGGGGCGCGCCCAGGGCGACGACCACGTCGTATGCCTCCAGGCAGGCCGTCAGGCGGTCGGCGGCCGGTGGCAGGAAGCCCTGGAAGAGCGGATGGGACTCGGGGAAGCCGGAGCGGCCGGACAACGGGCTGATCCAGACGGCCGCGCGGGTGCGTTCGGCGAGGGTGCGGACCTCGGCGAGGGCGTCCTCGTCGTCGACTCCTGGGCCGACGACCAGGGCGGGCCGTTCGCAGGCGTCGAGGCGTGCGGCCAGGGCGGACAGCGCGCTCGCGTCGGCGGTGAACGCGCCGTGCACGGCGCGTGGTTCGACGGGCGGGGCGGGCTGGTCCCAGTCGTCCTCGGGGATCGAGACGAAGACGGGGCCGCGCGGGTGGGACATCGCGATGCGGTGGGCCTCGGCGAGCACCGCGGGCACGTCCGCCGCGCGGTCCGGCTGGCGGCTGAACTTCACGTACGGGCGCGGAAACTGGGCCGGTTCGTCGGCGCCGAGGAACGGCCGCAGCTGGAGCAGCGGGCGCGACTGCTGGCCGGCCATGACGACGAGGGGCACCCGGTCCCGGTACGCGTTGAAGACCGCGCCCAGCGCGTGTCCGGTGCCGCCCGCCGAGTGCAGGCTGACGAGGGCCGCGCGCCCGGTGCCGAGGGCGTGTCCCGCGGCCATGGCGACGGCGACGGACTCCTGTAGTCCGAGTACGTACGTGAAGTCCTCGGGCCAGTCGCGGAACATCCGCAGTTCCGTGGAGCCCGGGTTGCCGAAGACCGTGGTCATGCCGGTGTCGCGGCAGAACTGCACGACGGCGTCCAGAACTGTTCCCGTCGCAGGGGTCATACGGGCCTCCCTCTGCCGAGCAGTCGTTTCTCGACCGCCAACAGGCCGGTGTTGAGCAGATGTCCGAGCGCGCCGAGCAGGACCAACGCCGCCCATACGGTGAGCAGATCCGAGCGTGACTGGGCGTCGGTGAGGGTGAAGCCGATGCCGTTGGCCGTGCCCGGCAGCAGCTCCGAGAAGACCATGAGGATGAGGCAGAGCGAGAGGCTCAGCCGCAGCCCGGCGAAGATGCGCGGCAGCGCGGACGGCAGGAGCAGCAGCCACAGCCGCTCGGGCGCGGTCAGCCGCAGTACGGCGGCGACTTCGAGCCGTAGCGGGTCGGTGTTGCGCGCTCCGTCCGCCGTGTTGATCAGTACGGGCCATACGGCGCTGAAGACGATCGACGCGAGCTGCATCGGCGTACCGAAGTCGAAGACCACGACGAAGACGGGTACGAGGGCCGGGGGCGGGATCGCGCGCGCGAACTGGAGCACCGGGTTGCAGAGCGCGTACGTCCGGCGCGAGCGGCCGACCGCGATGCCGAAGGCGATCCCGGCGACGGCGGCGATCGCGAACCCGGCGGCCATGCGGCCGAGGCTGGGCAGGATGTTGTCGACGGCTGCGGCGGTGAGGAACGCATGCCCGACGGGCCCCGAGAACCACAGGTCGTAGGCGTGTCCGGCGATGTCGGCGGGCGGCGGGAAGTACACGCTGCCGTGCGCCCGAGCGACGATCTGCCACCCGGCGACGGCCACCACGAGCACGCCCCACCGCAGCAGCGCGCCGCGCACGACCCGGCTCACCGCCGCCCCCGATGCTCCGGTGTCCACGGGAACAGCTGCCGTTCGCCCCACACCAGCGCGCTGTTGATCAGCAGTCCGAGCGCTCCGGCCCACACCACTCCCGCCAGGGCATCCCGTGTGCCGTCCGTCGCGAGGCCCGCCTGGGCGATGAAGATGCCGAGGCCCTCGCCGAAGCCGGCGAGGATCTCGGTGGCGACGGCCAGGATGAGGGCGATGGCGGCGGAGATGCGGATGCCGGCGGCGATGAAGGGGGCGGTGGCGGGGAGTTCGACGCGGAGGAGGACCGCGAGGCGGCCGAAGCCGAAGGCGCGGAGGGTGTCCTTGGCCAGGGGGTCGGTCTCGCCGAGTCCGTAGACGGTGTTGAAGAGGATGGGCCAGACGGAGGCGTACGTGATCAGGGCGACCTTCGTCTCCGTGCCGGAGCCCAGCAGCAGGGACACCAGCGGGATCAGCGCCACGGAGGGCAACGGGCGCAGGAACTCGACGATGGCGCGTACGGCGTCGTCGACGACGGGCACGCTGCCGAGCAGCAGGCCCAGCGGGACGGCTATCGCGCAGGCGAGGCCCAGTCCGAGCGCCCAGGCAATCAGCGTGGCGCCCAGGCCGTCCAGGAAGACTTGATCACCCGCCAACTCCACGGCACGCGCGAGGACTTCGGAGGCGGGCGGCAGATAGGTGCGGCGGACGAGTCCGGCCCGGCTGACCGCCTCGCACACCCCGAACGCGAGCAGCACACCGAGCCCGCCGAGCAGCAACTCCTGCCTTCGTCGCACCGGGTGGCCCCCATTGAGTCGTCCCAACCGAGCGGCCCTACTTGACCAGGAGCGTGGCCGGATCGACCGGTTTCTTCAACAGGCCCTGTTTCTCCATGAGTTCGGTGAGACGGCTCAGTTGTCCGGGGTCCGTCGTCTCGGGGTACTCGGGCAGCCGTATCGCCTTGGCCTGATCCGGCGTCACCTTCGCGTACTTCGGCAGCTGTTCCCGTATCGCCGAAGGATCCTGCTTCGCGATCTTCGCGGCGGCGGCGATGGCCCGCTGAAAGGCCGCCGCCGTCTTGGGGTTCTTCTCGGCGAACGGCCCGGTCGTGACGTACCCGCTGATCGGTATGGACTCCACGGGCGCGGAGCCGCCGTCGATGAGCACCCGGGCGTTCAGGTCCTTCTGGAGGGCGCTGTTGAACGGTTCGGCCGCGTGCACGGCGTCGACCTGCCCCTTCTCCAGGGCGGGCCCCATCTGCGGGAAGGCGATCTGCCGGTAGACGGGGCGGCCCGCGCCCTCCTTGTCGAGGATGGCGTTCAGGGTCAGCGACTGGATGTTGTTGAGGATGTTGACGGCGAGCTTCTTGCCCTTGAGGTCGGCGAGGCTCTTGATGTCCGAGTCCTCGGGCACGAGGACGTCCATCATGTGCGGCGCGACGCGGGCACCCTCCGCGAGGACACGGACGTCGAGGGTGCCCTTCTCGTGAGCCTGCAGGAAGGTGACGTAGTTCGCGCTCGCGATCACGTCGACCTGGCCCTTCGACAGCGCGGGCAGCGCCTGGATGCTCTGCTGGACGGGCTGGATGCGTACGTCGAGGCCCTCTTTCTCGAACAGGCCCCGGTCCTGCGCGAGGTAGAGGGTCGCGTCGTCGGCCAGCGGGAGCGCGGCGACGGAGATGCTCGGTTTCTCAAGACCGTTGCCGCCCGAGCCGGCCTGGCCGGAGTCACCGCCGCAGGCGACGGCGGTCATCGCCAGGGCGACGGCCATGACGATCAACTGGCGCCTGTATAACCGGACTTGGCCTACCTGACGCATCTGACGTATCGACATGCGCGCATGCCTATCGCAATCCCGGGACGACCACAACATGCCTGCGCGCCGATCGTCACCCTTCGAGAAAAGCCGGTTCGCAACCTTTGCGAAAAGACCCACAGCGCTCCCCGCACGCTCCGGATCGGAGTCACAGAAGCGGCTCAAGTGACGAGGCTTGACGATTCATCAGGCGATACTTAGGTTTGCCTTACCTAAATAGCGGAAGCCTGCGAAAGGTCAACTGCCCATGAGATCCGCCCTGTTCGCCCGCGCCACCCGTACCGTCGCCGTCGGCGCGACCGCCGCCGCGCTGACGGTCGGGCTCGCCACCTCGGCCTCGGCCGCCACCGCCACGCGGACGGTGACGGTGAGCGGCACGACGTACCAACTGTCGTTGACGGCCCCCGAGGGCCTGTCGGCCGCGGGGCAGAACATCACCGTCTCCGGCAGCGGCTACAACACCATCCAGGGCATCTACATAGGCCTGTGCGTGATCCCCGACGGCGTCGAGGTCGGCAACCCCGCGACGTACACCTCCCGGCCGACCCCCTGCCTCGGCGGCGCGGACCAGGCGGGCACGACCGGCGCCTCGCACTGGGTGTCGAACTTCGGCGGCGGCATGGTCGCCAACAGTTCCATGTACGGCTCCGGCGGTTCCTTCAGCGTCAATGTGCACGTGAACCCGACGATCGCCGCCGGCCAGGTCTGCGGCACGGACGTCGACTGCGCGATCGTGACGCGCGCCGACCACACGGCGAGCGGCAACCGCTCGTACGACGTCTACGTCCCCGTCTCCTTCTCATGACCGCGCCCGACAGATCCCGGGGGCGGGGCAGCGGCCTGTCCCGCCCCCGGGCGGCGGGCGCCCTCGCCGGAATCACCGCCGTGGTCCTGGCAGTCGTCGTCGGCGCACCGGTCGTCGCGGGCGCCGACGACGCCGATCCGCCCGAGAGCGGCGGCGGATACGCGCAGACCGCGCGCAACACGGCCGTCGGCAAACCGCTGGACCTGCTGGTGCACCCCGAGTCGGGGAAGCTGTACGTCGGGTCCGACACCGTCGCCGGGACGACGGGAGCAAGCCTGGCGGGCCTCTACGCCGTCGACCCGGCCTCGGGACAGACCCTGAGCTGGGTGAAGGAATCCCCCGGCAGTACGGGGCAGCCCGCGCAGCTCCCGGCGAAGCGGTTCGCCGGGCCGCTGCCGGGCGACGGTGTGCACTACCTCGTCGGGCTGCGCGGTATCGCCGCCGCGAAGGACGGCGAGGCGGCGGGACGCGGCGGCTGGCTCACCGGTACGTCGATCACGCAGGCCAAGGCGAGTGCGAAGGACGGCACGATCGTGGTCCTGCGCGGCACCAGGCTCGAGGAGGTCACCGTCGCTGAGACATCGGTGACCGTGGAACGCTCCCTCACCCTGCCGGCCGGCGGACCGCTCGCCGTCGACCGGGCCGTCGGCCAGATCTGGGTCGCCGACAACACCAACAGCCTGCTGCGCAGGGTCGATTCGGCCGGCTTCGCACTGGACGGCACCGAGATCACGCTCGGCGCCGGCACCGCGGTGACCTTCCTGGAGTGGGACACCGAGCACGGTGTGCTGTGGGCGGGGCGCGGTGCCGTACTGGAGGCGTACGACATCTCCACGGGCAAGCTCGCCGCCTCCTTCACCTCGGACCCCGGGGACTCCGTCGCCGACGTCGCCGTCGACCCGGGCTCCGACCAGGCCTTCGCCGTATGGCAGGACTTCGGCAATCCGCCGGAGGAGGGGGACGGCGTCGGACGGCTCGCGGTCTACGACACGGCGGCGCTGAAGGACTCCGGCGAGGATGTCGAACTGCCGGGCGTCCACGGCCAGTTGGGCGCCTCCTCCGTTGCAGTGACGCCGGGCGGGGAGTCGGTGTTCGTAGGGAGCCCGGCCGATGGATCGGTCACCACGTTCCAGCGGCCGCAGACTCCGCCGTCCGAATCTCCGTCGCCGACCGAATCGCCCTCCCCGACCGACGGGCCCTCGGATCCGGAGCCGGAGCCGGACCCCAGCGGCACCGATCCGACCGGTGATCCGACGGCCGACCCGAGCGCCGGCCCGTCCGCCTCGGACGGCGTGGTCCCCATCGACATCCCCACGTCGTCCAACGGGAGCAGCGGGGGCAGCGGAAGCAACGGGGGCAGCGTCGGTGGCACCGGGGACGGAGGTTCGCTGACCACGTCCACCATCGGCGGCGGCTCTGCGGCCACGTCCGGCGAAGGCGTCCTCGCCTCCACCGGCACCACCGTGCTGCTGACCGCCGGCACCGCCGCCGCCCTGCTCGCCGGCGGCACCGCAGCGGTCCTGTGGCGCCGCAGAAGCCGGACGGGCTGATTTCAGCCCGTCCGGCGTTTGAGGACGAGGCCGTTCAGGCCGATACGGGGGTCTGGGGCGGAGTCCCCAGCGGGGTCCCAGGGGCGGAGCCCCTGGTGGTAGAGACCCTACGCATCAGTGCTGTTGCGGTTTCTGCGGCGTCGCCTCGCTCGGGCGTACGACGACGTATCCCTCACCCTGCAGCATCAGCTGCACCGCCTCCCCCGAGCCGCCGCGGATCATCGAGCCGATGGACTGCGAACGGTGCAGCGTGGTCTGGAGGTTGGCGGTCCAGCCGACGATCGCGTCCGTGTCGACGTACACCGGGTACTGCGGCGAGACCGGGATGACCAGCGGATTGCCCTCGCAGACGAGGCCGAGCCTGCCTTGCCCGGTGAAGACGCTGTTGAACAGGCCGCCGCCGGTCATGCCCGCGCCCTTCACGGTCTTGATCTCGTACTGCAGGGAGGCGTCGAAGCACAGGATGTTGCGGCCGTTGACGGTGAAGACGTCGCCGGGGTCGATGTCGACGATGAAGCAGTTCTGCGCCTCCTGCGCGAACCAGGCCTCTCCCTGCCCGCGGACCGCCATGAGCGGCAGCCCCTCCCCGGTGACGGCGCGCTTGAGCATGCCACCGACTCCCTGGCCCTTGCGCTCGAACTGCAGGTTTCCGCGATAGGCGATCATCGCGCCCTGCCGTGCGAGCATCTCGCCGTTGATCATGTATCGGATCGACTTGGCGTTCTGCACGCTCATGCCCACGGTGGTGGCGGGCTGCACCATGTACTCGCTGGAAAACAGGTCACCCTTCATGCGGGCATCGTGTCCCGGACGTGCACGTTCCGCCAACCGGCGACGGAATGAAAGGCACCGCCGAAAGTATCCGTCCGCGGAACGGAAGCGGGACGAAAGGCGGGGCGGCCGACGCCCGCTCGCGTCGGCCGCCCCTGTGGGGGGTGGCGGTCTGAAGTTGCAGGCCTGGTCAGTGGACCTGGCCGGCAGAGCTGCTCAGCAGGCCGTCAGAAGGTCAGCTTCCAGCTGTTGATGGTGCCGGTGTCCTGGGCGGCGACGTCCTGGACGCGGAGCTTCCACGTGCCGTTGGCGGTCTCGCTGGAGGCGTTGACGGTGTACGTGGTCTTGACGTCGTCGGCCGAGTCAGAGCCGGACGCCTTCAGGCGGTAGCTCGTACCGTCCGGGGCGATCAGGTCGACGACCAGGTCACCGCGGTAGGTGTGGGTGATGTCGACGCCGACCTGGAGGGCCGAGGGGGCGTTGCCCGTGCGGCCGGTGACGGCGATCGGGGACTCGACGGCCGAGCCGTTGTCCGGGATGGAGACGGCCGAGGCGCTGGTGAAGGTGGTGCCCCCCGTGGAACCGTCGGTCCCGCTCACCGCCTGCACCGTCTTGGCCGCGTCCGCCAGACCCGCACCGCAGCCGCCCGAGCAAGCACCGGGCAGAGCACGCGAGTTGGTCTTGATCGCGGACTCGATCTGGGCCGGGGTGAGCGAGGACTTCGCCGACTTGGCCAGCGCCGCGAGGCCCGCGATGTGCGGGGCGGCCATGCTGGTGCCCTGGTAGTAGGCGTACGACTCCGAAGCCGGGCCCTGTGCACCGGAGTTGAGCGTGGACAGGATGCCGTTGGCGGTGCCGGTGCTGGTCTGGCCGCCCGGGGCCGCGATGTCCACGACCGAACCGAAGTTGGAGTACGAGGCCTTGGCGCCGGTGCGGCTCAGCGCGGCGACGGAGATGACGTTGTTGCAGCTCGCCGGCGAGTAGTTGGCCGCGTTGGCATTGCTGTTGCCCGCCGCGACGACGACCGTGGTGCCGCGGTTCACGGCGTTGTTGATCGCGGTCTGGGTGGCGCTGGTGCAGGCGCCGCCACCGCCCAGGCTCATGTTGATGACCTTGGCGACGTTGGTGTTGGCGGGGACGCCGGAGACGGTGCCGCCGGACGCCCAGGTGATGGCGTCGATGATGTCGGAGTCGTAGCCGCCGCACTTGCCGAGAACGCGGACCGGGGAGATCTTCGCGTTGTACGCGATGCCGGCGACGCCCTTGCTGTTGTTGGTGGCGGCGGCGATGGTGCCCGCGACGTGGGTGCCGTGCCAGGAGGAGGTGCTGCCCTCGGCCTGGCCGCACTCGCCGTCGGCGTACCAGTCGCCCGGGTCGGCCGGGTTGCTGTCGCGGCCGTTGCCGTCGACGGAGACCTCGGTGTCGGCGATGAAGTCGTAGCCGCCGACGATGTTGGCGGCGAGGTCGGAGTGGGTGACGTAGCCGGTGTCGATCACGGCGACGGTCACGCCGGTGCCGGTCGCGGTGTCCCAGGCGCCCGGTACGCGCATGCCCGCGGTGGTCTCGAACAGGTCCCACTGCTTGCTGTACTCGGTGTCGTTCGGGTCCGCGAGAGGCTTGTTGAGGCGGTCCGGTACGACGTATGCGACCTGCGGGTCGGCCTGGTACTCGGCGACGACGTCGGCGACCGCGGCCTTGCTGAGCTTCGCGCCCAGGTCGACGAGCGCGGCACCGGTGCCGAGGCGGCGCTGGAAGTCGAGGTCCTCGCCCGCGTCCTTGCCCTTGGCCTCGGCGTCTTCGCCGGCGGCCTTGTTCGACTTGGCCTCACTGGCGCCGGACTTGTACCCGACGATCAGCCGCTCGGCGGGGGCGGCCACGGCGGAGGCGGCGGCAGTGGTCTGCTCGGCGGCGGCAGTCTTCGTCTGCCCGGTGGGGACGGCGGCGACCGAGGTGGCGGTGCCTGCCAGCAGCGTCGCGGATATCGCGGTGACGGATATCAGCGTCCGTCTCGCGGAGCGTGAAGTACGCAAGAGTGTGTGCCTTTCGGGGGCCGGCTCCGGGGCGAGGCGCCCAGCGTGACGCGACGGAGCAGCGTTCGAATCGCTTCGTCGTCGAAGCGGCGGGGGGTGCGATCGAAAAGACAGGTGCGATCGGAAAGACGCGGCGGCCAGCCAGGTGCGAGCGACCCTTATGGGGGTGACCCATGGGTCAGCTGTGTTCGAACAATAGGCGGGGCCCTGAGCCTCCGGATACGGGGAAAACCCTCGATCCCCCACCGAGACCCCCCTACGGACCGCCCGGTCGAGGGCCGGAAGACACCGCTTTCCCCCGCTCGGTCCGCTCTCGTCCCGTCGTTCCGTATCGGACTGCGGGGTGAAGACAGACGAAACAGCCCCGCGCCCCTTCGGGGCGCTAGGCGTCTGCCGCCGCGAGGAACTGCGTAGCGGCGAGTTCGGCGTAGAGCGGGTCGGCGGCGACGAGTTCGCGGTGGGTGCCGACGGCCCGTACCTCGCCCGCGTCCATGACGACTATGCGGTCCGCCATGGTGACCGTGGACAGCCGGTGCGCGACGACCAGGACCGTGGTCGTACGGGCGACATCGGCGACGGTGTCGCGCAGCGCCGCTTCGTTGACCGCGTCGAGCTGACTGGTGGCCTCGTCGAGCAGCAGCAGCCGGGGGCGGCGCAGCAGGGCGCGGGCGATGGCGACCCGCTGGCGTTCGCCGCCGGAGAGCTTGGTGCCGCGGTGGCCGACGAGGGTGTCCAGGCCGTTCGGCAGCCGGTCGACGAGGCCGTCGAGGCGGGTGGTCTTCAGTGCGCGGAGTACGTCGTTCTCGTCGGCGCCGGGATTGCCGAGCACAAGGTTGTCGCGAAGGCTTCCGGAGAGGACGGGCGCGTCCTGCTCCACGTAACCGATGGAGGACCGGAGCCCGGACACGTCCCAGTCGGCGAGATCCCGGCCGTCCAGCGTGATCCGGCCCTCGCCCGGGTCGTAGAACCGCTCGATGAGGGAGAAGACGGTGGTCTTGCCCGCGCCTGACGGCCCGACGAAGGCGGTCATGCCGCGCGGCGGGATGGTGAAGGTCACGCCGTGGTGGACGTACGGCAGGTCGTCGGCGTACCGGAAGCGGACGTTCTCGAAGGCGACGGCGGCGGGTTCGGCGCCGGGGCTGGGCAGCGGCGCGGGTTCGGTCGCCGGTTCGGCGGGCAGCTGCCGGGCCTCCTCGATCCGGGCCAGGGCGGCGGCACCGGTCTGGTACTGCGCGACGGCGCCGACGACCTGCTGGATCGGCGACATCAGATAGAAGACGAACAGCAGGAAGGCGACCAGCGTGCCGATGTCGATGGCCCCGGTCGCGACCCGCGCCCCGCCCACCGCGAGCACGGTGATGAACGCGATCTGCATCGACAGACCGGCCGTATTGCCCGCCAGCGCCGACCACTTGGCGGCCTTCACGCTCTGCCGCCACGACTCCTGCGCGGCGGCGTGCACGGCCTGTTCCTCACGGTGCTCGGCCCCGGACGCCTTGACGGTACGCAGCGCGCCCAGGACCCGCTCCAGTGAGGCACCCATCGCGCCGACCGCGTTCTGCGCCTGCCTGCTGGCCCGGTTGATACGGGGCACGATCACCCCGATCACCGTGCCCGCGCCGAACACCACGCCCAGGGTGACGGCGAACAGCACAGGGTCGACCACCCCCATCATCACGAGCGTGGCGACGAGGGTCAGTCCGCCCGTGCCGATACCGACCAGCGAATCGGTGGTGACCTCGCGCAGCAGTGTGGTGTCGGAGGTGATCCGGGCCATCAGATCGCCGGGTTCGCTGCGGTCGACGGCGGCTATACGCAGCCGCAGCAGATGCGACACCAGCGCACGCCGCGCCCCGAGCACCACGGACTCGGCGGTGTACCGCAGTACGTAGCCACCCAGCGCCCCGATCCCGGCATTGGCAACCACAAGCGCGGACATGGCCAGCAATGCCCCGGTGATGGCCCGGTCGTGCTGCAGGTCGTCGATCAACCCCCGGGCCACCAACGGCAACGCGAGCCCCGCCGCCCCGGTCATCAACGACAGAACCGCCCCGCCCAGCAGCGCCCAGCGATGCGGCCGCACATATCCGAGCAACAGCCGCCAAGGCGGCACGGCGGGCGGGGCGGACGGCTCGGAATCCTGCACGGCGCTCCCCGTACGGCATTGATGACACCCTGACGTTGTTGGAACTGTAGCCGTACGCTGGTCGCCACTATCAAGACGGTTTACGACGTACGACGAACTCGACGGCAGCTGGTGGCGATCGGGAGGTCACGGGGGTGGAAGGGCGCAGCCCTGCACGGGTTCGCAATGAGTTGGCGGCCGAAGTCGTCGACGTATTACAGGAGTCGGCCACGGTGCGGCACGGAAACAGTGTCGAACTGTGGGTGAGCATGCTGGGCCAGGAACTGCGCACGCCGGTGGAGCCGTTACGCAGCGAGGCGCTGCGTCCGTGGCTGCTGCGCCTGGTGGAGAGCTGCACGCAGATCCCTGACGGCTTGTCATGTCTGGTGCGCTGCCTGGGATATGTGGAGCAGCAGTCCGTCGCCATCGTGTCGCTGCGACGTCTGGTGGACGAGTGGGAGGCGGTGGATTTCTTCGACGGCGCGGACCTGCGTCCACTGCGGCCGGTACTGCGCGAGATTCGGTCGTCGGCGGGCCTCGCGGCGATGATGCGGCGGGCCAGCCGGTCGCGTATCCAGGAGCTGCCCGAGTGGTGCGACACGGGCTGGGCGGTCTTCCTGCGCCTTGCCGGGGACAACTCGGCCGCGAACGAACTACCGGTGAGCATGGCGTTCCTGGCGCTGGCCGCCGATCAGCTCATGGAGGACGGGCAGGCGGAGGCGGCGGAGCTGCTGCGCCGCTGGAACCGTGGGCAGGCCCGCGCGTGGGGGCTGGAGGACAAGATGGCGGACTGGCAGCGTGGTGGCGCCGTCCAGCCGCCGCCCTCCCTGGTGCCGGCCTACCTGATGATCCAGTTCGAGCCCGACGGTGTGGATTCCGACCGTTACTACCTCTCCCACTGGCGGCAGTCGGACGCGGAGGGCTGGCATCCCGTGCCGGGCGAGACGCTGCACCTGCACCGCGACGACCTTCCCCGCGAGGTCGAGCAGCTCATCGAGCAGACCGAGGAGCGGTGGGCGGATCTGAGGCAGCCGGTCGTCCTCGAGTTCATCCTCCCGTGGGAATTGCTGGGCGAGCCGGTGGAGTGGTGGCACAAGGAGTCGTCCTCGTCGTCCCCGACCCCGCTGGTGATGGACTACGCCGTCCTGGTCCGCAGCTTCGAGCGGCTGCGCAAGGCGGCCTGGCACCGGCCCTGGCACAAGAAGTGGCGTCATCTCAAGGAGAAGCCGGCGGACAGCCACCCGTACTGGAACCGTCCCGGCCGGTCGCAGTTCCACCTGGAGCTGGAGTTGAAGGAGGACGAGCACGCGGTGTGTCTGGTGCTCAGCCAGCCGCCGGGCACCGACTCGACGGCCAGTCAGCAGGAGTTCATGGCGGCTCTGCGGGCCGGCATACCGGCGATGATCTGGCATCGCGGCGACTGCGACGACCCCGCCTTCAAGGAGGCGGTCGCCGACATCGTGCAGGACAGGGGGCTGGCCGGTCTGGTGGAGCGGGCCGGAAAATGGCGCAAGGAGGCACTGGCGGTGGGGCCGGAAGGCTGGGACAACCACGTGGGGCGCCATCTCGCGATCCTGGTCGATGATCCGGAGCGCAGACCCGGTCCCTCCGGGCCGGACCGTGCTCCGGTGAAGCCTTGAACCGGCCGCACGGACGCATGTCCGTGGACCGCGCGCACCCGGCGAGGAAGGGGCGTCACGCCGTGCACCTGGATGCTTCCGCTGACGCACATATGTTCCACCCCGGCGCCATGATCCCAGTCATGCCGGGCATGCTGTCGCCCACGCCTCGTGTGAGCCCCCGCACGCACTTGCCCGGAGAGCGGACGCACTGCGAGGCTTTGCCCGTGGACGTCACGCATGCCCGCGGTCTGCGGGGCTCCGCGAAACTCTCACCGTCACCGCGACGCCATGAGAGCAAGAGCACCTATGCACGATGACGACGGGCAGCGGCCGGCACCTGCCACGCGGGCACGGCGGGAGGCCGCACACGTCCTGAGCAGGCTCAGCCGGCCGGGCGGACAGGAGCCCGCGGAGGCGGTCCTCGTCATCGACACCCACGTGACGATGAAGCTGTGGGACCGAGCCGTCGAGGAGCTGGCCGGCGAGCTGGATCAGGCGGGGGACTTCACCCGGGTGCGGGTGGTGCGCCTGCTGGGGACGGACGAGACCGATCCGGCGCGGATACAGCTGGAGGAACCTCTCTGGTACGACGCGCGGGTGCGCCGCGTGGTGCTGGTACTGACCGACGGGCTGGCCGCCGGATGGCGATCGGGCGCCGTGCCGCCCCTGCTGCGCGCGTGGGGGCGTACGTGCCCGGTGGCCGTGGTGCACATGCTGCCGCAGCAGCTGTGGTTCCGTACGGGGCTCGACGTCTCGCGTGTACGGATTCGCTCTCCCCGTGCCTGGGCGGCCAACAGCGAGTTCGACTGGGAACCGCGTGTCGCCCCGGTGGAGTTACCCGACACCCGCGAACACGAGTCCGACAGGGACGACGGCAACACCGACACCGTCGTCGTACCGGTCCTCGCGCTGACCAACACCTGGGCGGAGGCCCTGACACGCCTGGTCTCGGGGCAGGAGCCGCGCTGGCTGGACCTGTCCGCCGTTCAGGCCAGGTCGTGGAAGCGCAGGCCCGACGCCGCGCGTGCCCTGCCCTGGGTGGAGTACGTTCCCGACCCGCAGAGCACGGTGCCCGCGGCGGAGCGTGTCTCGGACTTCCGGGCGGGCGCCTCCCCCACGGCGTTCACGCTCGCGACCCGGCTGTCCGCCGCGCCGTTGAGTCTTCCCGTCATCCACCGGATCGTGGCGACCACTCCGGGCGCGGGCCCGGTCCATGTGTCGGAACTGCTGATGAGCGGTCTGGTCCGGCCCAGCGGAGTACGGGGCGAGGGCCCGGCGGCTGTGACGTTCGTCTTCGCTCCCGACATCCGCGAGGAACTCCTCGCGCTGGGACGCCGGAGTGACACCGCGCGGATTCTGCGTGACGTACGCGAATTACTGGCCGACGAGGCGGCGGAAGGCGGCTCGCCTCTGCCGCCGCCCACCGAACCGCTGGACACCCTGGCCATGCCGCGCGTGAACAGTCGCAATATCGCGTTCCTGCGTGTGGAGCTCGCTGCTCTGCGGGCGTTGTCCGGCCGCTATGCGCAGCGCACCGACATGTTGGCCAGTGTGTTGCACTGGCACGATCGGCGATACGCGGTCAGCCTGGAGAAAACACCGCACATTCCGACGGGCCCCGCACCGTCCGGCTCGGGGACAGCTGAACACGGTGATTCCCCCATTTCCCGTAACGTTTCTGAAGGAGCATCGGAGATGTCGACTACGCCCCAGCCAACGGTGGCGGGGGACCGCACCTCACAACCGCGCGTCTGGGGAAATCTGCCGCCCCGGAACCCCAATTTCACCGGTCGCATGGAGTTGCTGGAACAGCTCGACGAGCGATTGCGGGAAGGCACGACCACGGTTCTGCCGGAAGCGATTCACGGCATGGGCGGTGTCGGCAAAACACAGCTCGCCATCGAGTACGCGTACCGCCACCAGTCGGAGTACGACATCGTGTGGTGGATTCCCGCGGAGCGGCCCGGCCAGATCGGGCAGGCCCTGGTGGAGCTTGCCGGGCGCCTCGGTATCGAGACCAGCACCGAAGCCAATATCGCCGGACCCGCGGTCCGCGAGGCGCTGCGCGAGGGGCGGCCCTTCTCCCGCTGGCTGCTCATCTTCGACAATGCCGACAGCCCGGAGCAGGTACGTCACTATTTCCCCACCGGCGGCGACGGAACGATCCTTGTCACCTCCCGCAACCGGCGGTGGGGGCTGGTCGGCGGATCCCTCGAAGTGGATGTGTTCACCCGCGAGGAGAGCAAGGAACTGCTGCGCCGCTCCGGTCCTGCGCTGCAGGACGACGAGGCCGATCAGCTGGCCGAGGCGCTGGGCGACCTGCCCCTGGCACTGGAACAGGCGGCCGCCTGGCGGGCGGAGACGGGAATGCCCGCCTCCGAATACCTGCGGCTGTTCGAGAGCAAGCGCACCGAACTCCTCGAAGTGGCCCCACCGCCGGACTACCAACTGCCTGTCGCCGCGGCCTGGAATGTTTCCCTCGACCATCTGGAAACGCGGAGTCCGTCAGCTCTGCGGCTGCTGCAGCTGTGCTCCTATTTCGCCCCGGACCCGATCTCCCGGTCCATCTTCTCCGGACTCGGGAACAGCAGCATTTTCCCCGAGCTGGACGCGACGCTGAACGATCCGATGAAACTCGCCCGGGCCATAAGGGAGGTGAACCGCTACTCCCTGGCGCGGATCGACCATCGCACGAACTCCATTGAGATGCATCGCCTGGTGCAGCTCGTGCTGAACAACCGCATGACCCCCGCGGAGCAGTCCCGCATGCGCCACGGCGCCCACACCCTGCTGGCCGCCGCCGACCCGAAATCTCCCACCAGCCCGGGGAGTTGGCCGCGGTATGCCGAGCTCTACGGTCACGTCATCGCCTCCGACGCGATCAAGTCCGACCAGCCGTGGGTGCGGCAACTGGTCATGAACATCGCCCAGTACCTCTACTACTGGGGCGACCACGAGGTGTCGCTCGACTTCTCCGAGCAGGCCTGGGGCTCCTGGCGCACCATTTTCGGCGAGGAGGACCAGCAGACGCTCCTCATGGGGCAGTGGCTCTGCTTCATGTACCGGGTCGTGGGCCGCTTCGACGACGCGGCCGGGCTGGTGGCCCAGCTCCGGGAGGTCTACGAGCGGACCGCCCCCGCCGAGGGCGAGGACACCCGAGAGGACGCCCTGGACGCGATCAACCTCGAAGCCGCCGTTCGCCGCTCCGAAGGCAGGTTCGCCACCGGCGCCGAACTGGACGAGATCGCGTACGAGCGGGCCCGCAGGGCCTTCGGCGAGGACGACCCCACCACCCTCAACACCGCCCACAACCTCGGAGTGAGCCTGCGCTCGGCCGGCGAGTTCCGCCGGGCTCTGGAACTGGACCAGCAGACTCTGGCACTCAAGCTGCGACTGTTCGGCCGCGACGACCAGCGGACCCTGATCACCGAGAACTCCGTCGCCATCGATGTGCGGGAGACGGGGGACTACATCGGGGCGCGTGCCCTCCAGGAAGCCGTACTGGACGCGTACCGCGATGTGTTCGGCCGCGGAAACCCCGCCACCATCGCTGTGACACGTCAGCTCAGCGAGGCGTACCGCAAGGAGGGCGACCACGCCCGCTCACTCGAACTGGCCACGGAGGCCCACGCCAAGTTCACCCGGCGCTACGGCGACGCCCATCCCCATTCGCTGTCCGCCGCGCTGACCCTGTCGGTGGCCCTGCGCCAGAACGGCGACCTGCAGGCGGCCCGTGCGCGCGGCGTCAACGCCTGCAAGGACTACCGGCAGGTCTTCGACCCGGCCCATCCGCTTGTCCTGTCCTCGGACGTCAACCTCGCGGTCACCCTGCGGCTGCTCGGTCAGCCCGAGGAGGCACACCGCCTGAACGCGGCCGCTCTCACCTCCCTCACCGAGCGGCTCGGCGCGGCTCACCCCACCACCCTCAACTGCGCGATCAACCTCGCCAGTGATCTCGCCGCTCTCGGCAACCACGTCGAGGCCCGCATCCGGGGCGAGACGGCGCTGCCGCTGTGCCTGAACACCTTCGGCCCGGACCACCCGACCACGTTGGCGTGCGCCGGAAACCTCGCGATGGACCTCATCGCCGTCGGAGCCGAAGAGGAGGGCGCCGCACTCCGCCAGGACACTCTGGAGCGGATGGAGCGGGTTCTCGACGTCCCGCGGCTGCGATCCGGCACGGGCACCGCCCACCCGGCCACTGTCCAGGCCAAGGAGGGACAGCGGGCCAACTGCGACATCGACCCGACGGGGCTGTGACGGTCCGCGGATGACGGTCCGGGCCGTGCTTGACGCGCCGCAGGGCCCGCTCGACGCCCGGCTCAGGGCCTGTCCGGCCCTGAGCCGCCGGACAGGCCCTGGCGTTCCGTCGCCTCGCCCTGGCCCAGCCAGGCCGCGAGGCGCACGGGGTCCGGCGCCCGGCCTGTGACGGCCTCGACAGCCTCGTGCACGGCACGTGCCCGCTCCGGGAAGCGGAGCAGCAGCCGGGAAGCAGCCCTGTCGGCCTGCCCCTCACCCGCAAGTGCCCGCCCCAGACCGGCCCAGGCAGCCACAGACGCACCCTTGCCGGACAACTCCGCGACGAGAGCGTCTCGCGCTCCGGCACGATCGTCGCAGGCCAGCAGGACGTCCGCTGCACTGGCGCCCTCGACGCCTCCGGCAACCCCGGAGTCCTGGGCGGCGAGGTGCCGCCAGGCTCCGTCGGGTTCACTGAGGCGGTACCGGGCCAGGACGGCCGCGCTGTCCAGAAAAGGGACCTCGCTGTCCGGCACCAGCTCGGGCTCGGCGGCGAGGCCGGCCGGAGCCTGTGCGTCGCCCCTCTGCCAGGCCCGTACGGCATCCTCCACGGCCGCCGCGGGAGGCCGTAGATGGTACGCGCGCCAGCGGGCCCGGTGGTCGGCCACCGCTTCCCGGGCCAGCGCCAGCTCGGCGTCCGGAACGGGGTCGGCCAGCCACTGCGCACTTCGCTCGCGCAGCCCCTCGATCACATACCGACCCAGGGGTGTCAGCCGCTCATGACCGCGCACGAGATTCAGTGTGGACCACACCTGTGTACGCCACAGAGCGAACTCGAAGTGCGCCGACGGGACCTGCCCGGCGTCGGCGGCGTACCGATGTACGCGCCAGAAACGGGTGACCCCCACGAAGGCGTAGATGCCCTGCAACAGACCGCGCAGCGGTCGGGGGTCGTCCCGCCAGGGGGCGTAGAACAGCTCCTCCGGGTCCTGCGCGGGCTGGAAACGGACCAGCGGTTGCAGGTGTATCAGGCCACCCAGCTTGGTGTGCTGGAACTCGTGCACCAGCGTGGCGGCGAGCTGCGCCGCGTCGTCCGGACAGGACGCCGTGACACCGCCGAACGCGTCCCCGGCTGTCCCGCTGTACGGCCGGAACCTTTCCCTCGTCGATGCGGGAACCATCGCCAGCAGTCCGTACCGCATCGCCTCCGCGCTCTCCGGCTCGTCACGCAACAGGATCTCCCACGCGTCGGCGAGCATGCCCTCCCATGTCCCGGCCTCGGCGGCTGACAGGAGCCGGGGCTCACTCGGGCGGGGAAAGGTCCGGTAGGGGTCCAGCTCTTCGAGCGTCAGGCGTTTGGGACGGTCTCCCGACTCCAGTACGACGCGGCGTACCGGGTGCCAGTCAGGGACGTTCGCCTTCGCCTCCGCATCCCGCGGGACCAGCACCTCTCCGTGCTCACCCGTGATCCTCAACGTCCCTCGGCGCGCCTCGATCCGGGCCACACTCCACTGCTCGCGCACGGGCAGCACCGCGCAGCCCAGCGTCGGCAGCTGTACCAGGCCACGGCGCACGGGGACGGCGATCGCGAAGTCCAGGCCTGCCCGGGCCGCGGCCGCGGCCGCCAGCGCCGACAGATGTCCGAGCACCACCCACAAGGGAGCGTCGTCCGAGAACTTGCCTCGCGTCTGGTGCAGCGCGAGGGACACCCACCTGCCGGTGGGCGGCGACATCAGGACGTCCTCGAACACCTCGGGCGCCTGCCGCTGGACACGTTCGAGGAGGGACCAGGCGTCCCGGTGCGAGATCGCCGTCCCGGGCGCCTGCGGCGGGCCGCCTTCGGACGAATCCGCACCCGCGGACAGGCCCTCGGCCTCGGACGCGTCCGCGCCTTTGGACATGCCTTCGTCGAGGGCGCGCAGGAGCAGCAGCCGACGACTGCGCTCGGCGGCCAGGATCTCCGCGACCACGGAGGCACCGCCCTCACCTCGGGAAAGGGCCTGTAAGCTCACCGCCGACAGTTGGTGGAACGACAGGTCCCCCGACGCCTCGGGCTCACCCGGCATGCGTACTCCACCGCACCGAGCCGGTCTTCTCAGTCCTGGCGTGACGGGTTGTAATCCGACTCCGTGATGGACTGAGGGCTGTCGATGTGGTGCAGCAGCCGCTCCAGCGACTCGGCGACGGCCGTGTTGTCCATGGAGCGCAGCGCTTCAAGAGAAACCCCCGAGAGATCTACGAGACCGGACTCGACGGCAGGCATCGATCGCTCCTCGGCTGCCAAGTCCCCTCCTGTATCCCGTAATTCCATGTCCGCGCGGTCCGTGCCCTCATCATGATGACCCAGCAGGCCTCAAGCCGAAACCCCGCGACCAGGCCACACCGCGAGATCGAGTCAGCCAGATCGCCGGGCCAGCCGGGCCGCCTCCTGGTCGACCTTGGCCACTTCGGAGGACGGCCCCTCCAGCAGACGTACGGCCTCCAGGAGCTGGTCGAGCGTGCCCGGATAGCGCAGACAGGTGCGTACGATCCCGTAGACGTCCATCCTCAGCCGGGGATCCCTCGGGCTGTTCGCCGCGATCTCCGCGCTGATGCTGTCGAGCAGCAGGGCCATGCTGTTCGCGTTGCGCAGGGAGGGAAGCGCCACCAAGGCGTCCACGAGGTCCGTGAGTTCACTCAGCGGCAGGTCGGGAGGCAGACCGGTCAGGCCGGCGACCGGCCGGGAATGTACGGGGTCTGTCGCGGACCCGAGGCGCTCACGCGCCGGCAGGCCGGCGTACCGGTGGAACCGCTCCAGCTCGGCGGCGGACAGCACGTCGTACCAGTGCTCGACGCGGCTGGCGGCCAGCCTCCCCAGGCCGTCCGAGCGGTGATGAGCGCTCACCACTCCGATCACGGCACCGTCGCACCACACCACGGCACCCGACATTCCCTCCCAGGGGGAACGCTCCGGTTCGCTGTCGGCTCGTGGGGCGGGGACGGCCAGTTCAAGGGTGCCTTCCCGGCGGTTGGACAGTACGGAGACCGTTCCCGTGAGGTGGCAGGAGTCCCGGTACTGGCTGGGAGCGCCGTCGTCGAGGAGGCGCATGCTGTCCTTGCGCAGTTTGAACCGGGGGAAGCCCACCGCGCTGAACGGCAGCACCACGTCGGCGTCGGGCACCGCGGCGTAGCGAGGCCGCTCGGTGCCATCGGGCCCGGGCGGCGCGCCCGTGATCTCGAGCAGTGCGACATCGGCGGCTTCGGCGAGGAGCACGACGTGGGCGTCGGCGGTCCACTCCCCCGGCCGGTCGGCATCGACGCGTACCCGCACCGACGTCACCGGCCCCGCCACCACGTGCGCCGCCGTCAGCACGCACCGCTCCGCCACCCGGTAGCCGGACCCACGCCGCCCGGGCTGTCCACCGGGCCTGCTGACGAGTACTTCGGCGACCCGCACCGCCGCCAACCCCTGGGCCCGTATCTGCGTCTGAGCTGACATCGGACCGGCTCAGCGCTCGCGTTCCGCTGCGTCTCCGCTCACCTGTGGCCGCGCCTCCGAGTCACGGAGGCGAGGCTCCAGGGTCAACGTGACCCGATGGGTGGTGCTGTTCCCCGTATGGCCGACGGCGCCGGCCTCCACGACCCAGAAGCGGACCCTGCCCTCCGCCGTACCGGACCGCTCCACGACGAACTCCGCCTCGAGCTCCACAGCGCCCAGCTCGAAGCGCAGCTCCTCGTCGCGCGCCGCGGACATGGCGGCGGAGAGTTCCGTACGCAACTGGGCGATCATTTCCGCGAGTTCAATCACATGGCCCCTCTACCCCCGGCGTGATCCCAGCACGCGTGGGGACGGGGAAACATGGTTCGACCCGGACCGCCTTCACGTCCAGGACGGATCGGCCGCATGGGCGTCGGCCGATCCGTCCTGGGGCTCCGATACCGCCGATACCGCCGATGTCGCGGATATCGCCGCTGTCTCCACTGCCATCGCTGCCTCTGTCGCCGTCGCCGTCGTCGCCTCCGCCGGCAGTTCGGCCCAGACGATGCGGCCGGACCGGTGCGGTGCGTCCCTGACGCCCCAGTCGTTGCTCAGCACGCCGACGAGCAGAAGCCCGCGGCCACCTTGGTCGTCGGGCTTCGGCTGTCTGCACGCCGGGAGAGTATGGCCGCGGTTCTGGTCCTCGACCTCGATATGGAGCCGCTCTCCCGCGGCGCGGAGTCTGCACACGACCAGATCGCTCTCCGTGTGCGTGAGCGCGTTGGTGACGAGCTCGGAGGTCACCAGTACGGCGTTGTCACAGGTCTCGCGGCTGATGCCCCACTCGCCCAGCAGCTCCCGTACGTTCCTGCGGGCCGCGCCCACCGAGGCGGGGACGGCGGGCAGGCCGAACACGCCTGCTTTGTGGAGGAGTTCGTCTCCGGAAAGTCGGCCCAAGGACTGGGGGAAGGAGGGCGAAACCATCGCCGTACGCCTTTCGTCTGCAGAGCACAACACTCCGAGTTGCGGCCCGTGATCCCCCAACTGGGCTGCACAGCCCCTTCGTTCACCGGCCCGGGCGGTACGACCACTGTGACACCTGCCGACAACGTCCCGCAACCATCAAGTTGAAAATTGCATTTTGTAGGGCGCAGGCCGCCCCGGTCGGCGATGATCGTGACAGACTGCGATGCGTTGGCCCGGACTACGGGTGAGGAGGTAAGGCGTGACCTCGGAAACCGACTGGGGCGGCGCGCCTTCCGTCCTGCGCATGATCCTGGGCAAACAGCTGGAGGAGCTGCGCAACCGGGCCGGTCTGACGTACGAGCAGGCAGCCATGGCGATCGGGGTCAGCCACTCCACGATCCGCCGGATGGAGTCCGCCAAGGTGGCGCGGCTCAGGCTCGCGGACGCCGAGAAGCTGCTCCAGATCTATGGCGTCAAGGACCAGCAGGAGATCGACACCTTCCTGAAGTCGGTCCGCGAGGCCAACAAGCGCGGCTGGTGGCACACCTACCGTGACGTACTGCCCGACTGGTTCGCCGCGTATCTGAGCCTGGAGCAGGCGGCGTTGCAGATCCGGGCGTACGAAGCGCAGTTCGTGCACGGACTGCTGCAGACCGAGGCCTACGCGCGCGCCCTGCTCGGCGCGGGCAATCCGCACGCTCCGGAGGAGGCGACGGAGCGCCGGGTCGCGCTCCGTATGCAGCGCCAGGAACTGCTGTCCCGTCCGAACCCGCCCCGCGTGTGGATCGTGATGGACGAGACGGTGCTGAGGTGGCCGGTCGGGGGACCCGAAGTGATGCGCGCCCAGGTCGACCACCTGATCGCGCTGAACGCGCTGCCCCATGTGACCGTCCAGATCATGCCGTTCAGCAACGGTCCGCATCCGGCGATGCGGGCCGGCGCCTTCCATCTCTTCCGGTTCAGGGCCAGGGAGTTGCCCGACATCGTGTATCTCAGCGGCCTGGTCGGCGCTGTGTATCTCGACAAGGCCGACGACGTCCTGGTCTATCGCGAGGCCCTGGACCGGCTGGGCGCCCAGTCGACGCCCGCCAGCAGGACCGAGGCTTTCCTCGGTGCGATACGCAAGGAGCTCTGACGTGCACCACCACCACATACGCAACGGCATGCCGGCCCGTGATCTCGGCGCGCAGGACTGGCACAAGCCGTGGAGCGACGACGCGGGCGGCGCCTGCCTCGAAGTGAAGAAGCTGGGCGACGGACGGGTGGCGGTGCGTCAGTCCACCGATCCGGGCGGTCCGGCCCTGGTTTTCACCCCTCGCGAGATGACGAGCTTCCTGACGGGCGTGAAGGCGGGCGACGCCGACTTCCTGCTCTGACCGCTCCGACTGCTCTGATCGCTCTGAGCAACCCCGGTCCGAAACACCCTTGTTGACCGAACTACCCTTGTTCTCCGACGACTTGATGGGAGGGCCGCGTTGTCCGACAACGGATGGCCTGCCGACCGTATCGACACCGAGAGCGCGCACTCAGCGCGTATCTACGACTACATCCTCGGCGGAAAGGACTACTACCCCGCCGACAAGGAAGCCGGCGACGCCATGTCGCACGAGTGGCCCGCCCTGCCGGTCCACATGCGGGCCAACCGCGACTTCATGAACCGCGCGGTGCGCTGGCTGGCCGAGGAGGCGGGGATACGCCAGTTCCTCGACATCGGCACGGGCATCCCCACCTCCCCGAACCTCCATGAGATCGCCCAGTCGGTGGCCCCCGAGTCCCGCGTCGTCTACGTGGACAACGACCCCATCGTCCTCACCCTCTCCCAAGGCCTGCTGGCCAGCGCGCCCGAGGGGAAGACGTCGTACATCGAGGCCGACTTCCAGCACCCGGAGGCCATCCTCGACTCCGCCGAGTTCCGCGACACCCTCGACCTGTCCAAGCCGGTCGCGCTGACCGTCATCGCGATCGTCCACTTCGTACTGGACGAGGACGACGCGGTCGGCATCGTCCGCCGCCTCCTCGAACCGCTCCCCTCGGGCAGCTATCTCGCGATGTCCATCGGCACCGCGGAGTTCGCACCGGAGGAGGTGGGCCGGGTCGCGCGCGAGTACGCGGCGCGCAACATGCCCATGCGGTTGCGTACGTTCCCGGAGGCCGAGGAGTTCTTCGAGGGCCTCGAACTCGTCGAGCCGGGGATCACGCAGGTCCACAAGTGGCATCCGGACGGCAGCGATTCGGAGCCCATCCGGGACGAGGACATCGCGATGTACGGGGCGGTGGCTCGTAAGCCCTGAGCCAGGCCCCGTCCTGGCCGCAGGCACCGTTGAATGTTCTATTCAGCATCTCTAGCATCACTCGGTGGGTCCATTCACCCACCGAGGAGATGCCGTGCTCTCAGCCACTCGTGTCAGAGGTAGGAGTAGGAGACGGACGCGGCGACCGGCGATGCTGGTCGCCGCGCTGCTGACGGCCGCGGGGATGGCGGCCCCGCCGTCGTCGTCCGCGGCGGAGCAGCCGCCGAGCGCCGCTGCGAAGGTGTGGCCGACTCCCCAGAGCATGAAGGCCGGTTCGGGTCGGCTCACCGTCCCCGACCGGGTCGTGGAAGTCGTCGGCCCTCGGACCGACCCGTCGGCCCGACAGCTCGTCGAGTCCGTTCTGCGCGACGCCGGAGCCGACAAGATCATCACCGTGAGCGACGGTGACAAGCCCCCCGCCGCCGGGCTCACGGTCTACGTGGGCGGCCCGGACGAGAGCGGCGCCACCGGGAAGGCGCTGAAACGGCTGGGCGCCGAGCCGCCGACCGGCCTGGCCTCGGGCGGCTACGTCCTGGCGTCCGGGCGCAAGGACGGACGGGCCCTCGTCGCCCTGTCCGGTGTCGACACCACCGGCACGTTCTACGCGGCCCAGACCCTGCGCCGGCTCGTCACCAAGACACGCGGATCGCGTTCCGTACTCCCCGAAGTGACCGTGCGGGACTGGCCGGCAGCCGCGCTGCGCGGGGTCATCGAGGGTTTCTACGGGACTCCCTGGTCGCACGCCGAGCGGCTGAACCAGCTGGACTTCTACGGCCGTACGAAGCAGAACGTCTACGTCTACTCGCCCAAGGACGACCCGTACCTGCGGGCGAAGTGGCGCGACGCGTACCCGTCCGCCGAACTGGCCCGGATCGAGGAGCTGGTGGACCGGGCCGACGCCAACCACGTCCGCTTCACCTACGCCCTGTCGCCGGGACTGTCGGTCTGCTACTCCTCGGACGCCGACATCAAGGCCCTCACCGCCAAGTTCGACTCGCTGTACGACATCGGCGTGCGCTCCTTCGCGATCCCGCTCGACGACATCAGCTACACGAAGTGGAACTGCGACGCCGACGAGAAGGAGTTCGGCACCGGTGGCGGCGCGGCGGGCACGGCACAGGCCCATCTGCTCAACCAGGTGTGGCAGGACTTCTCCGCCGACCACTCCGGCCTGCAACCGCTGGAAATGGTCCCCACCGAGTACTCCGACCTCGCCGACTCCCCCTACAAGAAGGCGCTCCGGGAGAAGCTGGACCCCTCTGTGGTCGTGGAGTGGACCGGCGTCGGCGTGATCGCGCCGACCATCACCGCCGACCAGGTCGAGCAGGCCCGCAAGGTGTACGGCCACCCGATCCTGATCTGGGACAACTACCCGGTCAACGACTACGTCACCAGCCGCCTGCTCCTCGGCCCCTACACCGGCCGCGAACCCGCAGTGGCCGCGGCGGCAACCGGAGTGACCGCCAACCCCATGGTCCAGGGCGAGGCGAGCCGGATCGCCCTGTTCACCTCCGCCGACTACCTCTGGAACCCGGACGCCTACGATCCCCGCACGTCCTTCCTCGCCTCCGTCCGCGACCTCGGCGGGCCCGCGGCGGCGAAATGGCTGCGGATCTTCGCCGAGAACAACTACTCCTCCCAGCTCGACGCGACCGAATCACCCACACTCACCCCGCTCATCGACGCCTTCCGCAAGGCGTACGAGCAGGACAGCGGCCTCGACCAGGCCGCCGAGGCCCTCAGGGCGTACTTCACCGACATGGCCGCCACGCCCCGCGAACTGCGCGCCCGGCTCGACAACCCCGGCTTCCTGACGGAGACATCCGCCTGGCTGGACAAGCTCGGCCGCTACGGCACGGCGGGACAGACGGCCGTGGACCTGCTCCTGGCGAACAAGCGGGGCGACGCCGACGCGGTCGCCACGTACTGGAAGAAGCTCGGGGCCGAGCGCAAGGAGCTGGACGCGATTCCCCAGCAGGTCTCACCGGGAGTGATGGACCAGTTCCTCTACACGACGGTGATCGAGAACGCGCCCGACCCCGGCGTCGACATCTCCTTCGATCCCGGTTCCCTCGCCCTGAAGCCCGGCACGACCGAGACGGTGACCCTGGCTCTGACCGACAAGCGGTCCACGTCCGCCCGGACGGTCTCCTGGAAGCTCGACGTGCCCGACGGCGTAACCGCCGCACCCAACGAGGGCACCCTGACCGTCCCCGCCGGAGGCAGCGCCTCCACCACCGTCACCTTCACGGCGCGGGACGGCGCCGTAGACGGGGTCCGCTCCGTCGTGGCGACGGGCTCGGCGGACGGCACGGCCGTGCTGGACCGGGCGATCCCGGTCCAGGTCGGCGACGGCACGGGCACGCCGCGGGCGCTGACGGCCAACTTCAGCGGCGCTTCGGTCAGTTCGATCGACCTGGACTCCGGGAAGAGCACCGACATCTCGGTGGGCGACAACCCGGGTGAGGTGATCCTCAGCGCGGACGGGCGTACCGCCTACGCCGCCAACCAGGGCTCGAACTCGGTCAGCGTCATCGACGTGGCGCGCGGCACGGTCACCGCCACGGTCGCCGTGGGCCGCGTCCCCGCCGGGCTCGCGCTCACGCCGGACGGCCGTACGCTCTGGGTCGCCAACTACTCCGACAACACGGTCCAACCGGTGGACACCGCCGACCTCACAGCGGGCACCGCCCTCCCGGTCGGCTCCGGCCCGGAGAACATGGCGATCACGCCTGACGGCAGGACGCTGTACGTGGCCGACATCCACGACAACACCGTCACGCCGGTCGACCTGGCCACCCAGAAGGCCGGCGCTCCCATTCCGGTGGGCCCCCGCCCCTTCAACGTGGTGGCCGCACCCGACGGCAGGACGGTGTACGTGTCCAACTCCGGCGGTTCGACGGTCACTCCGATCGACACGGCCACCAACGACACCGAGCCGACGCTCCTGGTCTCCGGCCAGGCCTACGGTCTCGCCCTGTCCCCGGACGGACGGACCCTGTGGGTCAGCCCCAGCACCGGCGACACCGTCACCCCCGTCGACACGGTCACCGGCGCCCCCGGCACCACGATCAAGGTCGGCAGGTCCGCCTTCGACGTCGCCCTGGACTGGAACGGCGCCAAGGCCTACGTCACCACCGCCGACGGAAACGTCCTGGTACCGGTCGACACCTCGTCGGGCACCACCGGGCCGCCTCTGGCCACCGGCGCCTATCCGCTCGCGGTGGCGCTCACATCCGTACCCGTGGGGTAGCGGGGGTCAGCTCGCGGTGATCGGTGGTTCCGCCATGACGGCGGGCAGCAGCCGCATGCGATACGCCTCTCGCTGTGCCCGGGACGTGAAGATTGGTCCCTTCGCACCACCAGCCTTCTCGCTCAGGTCGTGTATTCCAGCTCCGTCATAGCGGCCTGGTGTACCGCCATGGCCCTTTGTGACATGTCGAGACTTTCGAGGTACCGCACCAGGGCCTCGCGAGCCTCCAGGAGCTGCAGTTTCCGCCGTGCCGCCCACTAGTTTCTGTTCACGGTTCGGGTCACCCCCGCGACGACGGCTGTGGTGAGCACCCAGCCTGCGGCGATCAGCACGTAGGCCAGCCACTGGCGGACGCTCTCCGTCCAGTACCAGGCGGTGCGCTGCCCAAGACCACCGATGGGAATCAGCAGGTCGAGGGTGTAGACGAAGGGCTGGAACGGGGCGCCTTCACCTGGCTTCACCTGGGTAGGAGAGTGGGTCCCGAAGACCAGCGTGCCGAGCAGGGTCAGCGCAATGAGCCACACACCGGCCAACCACGGGCGGTAGCCGTAGCCAACGGTGGCATCCAGCAGATGACCCCACACGCGTCCGCCAGCGTGCAGCGTGCGGCGGCGGTGGCGCTGCTTCGCCAGGAGCACCCGGCGCGCGTCGCTGTCGTGGCCGATCTGCCGGTACCAGCCTGCCAGTTGCTCGTACGGCTGCGGGGCGTAGCCGGGATTCCGGCGGATCCATGCCAGGCGACGTGCGACCTCGTCCCTCGCGGGCGTCGTGTCTCCCGCAGTCGTTCCGTCTTCCCCTGCCACCCCGTCTTCCGCAGACTCCGTCTCCCCGAGACGGATGGAGCCGTACGTGAACCCTTCCAGCAGCACTTCCTCCGGCCAGGCACGCTCGCTGTCCTGGCACCAAATGGCATGCGCGGAGCGGAGATCCACCGTTCCCGAGGGCGGTGTGGCGGTCCTGAAGTCGAAGTCCCCTACGTGCATCGCTATGCACACCAGGGCGGTGCCGTCGCCCTTCAGATGTGCCCCCTCGAAGGTCAGCAGGTCCTCTATGCGAGCACTTCGCAACCGTACGGTCCCCTGCGCGGTGAATCCCTGGGAGCAGTCCACGGTCGAGGCGGCCACATGGCCTGCGGCGAGTGCGACGCCGTCGGCGTTCTCCAGCCGGGCGCCCTGCAGGAACAGGCCCCTGGGGAGGTGTGCGCCCGGCAGCCGCAGCCCGCCCTGCGTGGTCAGTCGCTCGGCGAAGACGCCGCCTTCCATGACGAGCCCGCCCGCGAGCACCGCCCACTCTCCGGGACCCGAGATCCTGGCGTCGGTCAGGATCAACTCCCCGGCCACCCGGGCGTTGATGAGTGTGAGTGAGCCGCCTTCGATGGTCGACCGCCTCAAGTCGAGGGCGCCGTCGATCCGGGCGATCCCGGCGTCGATCCCGGGAACCCAGCTGTTCGCGATCCTGATCGTCCGGGTCGTGGCCCCGTACAGGCTTACCGCCTCCTCCAGGCGGCAGTCCTCGAGCGAGAACGTGTGACAGATCTCCGCTCCTGACAGGTCGAGACGGCCGGAGATCCGCGCACCGGCGAGCCGCAGGGCGGCGACGACGCCGGCCCGCTCGTTGTTCGCGCCGAGCAGCAGCGCCGCCACGACAGCCGCGCGAACCGAGCGTTCCGGGCCCCACTGGGCACCCGCGTCGGGGGCGTCCGCCTCGGGCATGCCCGTACGCAGGTCCACTCGACGCCCCTCGGGGAAGGCGTCCCACAGCTCACGTTCCGGCTGGGTCAACTCATCGTATGAAAGCACCCATGCAGGGTAGTGACCTGCTCGTCCTCGGAGCTCGCCCTGCCCAACACCCCAAACACCACGGGCGAATGGTCGGCTACACCATCACGCGGGACGCCATCCGTGACGTTGCTGGGCTGCAGAGCGACCGGCGAGCCCTCCTCGGCATCCTGCAGCGCTTACATCGAGAGGCTTCGTGGATGGTCGGGCGTCTCTCGTGTCCCAGGCGGATTGCATCGAACACCCGCCGCTTCTTGCCATTTCTGACTGTGATTGAAGTGGCGGGGTTGGAGTGCTGTGCAGGGTGAGAGTCTGCACCGGCACTCCAGCGCTATTTCAGCACGTGCTGTCTGTTTCTGGTCGGACGAGATTTCCGCAGGCCCGCGACACTGCGGCCAGCAAAATTCGAACAAACCCGGGCCCAAGCCTGACCCACGGCGTGTTTGGGAGGCAGTCCCGTGCTCGACGCTGATCGTCCCGGCGGATTTGTCAGTGCCCGCTGCTAAACCAATTCCTGTAGCCCAGACCGCAGTTGGCGGTCTGCCGACAGGAGGAGGAATCAATGGCGAAGCCGCCCGAGGGATATCACAGGGTCCGCAGCCATAACCGTCGCAACCCGCGCCCGAGTGGGAAGAAATTGAGTGGCTGGACGATCGCAGGGCTGATCGCGGTGGTGTGGTTATGGAGCCAGCTCATCGGCTTCGGCGAGGCCTCTCCGACGAAGCCGGATGCGCCCACGCCGACCGTGTCGGCGAGTGTGGGCCGTTGATGGCCCGCCCTCGCCGGTCTCGGCTGCGCCCGCCCCGCGGCGGCAGGGAGCAAGCTGCCGCCGCAGCCGTCGCCTGCGCCGTGCTCTGGCTGCTGGCCAAGATCGCGGTGACCACCTGGCACGCGACTGTACGTGTCTGGCCGCTGCTCGCCCTCTTCGCCATCGTCGGCCTCGGGTACGCGGCCTGGCGGTTGGTGCGTGCGGTGCGAGCCCGGCGGGTGCGTGCCCAGATGCTGGCCCGGTTGCGGATCACACTCGCTCAGTTCGACGTCATGGACGACCAGGCCTTCGAGTTCGCACTACGTGACCTGCTCATCAGGGATGGCTGGCGTGCACGGCAGGTCGGCCGGCAGGGAGACCAGGCCGCCGACGTCATCGGTGAGGACCGGCGGCGAGGCAGGATCGTCGTACAGGCCAAGCACACCACCGTCGCGGGCAAGGTGGGCTCGTCGGTGATGTATCAGGTCAAGGGCACCGCCGGCCCAGTCCACGGCGCCGACATCGCGGTCGTCGTGACGAACGGCTCCTTCACCCGCGACGCCAAGGCATGGGGCGAACGCCATCAGGTGTACTGGGTCGACCGGGACCGGCTGCGCCGGTGGGCCGAGTACGGCACGCCGTTGCAGGACCTGCTGCGCCTGCCCAGCCGACCAGCTCCTAGGACGGCCTTTCGCCGAGCGGCATGAAAAACACCTGTCTGGCCGCTTCAGAAGCCGTCTCTCAACCGAACGGGAGGCGGCTGCCCGTGTGGTGTGTGAGCGCTCATCGGTTGGGCACCTTCGACGGCTTCTGTAGCCTGGCGTTGGTCGTGTGCCGGGGGGGGAGCTGAGCTGACCGTGGTGAACATCCTGTCCGTGGCCATCGGTGCCGGTTTCGGCCTCATAGGGGCCGTGTTCGGTTCTTGGTTCACCGCGCGCCGACAAGACCGCATGTGGCTTCGCGAACAGAAGCTCAAAGCCGGGATCGGCTTCAACACTGCTGTGACTCAGCTGATCGACTACCTCCGGGAAACACAGCTGAGTGACGACGGTGCTGGGGGCAACGAGCTGGCGGGCCGGATGCAGGAAGCCCGGTCGGCCCTCTACCTGGTGTGTGCCGACGACACCGTCGAACTAGCCGACACTCTCGCGCGTCGAGTCTGGAAGGCCCGGTCCAGCGAGGGCAGGGACGATCGCAGGGCCGAGCACCATGAGACGTTGGACCTCCTTCGCCGCTTTACCCATCAGCTCCGGCGAGAGATCGCCAGGACGTAGTCTCAGGCGAATCAGCGGTCGGGCCAGAAGAAGATGCCTGCGATGTGGAGTCCGGCCAGGTAGATGGTCGCGATCTTCTCGTAGCGGGTGGCGATGCCTCGCCACTGCTTCAAGCGGTTGATGCACCGCTCGACGGTGTTGGGCTGCTTGTATGTTTCGCGGTCGAAGGCCGGTGGCCTGCCGCCCCGGCTGCCCCGTTGCGGCCGTGGGCCTCCTGATCCGCCGGGACGGGGATCACAGTGCGGATGCCGCGCACCCCGGCGTGGTGGGCGGCTTCACCCTGACCGGATTCCCCCAACCCATGCCGTCCGTAGTGCTTTTGGAACACCTCAGCGGCGCGACGTACGTTGAGGGCGACGACGCGACGCCCTTCGCCAAGGCCTTCGAACGCATCCGTGCGACGGCGCTTCCTGTGGAGGACTCGCTCGCGAGGATCGCCGAGTTGGAAGAGGGCCACCGAAAGTGACCGACCCCAAGGCTGCGCTGTACGCATGCGACCTCACCGGGGCGATATGGCGCAAGGCATCCGCCAGCGGCGCGGAACACGACTGCGTCGAGATCGCCGACAACCTCCCCCGTCTCGTCCCCGTCCGCGACAGCAAGCACCCCACCGGCCCACTGATCACGTTCAGCCCTCAAGCCTGGCGCGCTTTCATCGCCCACCTGGACTGAACCCGACGACGCCCAGAGGCCCAACGCGGGCAATCGCCCCTGCCTGATGCCGTGACCGGAAACGTTCACCGGGTTGTGGCAGCAGAGCAGTGTGTGCCGATATTCGTTTCGTGCCGTGTGGGAAGCGCCTTACCGTGGCGCGGTGACGACTCAGGTGATCATTCTCAACGGTGGTTCCAGCTCGGGGAAGTCCGGGATCGTACGGTGTCTGCAGGCCGAACTGCCGGATCCGTGGCTGGCGTTCGGGTGCGACTCGTTCGTCGACGCCATGCCCGCGAAGATGCAGTCGTCGGACGAGGGGATCGTGTTCGCGGCGGACGGCGGGGTGAGCGTCGGGGCGGACTTCCGGGCGCTGGAGGCAGCCTGGATGGAGGGCGTCATGGCGATGGCCCGTGCGGGGGCCAGGGTCATCATCGATGACGTCTTCCTCGGCGGAGCGGCATCCCAGGAGCGGTGGCAGAAGGCTCTGGGTGGAATGGCCGCGTTGTGGGTCGGCGTCAGGTGTGAGAGCGCGGTCGCCGCAGGCCGTGAGGCCGCACGAGGCGATCGCACCCCGGGGATGGCCGCGTTGCAGGCGGACGTGGTTCACGAGGGCGTGGTCTATGACCTGGAGGTGGACACGACGCATACCGAGTCCCTGGTGTGTGCGCGAACCATCGCTGCCCACGTCAGCTGATCGTCGGATTGGCTCCCGCTGCCCAGCATCGAGACGACAAGGAGCACAGGATGACGGCCCGTCTGGGTTCATTGAACGAGTTCTGCTGGATGGACCTCAAAACCCGCGACTTGGCCGGCACAGTCAACTTCTTTTCGAAGACGCTGGGCTGGCGCTTCGCGGTGGACGAGGAGGACTGGCGCAAGGCCACCAAGATAGCCATCGACGGCCATCTGATCGGCGGCGTGAGTGACTTGGCGAACCCGGTCTACCCAGCGGGAACGCCCGCCCACATCGCCTACTATCTGGCAGTCGACGACGTCGATCGCCGTGCCGAAGCGGCGGCAGTGAACGGCGCTCGCCTTGTCGTGCCTCCCTTCGACGCGGGCGATCAGGGCCGCATGGCGACGTTGATCGATCCGGTGGGTGCGGCCTTCTCGCTGTGGCAGCCGCACCGCTTCACCGGGTGGAAGTTCCCGCACCACTCGGCGGGTGCTCCGCACCGCATGGTCCTGGCCTGCGAACAGCCCGACAAGGTCCGGCACTTCTACGGGAAGACTACTGGTGCCCCTCTGACCTGCGCCGATTTCATCGCCACACGCGGAACCAGTGCATCCGCCCCGCAGTGGGAACTCGCGGTCGAGGTCGGTGATCTGGATGGCGTCGTTGCCCGCGCACACGACCTTGGCCAAGACTCGGTTACCTGGTCCGAAGAGACCGGGGCTCGTGTAGTGCGGTTGAGCAGCCCCGAGGGGCTGACCTTTCAGGTTCGCCGCCTGGCCGCCCGTAGCAGTGAGCCTTTTCAGCGGTCCGCTCAAGGGTGAGAGCGGCGGCGGAGAATGACGACCGGGGCGCCCCTGGCTGGCGGGTGGGCGATGACTGTCGGGGTCGGTTCAGTTCCCGGTCGACCCGGTTGAGCGGGCGTATTCGGTGGGGGTTTGACCGTAGCGCTTCTTGAAGGCCCGGATGAAGTGGCTGCTGTCCGCGAACTGCCAGTGGGCGGCGAGTTCCGAGACGCTCAGCCGGGTGGCCGGGGCGGTGAGGGCGAGGCGGGCCTCTTCCAGTCGCCGCCCGCGGATGTAGGCGGTCACCGACTCTCCCTCCGCGGCGAACGCCCGCTGCAGGGTGCGTACGGAGACGTTGAGTTCACGCGCCAGCATCGCCGGAGACAGTTCGGGATCGGCGAGATGGCTGTTGGCGAGGTCTTTCGCGGCCTGGGCGAGCGCGGGCACCAGCCTGGGTTCCACGTCGTCGAAACGGCCCTGCGCCACCGCCTTGGCCAGCTCGATCATGGCGCTGTGGGCAGCATGCACACCGGCCGCGCCGAGGTCGGCGGCGGTCGCGTGGACCATATTCGTGTGGGCCACCAGCAGACGCAGCTCGGGGGAGTCCACCGGACCGGTGATGCTGCGATTCCTGAGCAGGGGTCTGAGCATCGCAGCAGGTAAGAAGATGAGCTTCGCCGTCGTGTGCGGCGCCGACTCGAAGTGCGACGGCCGGCCGACGTGCCGCAAGAGGAACTGCCCGGCCGGTATGGTCCGTTCGTCGCGACCGCGCGGGTCACTCACAGCCCATGCGCCGCGCCGTACCACCTGCATCCGCACCTGATCCTCGACGTTGCCCAGGATGGCATTTCCCCGGGCGGCTGACGCGCCGTGGACATCGACGATCACCACGTCGCGCACCCTGACGCCGCGGACCTTGACCCGAAAGTCTCCGATCGTGGCGGGACTCAGGTCCGGCAGCCGGAAGACGGCGCCGAGCTGCGTCTCCCACTCGCGCCGGAAGGCCTCGAATCCTCGCGGTAAGGCGCCCGGGGTGGTGGAGTCCACGGCGAACGACCCGCGCGACCCGTCGGCCTCCGTTCCAGTGCTGTTCATTGCGGTCGATCCGCCTCGCGTTCGGTTCGATACTCGGGCGCTGTCCAGTGGTGCGTAATGGTTGGCGCCTATGTTCTGTCCGGACGCTGCTGTGGTTCAAGTGGTTGCCGTGCCGACCTTCCTGAGCTCCGGGCCGGCGGAAGATCCGCCGACCGTGCGGTGCGTCGGGACGAGTCGCCACCCTCAGCTCAACTGGCCGTGCGGCGGATCCGCCCGGCGTAGTGCTTCTCCAGTTCCAGGTTGCCCTCGAAGCCGCCGGGGACGTTGGCCGAGACGTACACCGGCGGTCGTCGGTCGGCGGCCAGGAGGAGGGAGGTCGCCTCGGCGACGGCCATCTGGACCAGCATGACGCCGGTGAGAGTGGACAGGGCGCATACGGCGCCGCCGTCGGGGAGTTCGAGGAGGGCGTCGCCGGGCGGGGCCGCGTTGTCGAGGACGACGTCGGCGAGGTCGGCGAGTTTCTTGCCGCTGGGGTGGGAGGCGGGGACGGCTCGGGTGTGGGCGACCGAGGTGATGGCCAGGAGGCGGTGGCCCTGTTCCTTGGCGTGCAGGGCCATCTCCACGATCACGTTGTTCACACCGGAGTTGGAGATGATGACGAAGAGGTCCTCGGGGCGTGGGGCGGCGAGGTCGTAGATCCGCCGGGCGACACCGGACTTGCGCTCCAGAAGCGGGTCGTCGAGGACTCCGGCGTCTTCGCCGCCGTACAGGACGAGGTCGGCGATGCTCAGCCGGTTGGTGGGCACCAGGCCGCCGGCGCGGCCCGCGACCTCCAGGACGATGGCCTGGGAGTGCCCGGTGCCGAAGGCCTGGATGACGCCGTCCGCGCTCACGCAGTCGGCGATCAGCTCGGCGGCACGCCGCACCTCCTCGCGCGCGGACCCGGTGACCCGGTCAAGGACAGCCAGGCTCTCGCGCGCGAAGCCGTCGGCGCTCACGGAGCCGCCGTTCACGGACTCGACAGACAAGGGGTACTCCCCACCGGTGGCTGTAACCACCATCGCGTGCATCCGTACGTGAATGAATAAAACACACCTCGCGATCAGCGGGCAACCACGGGCGACATCCGCAGCCGCATCCCGCTCGCATCCATCGCCACGTCCGCCACCACGTCCGCTGGCACCCCGTACCCGCCGGTCCTGAATTTCAACAAGCCAGTTGTACGGTGGCTGTTACCTTCTCAGCGGCCAGTTTCAAGGAGATCGGATGCCCCCTACGGACGTCACCTCACTCATCCGCACCGAGCTGCCCCGGCTGGCCGGCTCCCTGCGGAAGGTGGGCGAGCTGATCCTGGAGGATCCGGCGAGCGTCACGCACGCCTCGGCCGCCGAGCTGGGCCGCAGGACCGGGACCTCGCAGGCGACGGTGACCCGTTTCTGCCGCGCCATCGGGCTCGACTCGTACCAGCATCTGCTGATCGAACTCGCCCAGGAACGCGGTCGCGGTGAGGTCTCCGACTGGGGCAGCGCCGAGATCGGCCCGGACATCTCCCCGGACGACGACCTCGAACGCGTCGTCCAGGTCGTGGGCAGCGCCGACCTGCGCGCGGTGCAGCAGACCATCGACCGGATCGACCTCGACGCGATGGAGCGCGCGGCCCAGGCCGTCGCCCGCGCCAGGCGCATCGACGTCTACGGCGTCGGCGGCAGCGGCGCGGTGGCGCAGGAGACCGAGACCCGGCTGTTCCGCATCGGCTGCTCGGTGCGCGGCTGGACCGAGGTGCACGCCGCGGCCACCTCCGCGGCCCTGCTCACACCGGCGGACGTCGCCATCGGCATCTCGCACTCGGGAGCCACCCGCGAGACCATCGAGCCGTTCGAGCTCGCCAAGGAGCGCGGTGCCACGACGGTGGCGATCACCTCCGACCCGCGCTCGCCGCTCGCCAAGGCCGCCGACATCCGGCTCACCTCCACCTCTTCGGAGACCATCTTCCCCGGGCGCACCGGCAGCATCGGCGGCCGGCACTCGGTGCTGGTACTCATCGACTGCCTGTACGTACGGGTCGCCCAGCTCTCCTACCAGCGGGCGAGCGCGTCGCTGGCGCTGACCGACCACATCACGCCGCAGCATGCGGTGAAGACGCGCCGTACCCGCTGAGCGCCCGGCTGGAGGTGCAGTGATTCGGCTGCGGGCCGGTGGGGGCTGGTCGCGCCCACACGGCGGAGCCGCACATTGACACAGCCCCGCGCCCCTGTTGAGGGGCCTACGGCCCTCAACAGGGGCGCGGATACTGCACCGGAGGCCCGCGTAGGCGCATCCTGCATGGATGAACCACCAACAACACGCACGCATGGTTGTTTGAACCATCCCTCCGGTGTCAGGATGTGGCTCCGCCGAGCCCTCTCGTAGGAGACCCATGCGCGTCACCTCTGTCGAGTCGACCGAGCTTTTCGTCGGAACCACCGATCAGCCGCGCCAGGTGGTCGCCGTCGAGCTGAGCCACCTCCCCGGCCGGACCGTCCGCCTCACCGTCGAGGGTCCCGGCGTGACCGGCGAGACCGAGGCCACCGCTGCCGAGGACGGCACCGTGCGCGCCGAGATCCCCGTGGTCACCGAGCCCGGGCTCGCCGTCGGCGAGCGTCGCGAGATCACGGTGACAGTCGCCGACGAGGACCAACTCGCCCGCCATACCGGTGAGTTCACCGTCGCCGAGCCCGGCTGGACCATGTTCATGGTCAGTCACTTCCACTACGACCCCGTCTGGTGGAACACCCAGGCCGCGTACACCGAGACCTGGGACGTCGCCGACGACCCCGCCTCCACCGGCCTCCCGGCCCGTACCTTCGATTCACGCGGCCAGTCCGGGATGAGCCTGGTGCGGGCCCACTGCGATCTGGCGCGGCGCGATCCGGCGTACACCTTCGTGCTCGCGGAGGTCGACTACCTCAAGCCGTACTGGGACGCCTTCCCGGAGGAGCGCGCCTTTCTGCGCGAACTGATCCGCACCGGTCGCGTGGAGATCATGGGCGGTACGTACAACGAGCCCAACACCAATCTCACCGGCGCCGAGGCGACCGTACGCAACGCCGTGTACGGCGACGGCTTCCAGCGAGCCGTCATGGGCGCGTCCCCGGAAACCGCCTGGCAGTTGGACGCCTTCGGGCACGATCCCCAGTTCCCGGGGCTGATGGCGGACGCGGGGCTGAGCTCCAGCTCATGGGCGCGTGGGCCCTTCCACCAGTGGGGGCCGACACTGTCCGTCTTCGGGGAGGAGCCGCGGGATCCGAACCGGATGCAGTTCCCGGCGGAGTTCTCGTGGATCGCTCCTTCGGGGCGCGGGCTGTTGACCGCGTACATGGTCAACCATTACGGGGCGGGCTGGGCGATCGACAACGCGCCGACGCTGCCCGAGGCGGAAGCCGCCGCGTACAAGCTGTTCAAGGGGCTCAAGCAGGTGGCGCTCACGCGCAATGTGCTGCTTCCGGTCGGCGGGGACTACGCGCCGCCGTGCCGTTGGGTGATGGACATCCACCGGAACTGGAACGCCCGTTACGTCTGGCCCCGCTTCGTCAGCGCGATCCCGAGGGACTTCTTCGCCGCCGTACGTGCGCAGCTCGACGAGGAAGGTCGCAAGGCCTCGCCGCAGACGCGGGACATGAACCCCGTCTACACCGGCAAGGACGTCTCGTACATCGACACCAAGCAGGCGCAGCGGTACGGGGAGACGCTGCTCGCCGACGCGGAGGCGTGGGCGACGCTCGCCTCGATGGTCACCGGGCATCCGTATCCGGACGCGGCGCTCGACAAGGCGTGGCGGCAGCTGATCTACGGCGCCCATCACGACGCCGTCACCGGCTCCGAGTCCGACCAGGTCTATATCGACCTGCTGACGGGCTGGCGGGAGTTGTACGACCTGGCCGAGACCGTGCACGCCGACGCGACCGATGCACTGGCCCAGCAAGTGACCCAACTGCCCAGCGGCGACCCGGACTTGGTGGTCTTCAACTCCGCCACCTGGGAGCGGCGGGACGTGCTCACCGTGGCCGACCCGGGTCTCGTACCGCTCGACGACACGGGTCTGCCGCTGCCTGCCGTACGCGACGAGGACGGCCGACTGCGCGTGGTCGTACCGCAGGTGCCGGGCATGGGCCTGCGCGCCCTGCCGCTCGCCGAGGGCTCCGTGGCCGGGTGGACGCCGGGCGAGGGGACGACGATCCGCAACGAGTTCTACGAGGTGACCGTCGATCCGGCGCGCGGCGGGGGCGTGAGCGGCTTGCGCGCGCTGGCGGAGGGCGGCCGCGACCTGCTGAGTGCCGGGGACATCGGCAACGAACTGGTCGTACAGGAGGAGTACCCGAGGCACCCGCGTTTCGGTGAGGGCCCCTGGCATCTCACGCCGACCGGCACGACCGCCGCCCGCAGTGGCGAGGTGACCGCCGACGTGCGGGTCGAGCACTCCCCCGCCGGATCCCGTATCACCGTCACCGCGGATCTCGGCCTCTTCCGCTACACACAGCGGCTGTGTCTGTGGAAGGGGGTCGCTCGGCTGGACGTGTCCACCACCATCAACGGTTACGACGGGGCCGACCGGCTCATCCGGGTGCGGTGGCCGTCGGATGTGCGGGGCGGGCTGCCGGTACATGAGGTGGCGGACGCGGTGATCGGGCGCGGGTTCGGATTCGTCGACGTCGACAGCGAGCAGTTCCCCTGGACGCTGGACAACCCGGCCAACACGTGGTTCGCGCTCGGCTCCACCGCGCGGACCGAACTCCGGGACGACACGGGCACGTTGCTCGGGCACCGGTCGATCGGGATCGCCGAGTTGATCTACGGCTCCTGGGAGGAGGCCGGCGAGCTCGGGGCCCCGCTCGCGGCGGCCCTCGTCCGCGCGGGCGTCACGGCGACCTCGACGATCGCGGACGGTCCCCGGTACGGCGATCTGGAGGTCGACTCCAACCTCCCCGACATCCGTATCGCCGTCGGCGCTCCCGACCGCAACTCCGTGGTCGCCGAGGCGCTGGGCTGGGACCCGGCCGCCGGGCGCGAGCTGCGGCGGCAACTGGCCGAGCAGGGTGTCGCGGCGGTGTGGGTCGCGCCGCGTGCGGGGCTGCGCGAGGAGTGGGTGCCGGGGGCGGACCTCCGTGACCTGGAGCGGCTGCCGCTGCTCGTGGTGGCGGGTGCCCGCCCCGAGGACGACGCGAAGGCGGTCGCCGAGCTGGTGGCCGACCTGGAGGACGCGACGGTACGGGCCACCGCGGCGGGCGGCGGTGAGGCCCTGCCGCCGGGTGACGCCTGGGACGGCCGCAGCTTCGCCGTCCTCAACCGCGGCACGCCGGGCTGCGTGGTCACGTCCTCCGGCGATCTCTACATGTCCCTGATGCGCTCCTGCACCGGCTGGCCCTCGGGCATCTGGATCGACCCTCCGCGCCGTACCGCCCCCGACGGCTCGTCCTTCCAGCTCCAGCGCTGGTCCCACACCTTCGAGTACGCGGTGATGGGCGGCGAGGGCGACTGGCGCGAGCTTCAACTCCCGCAGGCCGGCCATGAGTTCAACCATCCACTCACGGCGCGGCTGCGTGCCGGCCAGGCGGCGGATGACGACTCCGTACTGCCGAGGCGGACGGCTCTGCTGGGGCTTGAGCCGGAGGGCAGGGTGCTCCTCGACGCGCTCAAGCCGCTCGGCTCCCCGCTGGCCCGGGGCAGCGTGACACCGTCCGACCCGAGGCGTGGGATCGCGGTGCGGATGCATGAGGTGTCGGGCCGGCCGGTGCGGGCGCGGGTGCGTGGGCCGCTGCCGTGGACGGGCGGTTCTCGGGCCGACGTCCTGGAGACGCCGGGGGAACCACTGGTCCCGGAGGACGGTGTCCTCGGTGTCGGGCTGACCGGGTTCGAGGTCGCCACGGTGCTGGCGACACCTGGGGACGGCTCCCCCAGCGCGACGCAGGGTCCCGGGACCGCCGCGTACGAACCCGCTCAACCCGTCCCCACCCGGTACTGGCTGCACAACTCCGGCCCCGCACCGCGCGGGAACATGCCCGTGACCGTGTACGTCTCGCCGAGCACTCTCACCGTCGACGGACCCGTCACCGCGACCGTGCGGGTCGCCTCGGAGCTCACCGACTCCCCGGTGTCGGTCGACGTGACCCTCCACGTACCGCCCGGCTGGGTCGCCGAGCCCGCCCGGCTGCCGTACGCACTGGGTCCCGGCGGATTCACCCTCGCCGAGTGCACCGTGACGCCCGCCCCCGATGCCGTACCCGGCCGGCACTGGCTCGCCGCGCGGCTGTCGTACGGCGGGCAGGTGTACGAGGATGTCGTGGCCCTCGATGTGCCGGGCACGGTCCCGGAGGGCGAGCCGGACGGGCGTACTGGCCCAACCCTCGTGTCCCGGCTGGGAGTTGAGCGGGTCAGTGTGCGCAGGGGTGAGCGGGGGCGGGTTCCGGTGAGCGTGCGGAACACGACCCGTGGTCCGATCGCTGGAACCCTGTGGGCCGTTTCCTCGTGGGGCACCTGGCCCGGGGTGGGACCTGGTTGCCAAGGGTTCACGGTCGCGCCCGGGGAGCAGGTGGAGCGCGTCATCGAGGTGGACGGCGGGGCGGTGCCGCCGGGCTCGTACTGGCTGATGGCGAAGGTCGCCTGGCACGGCAGCGTCGCGTACTCCGAGGCCGTTCCGCTGGAGGTGACGCCGTGACGCATGTGCACCCGCCCGACGGTGCCGCCGCCGTGGTGCACGGCGAGATCCTCGCCGAGGAACGGGTGGACGCGCTGTTGGAAGCCGTACCGGCGCGGGATCGCGAGACGCGCCCTGATGCGCTCGCGCGTGCCGAACGCCAGCGCCGCCGCTGGGCCACCCAAGTCGTCGTCGCCGACGAACTCGCCCGCCGCGCCTGCACCGAGCGCGGCCTCGAGCCCTCTGCTCAGGCCGCGCCCCACGTACTCGCCGTGGACGAGGCCGACGTCGCCGACCTCGGGAGCATCGTCGCGGTCGTACTCGCCTACTCCCCCGCCGCACGCACCCTGCTGGCCCAACTCGCGGACGAGCAGGACCTTCCCGAAGCAGCCGTACGGGACTACTACGACCGCAACCGGGACCGCTTCCTCACCCAGGACGCCCTGCGGCGAGGAGTCGACCCCTTCGGCGGCGCGGCACCGGCGGACTTCCTGCCGTACGCGGACGTACGGGAGGGCATCGCCCACGGCCTGCGACAGGCGGCGGGCCGGCGCGCCTTCTTCGCCTGGCTGGACCGGGCCCGCGCCGGTGTGGTGTACGCCGTCGGCCACGAACACCCGGGCGACCCCTCGCACCCGGACCACGAGCACCGTCACTGACCGAGGGCACTGACGGACACCGACCGGCACCCGACGCCCGGCATCCGACTGCCGACGACCACGAGCCGGAACCCAAAAGCAACACGGCAGCCCATTGACCTCCGATGAATTTTGGTCCACATTTTCATCAATCGGAGTCCAAGTTGGTGAATTGAACCAGCACATCCCCAGATACCTGTTCGCAGGAGGGCATCCCATGCGTGCGAGAAGACTGACCGGATCCGTGGCTGCAATCGTCGTACTGTCCCTGACAGCCGCCGGCTGCGGCCTCGGCGGCTCGGACGGCGGCGAGGCCACCGCCGGCGGCTGCAAGGTCGACGAGGGCAATGTCGGCTCGGGGAAGCTCACCGGCGACGTCAAGGGCGACATCACCTTCCAGACGACCAACGTGAAGAAGGACTTCGGGGACTACTTCAACGGCGTCATCAAGGCCTTCGAGAAGGCCAACCCGGACACGAAGATCAAGTGGATCGACGACCCGGGCGACGCCACCTTCACCCAGCGGCTGGTCGCCGACGCGCAGGGCTGCACCCTCCCGGACGTCGTGAACATCAACGTCAACACGGCGATCGCGCTGACGAAGAACGGCTACCTGCTCAACCTGGACAAGAAGGCGCCGGACGCGGGCAAGCCGTTCACGGACGCGATGTGGAAGTCCACCACGTACGCCGACGCCGAGGGCAACAAGGTGCACAGCGTGCTGCCCTGGTACTCCGGCGGCATCCTGCAGACCTTCAACACCGAGCTGATGGAGAAGGCGGGCCTGGACCCGGCCAAGCCCGCGACCACGGTCCTCGGTCTGTTCGCCGACGCCGAGAAGGTCGCCAAGGCCTCCGACGGCGACTACTACGCCTTCCTCGCCAACCCGCAGCACCACATCCCCGCCCACTGGCAGCAGATGGGTATCGAGGTGCTGTCCTCCGACGGCAAGAAGTTCACCTTCGCCGACGACCCGAAGACCGTGCAGTGGGTCGAGGCCATGACCAGCCTCTACAAGGCCGGCGGGATGCCCAGGGACTCCCTCTCCTCCACCCAGGACCCAGCCAACGTCTACGGCCAGGGCAAGCTGGTCTACGGCCCCACCAACCCCAACTTCCTGCGCTTCATCCAGCAGAACAACCCGACCGTCTACGAGAAGACCGGCGTCGCCCCCTACATGCTGGACGCACTCGGCCACACCGTCGGCGCCCCGCAGTACGTCGGTGTCGCCTCCACCAGCAAGAACGCCTCGACCGCGCTGGCCTTCGCACAGTTCCTGACGAACGCGCAGAACCAGCTGGAGTGGGCGAAGGACCCGAACGTCGTCATCTTCCCCTCCACCACCGAGTCGTTGAAGGACCCCTTCTTCCAGAAGGTCGAGGGCACCGACCCCTTCTCCGAGGCCCGGAAGATCGTCGCCGATGACCGCCAGACCTCGACGGCCGACGAAATCGCCCTCACACCGGGCGAGTTGAACGCCATCGTGGCCCAGATACAGCTGGCGATGCAGGGCAAGAAGAGCGCCCAGGACGCCCTCGACGAGGCCCAGTCCAAGGCCAACGAGCTGATCGAGCAGGGCAGCTGACCCATGGCCGTACGCCCCCTACGCACTCTCGACAAGGCGCCCGCCCCCACCTCCCCGGGGGCGGGCGCCCCGCGCCCCGGCGCTTCCCCCTCACCACACCCGCCGGGGCCGCTGCGCCGCGCCCTCCGCTCCGTGACGCCCGGCCCGGCGCCGGACGCGGGGGGCGCGGCGCTCTACCGCAAGTGGTGGCTGCCCTGGCTGTGGATGGCCCCGGCCGTCGTCGGCGTCACGGTCTTCGGAGTGTGGCCGTTCCTCAACACGCTCATCCTGTCCTTCACCGACGCCAAACCCCTCGGCGGCGCCGCGGGCTTCGTGGGCCTGGACAACTACACCCGGATGTTCGGCGACTCGGACTTCTGGCTCGCCACCCGCAACAGCCTGCTGTACGCGGTGATCGTCGTCCCCCTGATGGTGCTGCTGCCGCTGACGCTGGCCGTGCTGGTCGAGAAGAACCTGCCCGGCATCGGCTTCTTCCGCTCTGCCTTCTACACCCCCGTCCTCGCCTCCAGCGTGGTCGTCGGCCTGAGCTGGCAGTGGCTGCTGAGCGACCAGGGCCTGGTCAACACCTGGCTGCAGAAAGGCCACTTGATCAAGGAAGCCATCCCCTTCCTGTCCGACTCGTGGCTGATCCTGCTGTCGGCGATGGGCCTGACGATCTGGAAGGGCCTCGGCTGGTACATGATCTTCTACCTGGCCGCCCTCGGGAACGTCCCGAAGGAACTGCACGAGGCCGCCGCCGTGGACGGCGCGGGCTCCATCCGCCGCTTCTGGCACATCACCATGCCCGGCGTACGTACGTCGATGATGCTGGTCGGCACTCTCACCGGCATCGGCTCACTGCGGGTCTTCACCGAGATCTACATGCTCGGCGGCTCCACCGGCGGCCCCGGCGGCGCCGACCGCACGCTCCCCTTCTACATCCGCGACGTCGGCCTCGACCCGCTCACCGGCAACGCCGGCTACGGCGCCGCCGTCTCCGTCGCCCTCTTCGCACTCACCCTGGGCCTCACGCTGCTGGCACAGCGCCTGACGAAGGAGGACGAAGCATGACGACGACAGCTGTCGTGAAACGCCGACGCCTGATGCCCCGCTGGCGGGACTACGGCCGCCCCCGCGAACTCATCGTCCGCTACCTGCTGTTGCTGTTCGTCCTGGGCATCACCGTCGGCCCGCTGCTGTGGCAGCTGCTGTCGTCCCTCAAGGGCGCGGGCGAGGACGTCTTCGGCGCGGGCGCCTCCCTCTTCCCCCGCGACCCGTCCCTGCGGGCGTACCGCCAGGTCTTCGATCAGGTGCCGGTGTGGACGTACATCAGGAACAGCTTCTTCGTCGCGGTCATCTCCATCACCAGCCAGCTCGTCTTCTCCACCATGGCCGGCTACATGCTCTCCAAGCCCGCCTGGAAGGGCCGCAAGCTGGTGTGGGTGCTGCTGATGGCGTCCATGATGTTCCCCTTCGAGTCGATCATGGTGTCGCTGTTCCTCAGCATCCGCGACCTGGGCCTGGTCGACAACCTCGTCGGCGTCTGGCTGCCCGGCTTCGTGGCCGCCATCAACGTACTGATCATGCGCGCGGCGTTCCTCGCCGTACCGCGCGAGATCGAGGACGCGGCGATGCTGGACGGGGCGGGCGAGTGGAAGCGGTTCCGGTACCTGTACCTGCCGTCGGCATACGGCGCGATCCTCGTCGTCACCATCAACACCTTCATCAGCGCCTGGGACGACTTCCTCTGGCCCCTGATCGTGCTGCGCTCGGAGGAGCACTTCACGCTGACGCTGGGTCTGGCGCGGCTGTCGTCCTCGTCGTTCGGGTACGACCAGCGGATGGTGATGGCGGGGTCGGTGATCTCGGTGATTCCGGTGCTGATTCTGTTTGTGATCACGCAGAGGTGGTTCTATCGGGGGGTTTCCTCGGGGGCCGTGAAGCTCTGAGTCGGTGCGGTGGTCAGCGCCTCCCGCGCCGACTCGGCGACGCGGAACTCGACCACCGTGCCGTGCAGGTCGGCGCCGAGCGAGAACGTGACCGTGCGGGTCTCGCCCGGCGCCAGGTCGACGGCCTGGAAACCGTGCAGTTCCAGCGTGCGCGGCCAAACGGGGGTACTGGTACGCAGACGACGCAGGTAGAGCTGGGCGACCGAACGGCCATGACGCTGGCCTGTGTTGGTGATGTCGGCCTCCACGGTGCGCCCTGACAGCCGCGGTGGGCCGTACGCGAAGGTCGTGTACGACAGCCCGTGCCCGAAGGAGTACAGCGGCTCGGCGCTTTCGTCCACGTAGGAGCCGTACTCGGTGTCCTTGTGGTTGTAGTAGACGGGGAGTTGGGCCGCCGAGCGCGGGACGGAGACGGGGAGGCGGCCGACCGGTTCCGCGTGCCCGAGCAGCACCTCGGCGATCGCGTCTCCTCCCCACGGGCCCGGATACCAGGCGGTGAGCAGCGCCGCCGCGAGGTCCGCCGCCTCCGGAACGGCGTGGGGGCGCCCCTGCACCAGGACCACGATGGCAGGGGTGCCGGTTGCCGAGACGGCGCGCAACAGCTCGTACTGCGCCTCGCCGAGCCGCAAGCCGGCGAGGTCGACGCCCTCGCCGCAGGTCATCTCGGAACCGGTTTGTTGTGCTGCCCCGTTGGCGGCGAAGCCGGTCTCAGGGGTACGGGCGCTGCTGCCGCCGAGTACGAGCACGGCCAGGTCGGACTCGCGGGCCAGGGCGACGGCTTCGGGTATGCCGGAGGTGTCGCCGCCGGTGAGGGCGCAGCCGCGCGCGTGGCGTACGTCCGTGCCGGGCAGGGCGAGCCGCCGCAGCCCGTCGAGCACGCTCGTGCCGGTGCCGGGGCGTTGCGGGGCCGTGTAGTCGCCGAGTTGGTGCGCGGTGGTGGCGGCGTGCGGGCCCAGGACGGCGATACGGGTCGCGGTCGGGGGGATGGGGAGGACGCCGCTGTTGTTGTGGAGGAGGGTGACTGCGGCTCGGGCGAGGGCGGTGCTCAGTGCTCTGCCGCGGGCTGCGGAAGGAGGCGCCAACTGGTCTGCGGCGTAGGAGTCGTAGGGGCGTTCGAAGAGGCCGAGGCGGAACTTCAGGTGGAGGACCCGGGTGACGGCGGCGTCCAGGGTGTCCTCGCGTACGAGTCCCCGCTCGACCGCCTCCTCCATGTGCGTGAAGCCCTCGTCCCACAGGCTCAAGTCCACACCCGAGTTCAGGGCGAGGGCGCCCGCCGAGACCGGGTCGCCGGTGATCCGGGCCAGCCGGTCCACGGCCAGCCCGTCCGCCATGACCAGGCCCTCGAAGCCCCAGCGGTGGCGCAGGAGTTCGTCGAGCAGGTGGCGGTTGGCGGAGCACGGGATGCCGTCGACCTCGTTGTACGCGGCCATCACGGCGGCGGCTCCGGCGCGTATGCCGACCCTCGCGGCGGGGAGGTGGATCTCATGCAGCTCCCGTGGCCCGAGTTCGGACTCGGCGGAGTTGCGGCCGCCGATGGTGGCGCCCTGGCCCGCGAAGTGCTTCAGCACGACGGGGGCCTTGTCGGAGGCGAAGAGATCCCCGGGGTTCCCCTGCATGCCGCGTACGAGCGCCTCGGTGAGACGGGATGCGAGGTACGGGTCCTCGCCGAAGCACTCCTCAGTACGGCCCCAGCGGGGGTCGCGGGCGATGTCCAGTGCGGAGACGAGCGCCAAGTGGCCGCCGCGGGAACGGAGTTCGGCCGCCGCGTGGGCGGCGGCCTGCTCGTACAGCTGGGGGTTCCAGGTGGCTCCGACGGCCAGGTTCACGGGGAAGACGGTGCCGTCCAGGGCCATGTGGCCGTGGGGGACCTCCTCGACGAACAGGGCGGGTATGCCGAGCCTGCTGTTGTCGACGACGTGACGCTGCACCAGGTCGGCGAGCGCTGCGCTGTCCGCGGCGTCGGCTCCGGTGGCGTGGTCGACACCCGACCAGGCGTCGGCTCGCAGCAGTCCGTAGAGGGCGCCGAGGCCGGCGAAACGCTCGGTTTCGGCGTACAGCGCCTCGGTGAGCTCGAACCCGGACGGAGTACGGCGGTAGGCGTCCCAGCCGTACATCCGCTGGTTGAGCTGGCCGACCTTCTCGCGCAGGGTCATTCGGCTGAGCAGGTCGCGGGTACGGGCTTGGATGGGGGCGGTGGGGTTGCGGTAGAGGGCAGTCCGGTTGGGGGTCAGCATGCGGCTGGCCGCTTTGTTGCCGGGTCGAACTCGCGCTCCAGCCGGGCCAGCGCCACAGCGCCACCGCAGCCGTCCGTCACCCGGTCGACGTCCAGCCCGAGCTCGCCCAGGCTGCGATGCACGGCCTCCGTAAGAGGCCCTCCCGCGCCGAGCAGCCCGCCGGTGGCAACCAGCCGTTCCCCCGGGCGGCAGCCCAACGCACGTACCGTCTCGGTGAGTTGATCGGCCGCCTCGCGCAGAATGGCCGTGGCGACGGCATCCGTACCGCGGGCCGCCTCGCTCACCAACGGTGCGAGCCCGGCGAGCCGGATCGGAGGCTCCGCCATGACCGCGGGCAGCAGCCGCATGCGATACGCCTCGCGCTGTCCCCGGGACGTGAAGGCGAGCCCTTCCGCCTCACCACCGCCCGGCAACACGTCGTCCGGAAGCCCGTACGCCCGGCCGACCAGGGCAGCCAGCACCGTAGAACCACCCCGCCCATCCGCCATACGCAGCGCCGAACGCACCGCCTCGCGCCCGATCCAGAAGCCGCTGCCGTCGTCGCCGAGGAGCCAGCCGTCACCGCCCGCGGTGGCGGTGCAGCGGCGGTCGGTGATGCGGGCCGCGACCGCGCCGGTGCCGGCGACCAGGGCGAGGCCGTCCGCGGGGGTGCCGGGCGCGGAGGCGAAGGCGGCCTCGATGTCGCTGTAGACCTCGACCGATACGGCGGCGATGCCCAGCCGCCGCAGCGCCGAGGTGAGGGCGGAGTGGGCGTTGAGCCGGCCGGGCTCGTCCACGGCGGTCCGCGAAGCACCCGCGAACCCGCCCGCCACCGCCACCACCCGGCCGCGCAGCCCTTCTGGCACGGCCTGTGCGACTGCCTCGGCAAGGTGGTCGGTGAGCTGAGGCACCGGGACGGTCAGGGCGTTGCCCGGTCCCGCGGCGCCCTCACCCCGCGGAAGGCCGTCGCGCACGGACGCCAGAACGGCGCGCGTACGGGTGCCGCCCGCGTCCAGGCCGACCATGAGATCCCGGTTCAAATCATTGTTCATTGGCAACCATGGTGGTTGATACATTCGCCCGAGACAAGGTCCGGCAAGGGTCCGACGAGATCCGACCGTTCCGGACGAGAACCGACGGGTTCCGACGGGCCCGACCGGAGGAGGCCCTCATCAACACTCCCACCGCGCCCGCGAACCTGCGCTTCGGCGTCAACTACACCCCCCGACGCGGCTGGTTCCACTCCTGGCACGACTTCGACCCGGCGCACGCACGCGAGGACCTGGCGCAGATAGCGGGCCTGGGCCTCGACCACGTACGGATCTTCCACCTCTGGCCGCTTCTCCAGCCGAACCGCACGCTCATCCGCACCGCCGCCGTCGACCAACTGGTGCGCCTGGTCGACCTGGCTGCCGAGGCGGGCCTCGACGTACTCGTGGACGGCATCCAGGGCCACCTGTCCAGTTTCGACTTCTACCCGGAGTGGACCCGCAGCTGGCACCACCGCAACGTGTTCACCGACCCCGAGGCCATCGAGGCCCAGGCCGAACTGCTACGGGTCCTGGGCCGCGCCCTGGCCAGCCGCCCCAACCTCCTCGGCCTCCAGCTCGGCAACGAGCTCAACAACCTGGTCGAACACAACCCGGTCACCCCCGACCAGGTGGACCACTACCTCGACACGCTGCTGACCGCCGCCCGCTCCGGACTGGGCGCGAAAGGCCTGGTCACCCACTCCGCATACGACGCCGCCTGGTACGGCGACGACCATCCCTTCACCCCCGAGGCCTCCGCCCGCAAGGGCGACCTGACCACCGTCCACCCCTGGGTGTTCTCCGCCAACTGTGCACGCCGCTACGGCCCCTGCTCCCCGCAGGTCCAGCACCTCGCCGAGTACGGGGTGGAACTCGCCAAGGCGTACGCCACCGAACCGGCCCGCCCGGTCTGGGTTCAGGAGACCGGAGCGCCCGAGCCGCACATCCCCGCGCCCGACGCCCCGGATTTCGCCCGCGCGACCGTCCTGAACGCGGCCGACTGCACGGACCTGTGGGGCGTGACCTGGTGGTGCTCCCACGACGTGGACCGCTCCCTCACCGACTTCCCGGAACTGGAGTACACCCTGGGCCTCTTCGACTCCACGGGCCGCACCAAGCCCATCGCCTCAGCTCTCGCCGACGCGGTGGCAAAACTGCGCACCGGCTCACACCAAGCACAGCCCCGCGACACCGCCCTGGTCCTGGACTGCACACCCGCGACCCGTTCCGTGTCCGGCCCGGGCGGCGCGTACTTCGAGGAGTGGATGCGACTGCGGGTCGAGGGGGTACGCCCGGCGGTGGTGAGGGCGGCATGGGCGGACGATGCGGAGTACTTGAGTGCGCGAGGCATCAGGGAACTCATTCGGATGCCGTGACTTCACCTGGCGTACTGGCACCGCGACCCCATGACCCCTGTCGCGCGAATCGTGAACACACGGCAGAGGAATGCCATTCAGGCACTCAAACGAGCACTGCGTGAACACAAGCGGGAGAAGTGCTCACGCTGTGCGACTCACTCTGGGTCCGCCCCGCCCCGACCCGCCCTGGCGGTCGCGCACCGGCGACATCGGCATGGCGGCCAGGCGCCCGATCCCAACGGCTCACCAGCTCGTCTCCAGGTGCGCACCGCCCGCCCTCATCTGTGTGATACCGAGGTCTGACGGGATCCGCCGACAGGGGTACGCCCAAGTAACCCTGGAGCCGGACGTGTTGTGGAGAACCAGGGCCTAGCTTCGACTGCATGATCCCCAGACATCGCAGAGCCGCTGTGGCCAGTCTGCTCACCCTGGCCCTGTCTGCGCCGCTTTTGGGCGCCACACCGGCCGACTCCGTCAACCCCGCGCAGATTGCGGCCCAAGTCCCGTACAGCAGCGGGTTAGAACTACCGCCCCCCACCGGTCAGTACCCCGTGGGCCGCCGCACCCTGCACTTGGTCGACCGGAACCGCACCGACCCATGGGTGCCGACGGCCGGTAACCGGGAGCTAATGGTGACGGTGTCCTACCCAGCACGCTCGGCGAGTGGATCACCGGCGGCATACATGACCGACGAGGAGGCGCAGCTCCTCTTGGAGGCGAGAGGACTCGGCGGCGTCGTACCCCGCGAAACGGTTGCCCGCGCGCGTACCCATGCTCAGGTGGGCGCCCGTCCGGTGCCGGGACATTTCCCCATGGTGCTGCTCTCCCCGGGATTCTCGATGCCGCGCACCACACTCACCTCGATCGCCGACGATCTCGCGAGTCGCGGCTACGTCGTTGCCTCGGTGGACCACGCGTACGAATCCGTCGGCACTGCCTTCCCCGGGGGCCGGATGCTGACCTGTATGGCCTGTGAACGGGTCGACACTCCGGAAGAGCAGGCCGTCGTCGTGCGCGGCCGGGCCAAGGACATGTCCTTCGTGATCAGCGAGTTGACCAACGGCCGACGGGCCGGGGCACTGTCCCATGTGATCGACCCGAGCCGAATCGGAATCGGAGGGCATTCGATCGGGGGTGCGGCCGCCGCGGCCACCATGGCCGCCGACCGCCGCGTGCGGGCGGGGGTCGACCTGGACGGTAACTTCTTCCTGCACCCTGCTGCGGCGGGCCTTGGTAAGCGCCCGTTCATGATGCTCGGCGCCGAGTCCACCCACAGCCCCAGCAGCCCGACCACCGACTGGGCCCAGGCGTGGAAGCATCTGAACGGCTGGAAACGCTGGCTGACTGTGACCGGCGCTGAGCACTTTTCCTTTACGGACCTGCCGTATCTGGCCGCGCAGTTGGACCTGAAGGACCCTGCCATACCGCTGTCCGGAGAACGCGGGTGGCGCATAACCCGCGACTACGTGTCAGCCTTCTTCGACCTTCACCTGCGGGGCATACCGCAGCCGCTCCTCGACGGCCCGAAGGCCACGCATCCTGAGGTCGCATTCCAGCAGCCGTGACCTGGCGTCCGATATTCGTGCCGCGACCGCATAGGTCAGCCAGGTCGCTCACGCGCCGCTCTTGGAGCATGCAGTCGAACAGGGTTCCTGGTCGGGTGATCATCCGGGAGTACGCGCATGAGGGCAGGGCCTCTCGGCAGCTCGGGGACGCGAATCTGGCCGAGCAGTGCCGGGAGGCCCTGTTGTCGTGTGTGTCGGGCCGGAGACAGCACTCCGGGAGTGACGCAGGTCAAACCAGGTGACCCTGGAGGGCGGCGATCACGGCCAGGGCCGCCAAGCAGGCCACGGGCCCGAGCAGGGCGAACCGCGCGGATCGCGCGAGGCGACGAACGCCGGGGGCAAGGGACGTTGGGCACGTTCCGTTGCGAGAGGCGGGAACGGAGGGCTGCCCCTGCGCACATCGGAACCCAAACACAGGGACGGCCGATTCCAGGAGATCAGTGCGTTCCAGCTAGGGCCTGTTCTGAGTTGAGATCACGGGATCGGTCATTCCCGCTTCAGGAGGGTGCTGGCTGCGGTAGACCGGTGGCGTGACTCGTGGTGATCTGACTGATGCCGAGTGGGAGTTGATCGAGCCGCACCTGCCGCTGGGGGCGTTCGGACCGATTCCTGACCTGCGCAGCTACTTCAACGCGGTGATGTGGCGGTTCCGTACCGGCAGTCCCTGGCGGGATGTGCCGGAGAGCTACGGCTCCTGGTCGACGATCTATGACCGGGTCGACGATCTATGACCGGTTCCGGATGTGGGCGCGTGACGAAGTCTTCCAGACCCTCATGGAAGCGATGATCGCCGAGGCGGCGGCCCGCGACGACGTCGATCTCAGCCTGGTCAGCGTGGACTCGACCGTTGCCCGCGCGCATCACCACGCGGCGGGCATGGTGGTCGAACCGGAGCTCCTTGAGGACTTGGAGAAGGCCGTGGCGGAGGAAAAGGGGCTGCGGCAAAGGGGCAAAACGATCCCGTAGGCGAGGGGGCCGCGGACAGGGAGGATCCCGAGCGGGAACAGCGCCGCGCCGTGCGCCGACGCCGCAGGGCCCGACTGCGAGCCGCGGGTCGGGCGCAGTCGGCGAGTCACCGGGTCAACTCGGATTGCACTGCCGCGAATGCCTCGTCCAGATGGTCGGCCAGCGGCCCACGGCGTTCCAGGCTGCTCCAGATCTCGATGGCCAGGGGCAGTGTGCCGACTCCGGCCATGGCGACCAGCCGGAGTGCCTGCTGCCGTTCAGGGTCCGGCCAGCGTTCGGCCAGGGCCTCGGCGATGATCCGCTCCTGGCGCTCATGGTTGGAGTGCTTGCGGGCGGGAAGGGTCTCCGTCGACCGCATCAGCCGGTCGAGTGCTACCGGCCCGGCCGCTCGGGCTCCATTCGGAAGCAGACGAGGCGGGTCTTCGCGGCGGCCGTGCGCAGCTCGTCGTCGGTGGGCTGCCGGTCGCCTGGGAGGCCGAGCATCAGCCCCTTGGCGGCCTTGGGCCCTTTGCGCCGGCCGAACTCACCCAGCAGGGCGGCGACTTCCTCAGGGTCCTCGACGACCGTCGGGACGGCGCCGTGGTCCTGGCCCCGGATGCGCAGCCGGACGGCGGACCCTTGGCGCATGCTGGGGATCCAGCCGAGCTGGGAGGACATGGCGAGCACCGTGCCGGGATCCCAGTCGAAGTAGCCGATGGGGACCGTGAATTCGCGGCCCGTCCTGTGCCCCTTGTACGTGAGCAGCATCAGGCGCCCGCTCAGCGGCTTGTGGAAGCGGGAGGCGAGCAGCGGCCGTACGACCTTGTTGGCGGCTCGGAAGATCTTCACCAAGGGTGGCCTGGTTGCGTTCGCCGCGGGCGTGCCGGAGGTGCTCACCAGATGCCGCCGGGGACGGTGTGGACGATCTCGGCCTGGTCGCGCTTGGTGTAGGCGTCCCAGTAGTGCTCGGCGATGGTCTCGGGCTCGGTGCCGGGACCGCTGCCGATGAACACCCCGATGGCCACGTGCGCGGTGTGCACCCCGTGCTCGGCGAGGTCGATACCCAGGGCCATGGCGTAGTTACGCAGGGCCGCCGCCGCGACGCCGATGCTGCCGAACGCGCCGCCGAGCGGTCGGACCGAGGAGGCGCCCGTGGAGAACAGCAGGGTGCCACTGCCGCGTTCGAGCATGGCGGGCAGCACCTGACGGACCGCGGCGACCGCTCCGTACAGGTAGTAGTCGAGCTGCTTGTGGAGGTCCTGCGCCGTGGCGTCGACGGCGGCGGCGCCGGCGAAAGTGGGGTCGGCGGGCGAGTACTCCAGTACGTCGACGGCCCCGAACCGGTCGGCGACCGCGGCGAGCGCCGACTGCAGTGAGTCGGGACGCGTCACGTCCGCGGCGAAGCCTGCGGCCTCGATGCCCTCCTCGGCGAGCTGCGCGGCGAGCGCGTCGAGCTTGTCCTGGGTCCGGGAGACCAGGGCGACCTGGAAACCCTCCCTTCCGAAGCGGCGGGCGATGGACAGGCCCAGGCCGGGGCCTGCCCCGATGACGGCGATGACGGGCATGGGTGGTGCTCCTCCGGTCGGACGGCCTGAATGGATGAGGCGCACTTCCCGCCACGACAGCGGTCAGGACTGAAAGTCGAGGGCAGCCTCATGTTCTTGGATCGTAGCAGAGAAATATGAGGCACCCCTCCGGTTGGTAGGCTGAGTGACATGGCCATCGACCCTCCGTCCGCCTCCGCCGGGAACCCGGCACCTGTCCGCCCCCTGCGGCGCGACGCGCAGCGCAATCGCGAGGCCCTGCTCACCGCGGCCCGCTCCTGCTTCGCCGAGCAGGGCATGGAGGCACCCCTGGAGCAGGTGGCCAAGCGGGCCGGGGTGGCCATCGGCACGCTGTACCGGCACTTCCCCACCCGGCTGGACCTGGTGCAGGCGACCTTCGCCGAAAAGCTGGCCGTCTGGCGGGAGGCCGCCGAGAAGGCCGTCACCATGGATGACGCCTGGGCGGGGCTGTGCCACTTCCTGGAGACCATGTGCGAACTCCAGGCACAGGACCGGGGGTTCAACGACTTGGCCTCCATACGGTTGCCGGAGAGCGCCTGCCTGGCGGGCGCCCAGACCCGCATCCGCGAACTCGGTGTACACATCGTCGAGCGTGCGCAGGAGCAGGGCAGCCTGCGCCCCGACCTCACCCCCGAGGACCTTGCCTTCGTCATCTGGTCGCACAGCCGCGTCACCGAGGCCACCCACGCCATCGCCCCGGACGCCTGGCGCCGCCACCTTTACCTTCTGCTCGACGGCTTCCGAACCGACCGCGCCCACCCGCTGCCGGCGCCGCCGCTCACCGAGGAGCAGCTGTACCGCGCCATGATCAGCCTCGGCGGAAACGGGGCCTGCGGCGCCTGACCGTCGGCACGCGTCGTTGTCTCAAGGCGCCGCGGGAGCCCCTTCCCGGCGACCAGGCCGAGCCGGTACGCCTCCGTCCCCGCGACGCAGAGTTCGCGGAGGCGTTTGGTGACCTCCGCGTGCACCGGCGACACGGCGTGCGTCTCGAAGGCCGCCTCAGGGCTGGCCACCCGCTATGACAAGACACCCGAGAGCTATGCCGCAGGACTCCACCTGCGCGGGTCCATCCTCTGGTTACGCAGCCTTCCAGCCCTCCCGTGACCTCAACTCAGAACAGGCCCTAGGGCGCCCGGGCCTCAGGAGTGCGCAAGGAGTCCGCGTTCCAGGGCGACGACGACGGCGCGGGTGCGGTCGCTGACGTCGAGTTTCGCGAAGACCCGCAGAAGGTGCGTCTTCACCGTGGCCTCCCCGATGACCAGGCGACGGCCGATCTCCGCGTTGGACAGGCCGTCGGCGACCGCCTTCAGCACGTCCCGCTCGCGGGCGGTGAGCACGACCGGCTCGGGGCGGCGCATCCGGGCCACGAGACGCTCCGCGACCTTGGGCGCGAGGACCGTCTCACCGCGCGCCGCCGAGCGGATGGCGTCGGCGAGCTGCTCGCGGGTGGTGTCCTTGAGGAGGTAGCCGACGGCGCCGGCCTCCACGGCTCGTTCGATCTCGACGTCCGTGTCGTACGTGGTGAGGATCAGCACCCGGGTGGCCACCGGCAGGGCGACGATCTCGGTGGTGGCGGCCACGCCGTCGAGCACCGGCATGCGCAGGTCGAGGAGGGCCACCTCGGGGGCGAGCCGCTCGACGAGGGCGACGCCCTCGCGGCCGTCGCTCGCTTCGCCGACGATCTCTATCGTGGGCTCGTTGGCCAGCAGGGCGATGACTCCGGCGCGCATCACGGCGTGGTCGTCGACCACGACCACGCGGATCCGGTCGTACGCGGTGTCGGTCATGGTCAGTCCTGACTGTGCGTGGGAAGGCTGGCGAGGACACGGGTGCCGTCCCCGAGGGAGCTGGTGACGGCGAGTTCACCGTCGAGCTCGGCCAGCCGTCGGCGCATGCCGTCGAGGCCGAAGCCTTGGGAATCCTCGACGACGAAACCGCAGCCGTCGTCGGTGATCTCCAGCTCGACACCGCCCGCGAGTTCGGTGAGGACGACGCCGACGGTGGAGGCGCCCGAGTGTTTGCGCACGTTGGCGAGGGACTCCTGCGTGCAGCGCAGCAGGGCGACGCGGGTGCGCTGGTCCAGGTCCATGTCGGGCAGTTCGGCGGTGACGGTGAGGCCGGTGTCCTGGACGAAACGGTCCAGGGTTCTACGCAGGGTGGTGGCCAGCGAGCCGGGTGCGACGCCGCTCTCGGGGGCGGAGCCGACGAGCACCCGGGCCTCGGCCAGGTTCTCGCGCGCGGTCTGCTCGATGGAGGTGAGCTGCTCGGCGCAGCGCACGGGGTCGGTGACGGTGGCGGAACGGGCGGCCTCCGCGAGCACCACGATGGAGGCGAAGCCCTGGGCGAGGGTGTCGTGGATCTCCCGGGCGAGCCGTTCGCGCTCCTCGGCCGCGCCCTGCCGCTGATACACGGCCGCCAACTCCTCCTGGGTGACGGCCAGTTCGGCGGTCAGTTGCTCCTGTCGCTCGTTGCTCTGGCCGATGAAGCGGTGCAACCACAGCCCCAGACCCACCCCTGCGGCGTAGGCGACGACGGTGAACACCACGTTTCCGGTGAGGAATTGAGGGCTCCAGCCCTGGCCGAGCGTGCCGCCGATCACGGTGAGGGCCGCGGCGGCCCCGCTGAGCGTGATCGCGTCCCGCGGGGCGCTGGTGAAGAGCCAGAACTGCGGCAGGGACACCACGTAGAAGGCGGCCCCACCGTCCAGGAGGTAGGACGTCGCGCCCAGGACGAGGGCGAGGACGGCGAGGTAGGTACGGGGAAGCAGGACGGGGTTGTCCGGTCGGACGAGAACGACGGTGTGGCACAGCGCGATCAGGGTGAGCAGACCGAGCATCCAGTACTTCAGGGCCGACGACTCGTCGAACACGGCGATGGCCGGGGGCAGCAGGCCGAACAGGATCCAGCCTGCTGCGTTCCAGCGGCGGATACGGTCCTGGGTGAGCCGGTCACCCGGCTGCTGCTGCCACTGACTCACGCTGATTCACCTCGTGCGTGGAGGAGTTGAGGGGCCGACGGTCGAGTCGATCAGCCTACCGATTCCAGGGGGCGGGAGGCCTGTTCGGTGCTGCGGCGGGCACGGCGCACTCCGCGCGAGGGCCACCAGTTGGCCTCGCCGAGCAGGAGCATCATGGACGGCAGAACCAGCATACGGATGACGAAGGCGTCCAGGAGGACGGCGACCGCGAGGCTGAAGCCGATCTGCTTCATCTCGATCAGGTGCAGGGCCGCGAAGCTGGCGAAGACCGTGACCATGATCACGGCGGCGCTGGTCACCACGCCCGCCGAGCTGCCGACGCCCTCGATCACGGCCTTGCGGGTCGGGACTCCGCGCAGGGCGGCCTCCCGGACCCGGCTGATCACGAAGACCTGGTAGTCCATCGACAGGCCGAACAGGATCACGAAGAGGAACAGCGGGACACGGGTGCCGATCGAACCGGTGGAGGTGAAGTCGACCAGGCCTTCGGCCCAGGTGTGCTGGAAGACCATGACGAGAATGCCGAGCGAGGCGGCGGCGGAGAGAAGGTTGAGGAGGATGCCGACCAGACCGAGGACCACGGAGCGGAACGCCCAGACGGTCATGGCGAAGGTGACCAGGAGCAGTGCCCCGATGATGAGGGGCAGCTTCTGTTCCTGGTGGGCGGGGTAGTCGGTGTAGCGGGCGACGTCACCGGTGACCGCGGTCTCGGCACCCTTCACTTGGCCGACGGTCTCAGGGAGGTATGTGTCGCGGATGTCCTTGAGCGACGACTGGGCCTTGTCGCTGCTGACGTAGTGCGGGACCTGTAGCTGGAGCATGCTGATCCGCTTGTCGGGCGACGTGGTCAGCTGGGAAGTGCCGCTCAGGCGCGGGTCGTCCTTGACGTCGGCGGCGAGTTCGCGCAGGGCGGCGGTCACCTCGGGCGAACGGTCGGCGTCGGCGCGGACGACGACCTGGTGCATGGACTTCAGCTCCGGGTAGGCCGCGTTCAGCCGGTCGTAGACCTGCATGGCGGCGATGGAGCGGGAGTGTGTCTCGCGGCCCATGTCGGTGAGCTTGAGGCCGAGGACCGGGGCGGCGAGGGCGAGCAGCGCGACAACGGTGACGGTGAGCGCGGCGATGGGGTGCTTGGCGACGGGGCGCAGCACCGCGGCGGTCAGGCGGCCGGGGCCGGTCTTGTGCGTCTTCTGCTTCTTCGGCGCGAGCCCGCGGGCCGTCCGGCGCTCGGCACGGCGCTCGGCGCGCATGCCCAGTTTGGCGAGGAGGGCGGGCAGCACGGTCAGGGAGCTGACGACGGCGACGAGGGTGACGAGGACCGCGCCGGTGGCGATGGACGAGAAGATGACGTCGTCGGCGAGGTAGAGGGTGGCGCTGGAGACGGCGACCGCGAGGCCGGAGACGACAACGGCCCGGCCGGACGTGGCGGCGGCGAGTTCGACGACGGCCTGCGGGCTCAGTTTGCCGCCGGCGCGGGCCCGTTCCTCACGTTCGCGCTTGAGGTAGAAGAGCGTGTAGTCGACGCCGACCGCGAGGCCGATGAGCAGGATGATGTTGGTGCTGATGCCGTTGTCGGGGAAGACGTGCGAGGCCACCATCGTCAGGCCGACGGCCGCGGCGATCGAGGACAGGGCGAGCAGCAGCGGTACGAGGGCCATCGCCACGGAGCTGAAGACCAGCAGCAGGGTGATGAGGGTGACCGGCAGGGCGATCATCTCGGTACGCGCGAGGTCGTCGCCGCGCAGCTTGTCGACGCCCTCGCTGATGGAAGGCGATCCGGTCTCCTCGACGCGCAGCCCGGGGTTGGCCTTCTGCACGGCCGCGGTCTGCTCGAGCAGCGGGTCGACGTGCTCCTTGCCCTCCAGTTCCGGGCCCTTCATGGTGACGGTGACCCGCACCGCCGTGTTGTCCGCGCCGCGCACCGGGTCGGCGACGGAGAACACCTCGGGCAGCTTGCCCATCCGGGCGGCGACATCGGCGGCGGCCGAGTCGGCCGCGGCGATGTCGAGCTTTCCGGTGCCCGGATTCGCGGTGATCAGGACGTGTTCGACGGGGCGCTGCTGTAACCCGCCCTCCGCTGCGATCGCCTCGCCGCGTCCCGCCTCTCCGATGCGGAAGTCCTCGGTGGTGGCCGCGTTGGTGCCGACGGTGATGCCGATACCGAGGCACAGGACGACGAACACGAACCAGCCGACGATGCCCCGCCAGGGGTGGGCGGCGCTCCAACGAGCCATGCGTACGGGAAGATTCTTCATGTCATCCATGCTCTTCGTCGGGGGTGTGGTGCCGACAGCAGCGACCGGTTGAACTTGAGGTCCACCAACTGGTGGACCCCCGTCCGGCGAAGAGACCGGATCGCTTCAAGGACGCGGGCTCACTTGGCCCGGCTGTCCCGGCGCCGGGCTTCTTTCAGGACCTGCGCGGGAGTCCGGCTCTGCGCACGGCTGCGGCTTCCCGGGTCTCCGTCATCTCAGGCCCAGATCGCGCAAGGAGCGCAGGACGTAGGCCTCGACCACAGCCACGAAAGGAACGGACGGCTGGCCTCGCCGCACGGAGGCGCTGTGGTGGACCAGAGGAGTGCCGACGGCCTGCCCGCGCAGCCACGTGTCCAGTGTGGAGCGAGGAATCTGCAAGTACTGGCGTGTGGCTCGGCTACCCGTGCGGAGGTCGGGCGTCGGCGGAGGCGTTCAGTCCAGGTGGGCGATGAAGGTGCGCCAGGCGCGGGGGGTGAAGGCGATCACTGGGCCGGTGGGGCGCTTGCTGTCGCGGACGGGGACGAGGGCGGGAAGGTTGTCGGCGACCTCGACGCATTCGCCCTGCCCGCCGCTGTAGGTGCTGATGCGCCATGCCGCTCCAGCGAGGGCGGGGGTGCTGTCGGTGACCTCGACGCAGTTGCCCTGCCCGCCGCTGTAGCTGCTGACGCGCCATATCGCTTCTGCGGGAACGGGCGAGGGGAAGTGGTCCCGGCTCATTGCGTGTACTCCTTGGCGATACGACGGATCAGCGTGAGCGATTCCGTTGGCGGCAACGCCGACGTGCGAGCGTCGTCGAAGAGTTCGCGGTAGTGGGCCACCTCGGACTCCTGCTCCATCCAGATGTTGCCGATCGGGGTCTCTGTCAGGACGAGGTCCAGCGCTGACACCCGCGGGAAGCTCAGCAGTAGGTATGGGCCGAACATACCTGAATGCGCACCGCGCGAGAACGGCAGTACCTGGACGGTGATGTTGGGCATTTCGGCCATGGTTGCCAGGTGTTCTAGTTGATCGCGCATGACGGCGGGTCCCCCAACCTGCTGGCGGAGAACGCCTTCGGCGAGTACGGCCCAGAGCTCCAACGGCGCCTCGCCGGCGAGCCGTTCCTGCCGGGCGATCCGCACTTGTACGAACTGGTCGATCTCCTCCGCCGTCTTCCATGCGCTAGACGCCACGGTGATCGCTCGTCCATACGCGGGTGTTTGCAGGAGCCCCGGGACCAGCTGAGCCTGGAACGTCTTGATGCCGTCGCAGATGTTCTCCATCTCGATGTAGTCGCGGTACGTATCAGCGAGGACGGCACCGTACTGATGCCACCAGCCTTCGCGTCGACGCCGGTTGGCTCTGCGGGCGAGGGAGCCGAGGCGTTCGCGCGTCTCCGAGTCCCCGACTTCGTATGCCTGCATGAGGGCGATCAGGTCTGGGGTGCGCACGGGCACGTGACCGTTCTCGATGCGGCTGATCTTCCCCTTGGTGCAGTCGAGCGCATCGGCCGCTTGCGTAGTGGTCAGACCCGCGGCTTCACGCAAGCGCCTTAGTTCGTCGCCCAGTTGGCGCCCGAGCACGGTGGATGGTTTGACGTTTGGCATACGTACCTCCCTACCAGGGCTGTTGCCGAACTGCCCGCAGATTACTCGAAAGGGTGAATTGAGGCCTGACTCTCCCTTCAACGTTGCGCCATCTCACCGTTTCGCGGCACCCTTTTCGTGGCGGGAGTCCGAACTTCCGCAGGCTCGCGGGGACTTGAGCACCATCTATCGACCCTCAGGGGGGCGTCATGACAGAGACCTTCGGCTCGAACGAGGTCACCTTCCGGCTGCCCCGTTGCCGCCGCAGCGTGCCGAGATCCCGAGCGGCGCTGCACGCCGCGCTCGGCGAATGGGGCGTGGCCCAAGGCGTCCTGGACACCGCCGAGTTGGTGCTCTCGGAGCTGGTCACCAATGCGTTGCGCGTACCCGTGCCGAGTGATCGGCAGGTGGGCGTACAGATCGCGCGATCGCTGGAGGACGGCCTGCTGCGGCTGGAGGTCAGCGACGCGGGCTCGGGCAGGCCCGAAGTGCGGGAGCCCGGTGACGACGAGACCGGTGGGCGTGGGCTGTTGCTCGTGGAGGCGCTGGCTCACCGCTGGGGAGTTGACGAGCGCGCGGGTGGGATCGGGAAGACCGTATGGGTGGAGCTCAAAGCGCCGGACATCGTGGCTGAGCCTGTTGAGCGAGAGGTCGCCGCCGTCATGGTCCGGCCCGGACAGCGCGTGCGGGCGCGGGGCGAGTGGCGTGCTGTCCGTACTGTACGAAGTGAGCGGTACGCGACCGGTGGACTCGCCGTCGTGCTGGGGCTGGACGAGGGCCCGGCACTGCGCGTGCCCGCGGCCGAGCCGCTGGCCGTACGGAGTGAGGACGGCGTGAAGCGGACCGGCCGGGGCTCACTGCGGGGGCAGATCCACACCCCCGACGACTTCGATGAACCACCCGACGACCTTGCCGATGCTTTCAGGATGCGCTGATGCACCGACTCCCGGCGCATCACCGGGACTTGGGCGCGGTGGTGGGCCCAGAGGGGTTTTCAATTGCTGGTCTTCAAGGTCGAGTGAGTGAGCGTAACCATGTGTGAGTGAGTGTCGTTGTCAGAGCATGAATCTCACGGAATGGGCGAAGGCGCAGGGCGTGCATCCGCAGACCGCGTATCGCTGGTTCCGTGAGGGGACGCTGCCGGTACCCGCTCAGCGGGTCGGCCCGCGCACGATCCTCGTGAACGTGGGGGTCAATGCCGCGCCCGAGGCGATCGGCGGGCTAGGCCTGTATGCCCGTGTCTCCTCCCATGACCAGAAGACCGACCTGAAACGGCAGGTCGCCCGGCTGTCCCGGTGGGCGGCGCAGGCCGGTCACCGGGTGGTGCGGGTGGAGAAGGAGATCGCATCCGGTATGAACGGTGCCTGCCCCAAGGCCAAGCGGCTGCTGGCCGATCCGGACGTGACCACGGTGGTGGTCGAGCACAAGGACCGGCTGGGCCGGATGAACATCGAACTTGTCGAAGCCGCCCTGTCCGCACATGGGCGCCGCCTCGTGGTCCTTGATGACGGCGAGGCCGAAGACGACCTGGTGCGCGACATGGTGGAGGTGCTGACCTCGTTCTACGCTCGCCTGTACGGTCGCCGGTCGGCGAAGAACCGGGCCCGCAGGGCTTTGGAGGCCGCCGAGCATGGCTGACTCCACACTGCGCACGATCGAGGCGCCGTTCGTTGCGCCGGGCCCGTCCGGGGTGGCGATCCGCACCAGCATCAAGGGCATGTCCCAGCGGGACCGTGAGGTGCTGCCCCTAGTGGGCGCACACCTGGGTTCGCTGGCTTGCGCCGACCTCAAGGCACGTTGCCGGGCGGGTACCGATCACGACAGCGACCAGTGGGCGGAGCGCAAGCGGGCCCTGACCGAGGAGTCGTCCTCGCGCTGGGCCGGGAGCATCACGAAGGCCACCCACGACCAGTGGGGCCTCTCGCGCCGTGCCCAACTCGCCCACATCCAGAACCTTGAGGCCGGGGTGCACACGATCGCGCACCGCCTGTCCCAGCCGGTCGGGGAGAAAGGCACGAAGCGGGCGCCGGGCGGCTACCGCACGAAGCAGGAGTGGTTCCAAAAGACCCGGCGCCTGCATGTGCTGGAAGACCGGCTGGAGCGCGAGCGGTCCGACCGTGAGGCCGGTGTCGTGCACGTGGCGCGGGGCGGGAAGCGACTGGCTCGCAACCGGCACAGTCTGGAAGCCGCCCAGCTCACCGAGTACGAGTGGCGCAGGCGCTGGGATGCCGAACGCTGGTTCCTCCAGGCAGACGGGGAGTCGGGGAAGCGTTTCGGGAACGAGACCATCCGCGTCAGCTCCGACGGCGAGGTCAGCATCAAGCTCCCGGCTCCGCTGGCGCACCTGGCCAACGCCCCGCGCGGCCGGTACGTGCTCGACGGCCGGATCAACTTCCGGCACCGCGGCGAAGAGTGGGCCGACCGCGTATCGGCGAACCGTGCTGTCGCCTACCGCATCCACCTGGACGTGGACCGGGGCCGCTGGTACCTCACCGCGTCGTGGACGATCCCGCCGGTCCAGACCGTTCCCCTGACCGTAGCCAGGGCGAACGGGCTCATCGGTGTGGACACCAACGCCGACCACTTCGCAGCGTGGCGTCTGGATGAGCACGGCAACCCGATGGGTGAGCCCCGCCGATTCTTCTACGACCTCGACGGGCCGGCCACCTACCGGGACGCCCAGGTGAGGCACGCCCTCACCCGCCTCCTTCGCTGGGCACGGCGCGAAGGCGTCTCCATCGCGATCGAGGACCTGGACTTCGGCGCGGAGAAGACGCGGGAGAAACACGGCCGCAGGAAGCAGTTCCGCAAGCTGATCTCCGGCATGCCCGTCGCCGAACTGCGGGCACGGCTCGTGTCCATGGCCGCCGAACTCGGCATTACCATCGTCGTCGTCGACCCCGCCTACACCTCCCGCTGGGGCGCCGAGCACTGGCAGAAGCCCCTCAGCAGCAAGAACCGCAAGGCCACCCGCCACGACGCCGCCGGCGTCGCGATCGGGCGACGCGCTCTCGGACACCGCGTCCGGCGACGGACGGCACCGCCCCCACACGACCAGAGCGATCGTGTGGGGCATCGGACCGCCCAGGCCGGACACGGCACCCGCGGGCGTGAGGAAACCCGCCCCCGCATCCCCGGACCACGGACACGATCCGTGTCGCCGGACGCGGCGCGAACGCGGGTGACCAGCGCATCCACAACCGTTCGGGATGCGCCAGTTGACCAGGTTTGGGTCCAAGACTCACTCCTGCTCACTGATTAGGAACGGTGCCAGTCCCACAGCGTGAGCACTTCTCCCCGCCACGTTCACGCATCGCTCGTCTGAGCGCCTGAAGGACAAACTCCCCCTGCGTGTTCACGCTCTGCGCGACAGGGGCCATGGGCCCGCGACGCGGAAGCGTCCTGCGGGTTTGCGCGTCCGCGCGGGACTGTACCGACCTGTCCCCGGCCATCGCCCCGCCGGGCATGGCGTACGAGCAGGCCGGCTCCCGCAGCCTCCCCGGCGGGCGGGTGCGGGTCCGCCGGCACTTCGAGGCAGGCGCGTTCTCCGGGCCAGGCGGCCCGCCCCTGCCGAACGGGGACGAGGACACATATGTACGTGAAGTGCCGATCCCGCATCTGCGGTTGGCGGAGTTCAGGGAGTCGAAGCCACGGTGCGCGGTCCGGTCGGTGCGTGGGATGTCCCGCCACCCCTGTGGCGCAGGACACACCCGTCCGCAGCACGCTGCGGACACCTCCGCGAACGCACTCAACAGCCGCTGGCCACGGTCGTGTTACCCGACGCGCGACCTGACGGGAGCCCTCAGCCTGGATCTTGAACGCTCAACAATACCCGCCGGTTGGGACAAATGACCCTGGTGACGGAAATGCGCCTCCGTCGACCATGCGGCCTGTGAGGTTGCTGTGGCTTACCGGGTCTGGTGTGACACGGCCCGCGTACATCCCACCGACCTCGCCGGTGTCCAGTCGGAAGCAACTCCTGGATACGCACGGCGTCGTCCGCTCCCCGAGCGGACGACGAAGGCATCGGAAGACGACGGAGGCATCGGAAGACAGAAGACATCGCATGGGGGGCGAGCACACTCCGCCCCCCCATGCGATGCCTCGCACAGATCACTGAAGCACCGACTGCCCGTTGGGGGCCGAAGCGGCCATCAGCCCTCGATCGACAACCAACACCACCACGATTCAAGGAGCAACCATGGAGATGACCCCAGCCTCCGGCACCGGGCGGGCGCCCAGCGCCCACGCGCACAGACGCCGTTCCCGATGGCTCAGCGGGAAGTTCCTGGCGCTCTTCCTCGCCGTGGCGACGCTGCTGGGCGGCGGAACGTGGTTCGTCGCGTCCCAGGAGCAGCAGGCGAGCGCCGCCGTCGACGACGGTAAGAACTTCCAGTTCCCGACGGAGAAACTGGATACCGCGATCGCCTACTGGATGAGCCGGGGCTTCCCCTTCGGCAGGCGGAGCGACCGGATCGACATGAGCGACCCCAACGACCCCACGAACGCAGCGACAAACCGGGTCGGCCACATCATGCGCGGAGGCTTCTTCCTCGACGCCGCCGCCGGGGATCTCACCAATTTCATCCGGAGCATCCCCGGGACGCAGGAGCCGCAGCTCCTCGAGTACGACATCGACATCCGGCCGACCCGGGGCACGAATCGCGGTGACGAGCGGATCGTCCGGGACAACGTCAACGGCTTTATCTTCTACACCCCCAACCACTACACGGACTTCCACCTCTACCAGTACCTGGAGGGCCCCAACGCATCGGACGTGACCATGCCCGTGCCTGCCCCCGTGTGCCAGGAGAGCGGAGGATCCATCACCTGTCCCAACCCCACAGCGGGTGCCCCTGCTCTGCAGGTCACGGAGGAGACGCCCACCGCCGAGGAGCTGGCCGACCAGCCCGCCGAAGGGCCGGAGACCCCCGGCGCCAACAGCAACGACGCCCCCGTCAACAACCCGGAGTTCGAAGCAACGAACAGTGACCTCCTGGGGATAGCGCAGCAGAGGGGCGACAACCAGGCGTCGGAGTGGGCAGTCCTCATCACCGCACTCTGGAAGCTGTTCCTGGACCCCAGTAACAGCAGCCCCAAAACCGAGCTTTGATCGCTGACCTGACCTGCGGAATCAGGGCCTCTTGGCAGCTCGCGGACGTCGAAATCCGCGAGTACCAGGGGCCCTGATTCCTTGCTCCTCCACGAGCGCCGGAAAATCGCCAAAAAAATCTTGGCCGGCGATGTCGAGAACCCGTGACCGGCTCCGTCCCCGAGGTGAACGCGCCCACAATGGGTCG